>NZ_JBVHWM010000004.1:0-79353 GCF_055564375.1 Streptomyces sp. NPDC029138
CGGGTCACCGACACCTACGCGGCCGAGCAGCCGGTGCGGGAGCTGTCGGCCCGCGCCGGGGCGTACACGCCCGGCGACACCGACCTGTCCTGGACGCGGATCACGCCGTGGCGTTCCATGCTCGCGGCAGCGCTCGACCAGGTCACCTGCGAGGTGAAGGCCGTCGAGGTGGAGGGCGAGGAGTTCAACCCGAGCTGTGAGCTGCTGGCGATGTGGCTCGCGGACCGGCTGGACGTGCCCGTGAAGCGCTCGCTGTCGTCCGGTCCGGGGCTCACGGCCGTCCGCATGGACACCGACTGCGGCCCGATCGTGCTGGACCGGGCCGACGGCTCGCTGGCCACGCTGTCCATCGAGGGCCAGCCGGCCCGCGCGGTGGCGCTGAAGCGGCGGGACACCGCCGAGCTGATCGCGGAGGAGCTGCGCCGGCTGGACCCGGACGACACCTACGCGTCGGCGCTGCGCTATGGCGTGGAGCGGCTGAACACGGTTCCGCGGCAGGCGTCCGAGGCGCCGGCCGAGGCGGCGGGCACCGAGCCCGCGGCCGAGCCGGTCGCCGAACCGGAACCGGTCGAGGAAGCGGCCAAGGCTCCCGCGAAGAAGGCGGCGGCCAAGACCGCGAAGAAGGCACCGGCGAGGAAGGCGACGGCGAAGTGAGCACTCCGCAGCTGGTCGTCCACCACGACAAGGAACTGATGGCGCAGGCCGCCGCGGCCCGCCTGATCACGAAGATCGTGGACGCGCAGGCCTCCCGGGGCACCGCGTCCGTGGTCCTCACGGGTGGCCGCAACGGCAACGGCCTGCTGGCCGCGCTGGCGGCGGCTCCCGCCCGGGACGCCATCGACTGGGGCCGCCTCGACCTGTGGTGGGGCGACGAGCGCTACCTCCCCGAGGGCGACCCCGAGCGCAATGTCACGCAGGCCCGCGAGGCGCTGCTGGACTCCGTACCGGTGGACCCGGAGCGCGTGCACGCCATGCCCGCCTCCGACGGCCCGTACGGCACGGAGGTGGAGGCGGCGGCGGAGGCGTACGCGGCGGAGCTGGCGAAGGCGGCCGGACCGGAGAACCACGGCGCGGTGCCCACCTTCGACGTCCTCATGCTGGGCGTCGGCCCGGACACCCACGTGGCCTCGCTCTTCCCCGAGCTGCCCGCGGTCCGGGAGACCGAGCGCACGGTCGTCGGCGTCCACGGCGCCCCCAAGCCGCCGCCCACCCGGATCTCCCTCACCCTTCCGGCGATCCGCGCGGCCCGCGAGGTCTGGCTCCTCGCGGCCGGCGAGGACAAGGCGGAGGCCGTGGCCATCGCCCTGTCCGGCGCGGGCGAGATCCAGGCCCCGGCAGCGGGCGCCCACGGCCGCGCCCGCACCCTGTGGCTCCTGGACACGGCAGCGGCTTCCCAGCTGCCGAGGTCGCTGTATCCACCGGCGTCGCCGTGAGCGGGTGAACGCCTGAGAGCACAGGGGCGGCGGGATCTTCCCGCCGCCCCTTTTGCGTTGATCGGTCGTCTCAGCGCACCGCGTTGACCCGGTCCGGGTCGCCGTCCAGCCTGCCCTGCCGCCGCAGCTCGGCGACGTCCGAGGCGAGGCAGTCACGGATGTCCTTGCCGATGCGTCGCCAGCCGAAGAACTCGCACGCCTGCTTGATCAGCTCGTCCTGGGTCATGCCCGGGCACTCGACGGCCAGTTCGTACAGCGCCAGGTGTCGCTCGGCGGGAGCGACATGCACGACCTTGCGTGGTGCGGTGCCGTCCTCGGGCTGCCGGGCCCTCAGCGTGTCGCGGTCCCGGGTGTCGTAGAAAGGCCCGTCGGCGGTGACCCGGCCGGAGCGGACCAGGGCGCGCGCCACCTCGTGGACGTTGTCCCGGATCCGGCTGCCCGCCCGGCCGACGCCCCACGCCTCCCGGGCCCGCTGCACCAGCAGATCCTCGTGAACGGGGCCCTCGGTTCCGATGACCTGGGTCAGCAGGGTACGCAGCATGGGACGCGCCTCCTGGGTGTGCAGCTCATGGCGCGGCAGCACGGAGGCGGTGCTGGTCCGGTACCGGGTGCTCCACTGTCGCTCGGAGGCGATGTCCACCGGGACGCGTTCGTACTGCGGTTCCGGCTGTTGCGGAGCCCTGGGGGGCGGTACGACGGTCGACGCCGCTCCCCCCGGCTCGGGTTCCGCCGGTGCGGATGGCGCTGGTGTGGACGCCAGGGATGCGGAGGAGGGGGAAACGGGGGAAACGGGCGGCGCGGGTGCGGCCGGTACGGTGAGCGGCCCCTGCGCCAGCGCCTGTTCGACGGCCTCGCGCAGCCGCTGCTCGGCGGCGGCCCGGCCGCGGTACCAGTCCGTGCCCCAGATGCGGTGCAGACGCCAGCCGAGCCCGTTCAGGACCTGCTCGCGCAGCCGGTCCCGGTCCCTGGCGGCCTTCGAGGAGTGGTACATCGCACCGTCGCACTCGATGCCGAGCGCGTAGGCGCCGGGCAACGCGGGGTGGCGTACGCCGATGTCGATGCGGTAACCGGCCACGCCGACCTGCGGCTGGACCCGATAGCCCCAGCCGCGCAGGACCGCGAGCACCGACTCCTCGAAGGGGCTGTCCGGCTCGGCGTCGGACTGGACGACGTCACGGGCGAGGACGGAGGGGCCGCTCTCGGCGTATTCGAGGTAGCGCTTCAGGTACTGGACGCTCTCGTTGGGGCTGTCCGGCATGCCGGCCCCGCGGAAGGAGGCCACGACCTCCATGCGGTAGCGGGCCCGGGTCACGGCCACGTTGAGCCGACGCCAGCCGCCCCCCTTGTTGATCGGGCCGAAGTTGAGGCCCAGCTTGCCGTGTTCGTCAGGGCCGTAGCCCACCGACATGATCATCACATCACGCTCGTCACCCTGCACCGACTCCAGGTTCTTGACGAAGAAGCCGTCGAGGCGGTCCTCGGTGAAGCAGTGGTCGAGGTCGGGCCGGGCGAGCCTGGCCTGTTGTACGGCGAGGTCGATGGCGGATGCCTGTGCCTGGGAGAGCGCGACGACGCCGAGCGTTCTGCCGGGGCGGGTGTCGAAGTGGTGCAGGACGCGTCGCGCCACGAACTCCGCCTCGGCCTGGTTGTCCCGGCGGCCTCCCCGGTCGTAGACACCGCCGCTGTCGAAGAACGCGACGCCGACGTCGTTCCCCTCGTCCAGGGCACCTGGGAAGGTGATCATCGAGTTGCCGTAGAACTCGTGGTTGCTGAAGGTGATGAGGTTCTCGTGGCGGCTTCGGTAGTGCCAGCGCAGCGGGAGTTCGCGCATGGCGCCGGCCTTGCAGGCGTGCAGCAGCGACTCGAAGGAGTCCGGGACCTCGTCGTCGTAGTCGTCCGAGTCGTCGTCCACCGAGGAGTCGAAGAACGATGTGGGGGGCAGCTGCTTCTCGTCACCGGCGACGATCAGGGTGCGTCCCCGGTAGATGCAGTTGACCGCGTCGCTCGGCCGGACCTGGGACGCCTCGTCGAAGACGACGACGTCGAAGTGGAAGTCGGCGGGCAGGAACTGGCTGACCGTCAGCGGGCTCATCATGAAGCAGGGCTTGACGGCCTGCACCACCTCGCGGGTGCGGCCGAGCAGTTCACGCACCGGCATGTGACGGGTCTTCTTCTCCGCCTCTCGGACGATGACCGCGCCCGAGCCGCCGGCGAAGCTGCGTGGACGGCGTGTGTTGCACGCCTCGATGACGGCACCGCCGGCAGCGGCGATCAGCCGCCTGTCGGCCGCCCGGAAGTCGGTCACCCGGGCGTCGAGGTCGGTGGCGCGGGTGGTGCGCAGCCGCCGGTCGGTGGCGAGGACGTCGTCGGCCCAGGCGCGCAGCGTCGCCTGTTCGACCACGTCGGGCAGGCACCGCGGGTCGAGTCCGCGCTCGGCCACGCTCCCCACGAGGGCATCGGCACCGTACCGGGTCAGCACGGCGAGCCCGTCGCGATGGGCGCGCCACACCTCGGGGCCCTGCGGGTCGGCGCGCAGGGCGCCGAGCACCTGTCCCGCCTGCTCCAGGGGACCGAGCAGGGCGGGTGAGAGCTGGGTGCGACGGTCCGCGTCGAAGAGATCGAGCAGTTCGGTCGCGGAGCGGGTCCAGCGCTCCGCGCGAGCGGAGGCGATCGCGCACCACGCCGCGAGCGCCCGGCGGATGTTCTCCGCGAGCAGCCCGGGCAACGGATCGATGTCGGTCCCGTCCGCGAGGTGCTCGATGAGCAGTTCACGCCGTACGGCGGTGCCGCTCAGCGTCGCGATACGGTCGGCCGTCGTCAGGGCGGCGTCGAGGTCCGCGCACGCGTCCGGGGTGCGCGGGGTGTACCTGCCGAGGAGGTCCGCGTGCCCGTCGGCCAGCCGGGTCACCTCGGTGGCGGCCCGCTGCCAGGCCAGCGCCTGTTCCAGGCGCCCCACGAGGGACTTGTTCCAGGTGCCGGTGTGGGTGAGCGCGGCCACGGCGTTCCGGTCGGTCTTGAACTGCGCCGAGAAGCGGGACATCAGGCCCTGATGATCCGTGGCGAAACGCCGTGCCAGTTCGGGCAGGTCCGCTCGGGTCAGCACCTGCTCGCCGAAGACGTCGGACGCGGCGGCTCGGGCGGCCGCCTCGGCGTCCAGGGCCGTACGCAGTTCCCGTGCCGCCGTGTGGGCCCGGCTGAGGACGTCCGGGTCGAACCAGCCGCTCGGCGGCCGCCGGTCGGCGCGTGTGAGGTCGGCCAGCTCGCACAGGTCGAAGGCCGCCTCCGGGCGGTCGGCCTTGGGCATGCCGAGCAGGTCGGCGAGCTGTGCCACCTGTGCCGAGGCGTCGTCGGGCACACTGCCGTCGCCTGCGGTCGCCTCGTCCGGGAGCCGGGAGCGCAGGGAACGGACGAGCTGCTGGATCTCGCGTGCCGTGCGAGGCTCGTCCTGGGTGGCCGCGAACGGGCGGCGCCCGGCCGCCGTCACCAGGCCGTCGAGGGCGTCAGCCGCCTCGATGAGGATCTGGTGCGCGGAGTCGCCGACCAGTCCGCGCCAGGGGAATGCCTCGCCCTCGGCGGCGGGGCGCCAGGCGCGGGCGACGGCCTGGGCGGCTGCCGCGAGCTCGTGGAGGGCTCCGGCGCTGAGCGTGCGCACCGTCCCCGCGTCCCCCGCACCGAGCGCGGGGGTGCCGGACTGCTCCAGGAGGACCAGACGTCCGAGCACATCGTGCAGGGTGCGGCCGAGTGGTTCGCGGGTCTCGTTCATGGCCGCCGCGTACGCGGACAACTCTTCCCGGAGCTTGCGGGCCCGCTCCAGTTCGTGCTCTGCCGCTCCGGTGACCCGTGCCTCGGTGGTCAGCACGCGGGCGAGTTCGGTGGCCACCGCCTTCTTGCTCGTGTCACCGCTGTGCAGCGCCATGACGAAGTCACCGAGGCCGACACTCCTCAGCCGGTTGCGTACGACGTCGAGTGCCGCCGCCTTCTCGCTGACGAACAGCACACTACGGCCGGCGTGCATGAGCGCGGCGATCATGTTGGTGATGGTCTGGCTCTTGCCGGTGCCGGGCGGGCCGCTCATGACGAAGGACCGCTGGTCGAGAGCGGCGGCTATGCACTGGCGCTGTGAGGCGTCGGCGTCGAGGACCAGCGGCGTCCGCTCGGGCAGTTGGACGTCGTCGATGCGGTCCGCGTCCGGGGGTTCGAAAGCGATGAGGTCGGCGGGCACGTCCGCGTCGGGTCCGAGGGCGACGGCCCGCACCAGTGGGTGGGCGAGAATCTGCTCCTCGTTCTGCTGGAGATCCTGGTACATCGCCTCACGGTGCGAGGCGAACAGGCCCAGCACCGCCCGGTCCGCCACCGACCAGCCCTTGAAGCCGGACGCGACCGCTCGGGCCGCGGCGAGAACGCCGGGCAGGTCGGTGACGTCGGTACCGATGACGGGACTCCAGTCCACGCCGAGCCGTTCCAGCTTCACCGAGAGGGCCGGGTTGTGGATGCGCTCCTGGTCCTCGGCCGCGTGCAGGCGGTAACGGCGGTTGCCGTCCCTGCGCAGTTCGACCGGGACCAGCAGCAGCGGCGCGGAACTGGACTCCTGGGCGCCGGCCTCGCGCCAGTCGAGCATGCCGATGCCGAGCCAGAGCACCCACAGACCGTAGTCGTTGTACATCTGGCCGGACTTCTGGCGCAGTTGGTAGAGCGCGCTGTCCAGGGACGCCTGCGTGCTCTTGTGGGTGACGAGTCCCGGGCGTACGCCACGGCCGGTGGAGGGGTCCCGTTCGCCTGCGGTCTTCTCCAGCCCGACTCCGGCGCCCCGTTCGACGACCGGTGCGAAGTCCCAGCCTCGCGCCAGATCCGCCAGGAGGGCGTCGGTGCCGGGCGTGGTGACCTCCAGGGTCGCCGTCCTGGCGTGCCGGAAATTCAGCAGCCGATTGCGTCCGCCCATGTCCAGCAGGGAGTTCCGCCAGCCGTCGAGAACGGCCTTCACGGTCGGGCGCTGGTGGGCCATGGGCCGGATACCTCCTGAGCTGCGCACAGGGAGATCCACCCGTACAGGCCCCCCTGGAGATATCTCCCTATCAGTTCAGGGGTTCCGACACGCCAGGGAGACCTGACACGATATGAATTTGTTGTGCAAGAAGTGCACACGAAGTGTGCCGCTTCCCTTTCGTCACTTGACAGATCCCGCCATCACGCCCTGCACGAAGTGCCGCTGGAAGGCGAAGAACACCACGACCGGGACGATCAGGGACAGGAACGCGCCCGGTGCCAGGACGTCGATGTTGCTGCCGAACTGGCGGATCTGGGACTGGAGTTGCACGGTCAGGGGCTGGGAGGAGCTGTCGGCGAAGAGCAGCGCGACCAGCATGTCGTTCCAGACCCACAGGAACTGGAAGATGGCGAGCGAGGCGATGGCCGGGCGGCCCACCGGCAGGACCAGGCGGGTGAAGATGCGCCATTCGCTGCCGCCGTCCATCCGGGCCGCCTCCAACATCTCCTTCGGAATGTCCGCGAAGTAGTTGCGGAGCAGGAAGACGGCGAAGGGGAGGCCGTAGGCGACGTGGAAGAGGACGACACCGGGGATCGTGCCGAACAGGCCCAGCGCGCCGAAGAGTTTGGCGACCGGCAGCAGCCCGATCTGCACCGGCACCACCAACAGGGCCACCACCAGCAGGAAGAGGGGTTCCCGGAGCGGGAAGTCCAGCCAGGCGAAGGCGTATCCGGCGAGGGCCGCTATGACGACGACCAGGGTGGTGGCCGGCACCGAGATCAGCACGGTGTTCCAGAAGGCCTGGGTGATGCCCGCGTTCTTCAGCAGCGCCGAGTAGTTGTCGAAGGACAGCTGGCCCGGGCCGGCCAGCGCCGTCCACCAGCCGCCCTTCGCCGTGTCCTGGGCCGAGCGCAGGGAGGACAGGAACAGGCCGGCCAGGGGGGTCAGCCAGACCAGGCCGATGACCACCAGGAAGGCCTGCACCAGGCCGCTGCCCAGGCTCCGCCTGATCGCGTTCATCGCTGACTCCTCATCGTTGGCTCTGTCGGAAACGGCGGACGTTGAAGACCATCGCGGGGATCACCAGGAGCAGCAGGAGCACGCCGAGGGCGCTGCCGAGCCCCTGGTCGTTGCCGCCGCCGAAGGACACCAGCCACATCTGGGTGGCGAGGACGGTGGCGTCCTCCTGCACCGGGCCGGGCGCGATGATGTATACGAGGTCGAAGACCTTCATCACGTTGATCACCAGGGTCACGAAGACCACGGTGAGCACGGGCGCGAGCAGCGGGACGGTGATCCGGCGGAAGATCTGCCACTCGTTGGCCCCGTCCATCCGGGCGGCCTCCAGCGCGTCCCGGGGCAGCGTGGAGAGTCCCGCGCCGATCAGGACCATCGCGAAGCCCGTCCAGATCCACAGGTAGGCGCCGATGATCGCGGGGGTGACGAGGGTCGGGCCGAGCCAGGAGACGCCCTGGTAGGGCGGGGCGAAGTTCGACTCCGGCAGCCTCACCGTGTACGGGCCCGCCTTCAGCCCGGAGAAGCGGAAGGAGCCGTCGGCGGCGGTGGTCGCGCTCGCGACCGTCTTTCCGTCGCGCACCGCCTCGACCTTCATGCCGGGCAGGCCGCTCTCCTGGGCGTCGACCTTGCCCTGCCTGCCTCCGCCGCCGGGGGTGAAGTCGAGGTAGACGACACCGCGCAGTTCGCCGGGCGCGGCCTTCCGCGCGGCCGCCGTACGGGCGGGCGAGGCGTCGCCGGGCAGGTCCTTGGGCAGCACGCCGACCATCGGCAGCGTCACCGAGTCGCCCGCCGAGGCGGTCGTACGGTAGGAGCCGTCCCGGTCCTGGGTGAGCAGTCCGGTGCGGCCACGGGCCGTCGGGTAGGTCGACGTGCCCTTGAAGGCGTCGTGGACGGAGACGACGGCCGCGTTGAGCACGCCCTTGTCGGGGTCCTCGTCGTAGGCGAGGCGGAAGATGATGCCGGCGGCGAGGAAGGACACCGCCATCGGCATGAAGAGGAGCAGCTTGAAGGCCGTCGCCCAGCGGACCTTCTCCACCAGGACGGCCAGGATCAGGCCGAGGCCGGTGAGCAGGGCGGGGGCGACGACGACCCAGATGGTGGTGTTGCGGATGGCCTTCAGGGTGGCCGGGTCGCGGAACATCCCGGTGTAGTTGTCGCCGCCGACGAACCGGGTGCCGGAGGCGTCGAAGAAGCTGCGGCCGACGGAGAACAGCACCGGGTAGACGACGAGCGCGCCGAGCAGGAGCAGCGCGGGGAAGACGAAGAGCAGGGCGATCAGCCGGCCGCGCCGCCGGCCGCGGCGCGCGGGCGCCGGGCCGGCGGCCCGCGGGCCCGCCTGCTGTTTCTCGACAGTTGTGGCGGTCATGGTCTGGTTCCGCTCAGCCCTGGTAGGCCTTGGCCGCCGCGGCTTCGAGCTTCACCGCGGTGCCCTTCGGGTCCGACGGGTCGCGCAGGAAGTCCTGGAGGAGCTTCCACTCGCCGGTGCCCTTGGTGCCGCCGAAGGCCGCCGGTGCCTGGTCGGACATGTCGAAGCGGACCGAGTCCCCGGCGCCCACGAGGGACTCGGCGGTGGCGCGGGTGACGTCGTCACCGTACGCCGAGAGGTCGAGCTTCTTGTTCGGGGACAGGAAGCCGCCCGCCTTCGCCCACACGGTCGCGGCCTCGGGGGTGGCCAGGTACTCCAGGAGCTTCATGCCGGCCTTGGCGTTCTTGGCGTCCTTGAGGACGACGGCCGCGTCGCCGCCGCTGACGACGGGTGCCGTGCCGCCGTCGACCGCGGGGAAGGGGAAGAAGTTCGCGTCCTTGCCGATGGTCCTGCCGTACTGGTCGTGGGCGACGCCGGCGACGAAGTCGCCCTCGTAGACCATGCCGGCCTCGGGCTTGGGGCCGAACACCTTCTCCACCGAGCCGGGGAAGTCGGTGTTCAGGGCCTCCTTCTGGCCGCCGGCGAGGAGCTGCCTGTCCTTGAAGAGCTTGCCGAGGGTGGTGAGCGCCTTGACCACGGTGGGGTCGGTCCACTTGAGCTTGTGGGCGGCGAGGGCGTCGTACTTCTCGGGACCGGCCTGCGAGAGGTAGATGTTCTCGAACCAGTCGGTGAGGGTCCAGCCGTCCTGTCCGGCGACCGCGAAGGCGGCGAGACCGGAGTCGGAGACGGTGTGCCCGGCCTTGAGCAGTTCGTCGTACGTCTTCGGAGGCTTGACCCCGGCCTGGGCGAGGGCCTCGGGGCTGTACCAGACCGTGGACTTGTGGGCGGCCTTGAAGTAGAGGCCGTAGAGGGTGCCGTCGACGCTGCCGTACTTCTTCCACACGGGCGCGTAGTCGGCGTCGATGGTCTGCTGGGCGGTCGGCGAGAGCGGCTTGAGCCAGCCCTTCTTCGCGAACTGCTGGAGGACGCCGACCTGCGGGACCATCACGACGTCGGGCGCGTTGCCGCCCTCGATCTTGCTGCCGACGACCGTGGAGACGTTGTCGCCGGTCGACACGAACTGGGTCTTCGCGCCGGTCTTCTCGGTGAAGGCGTCCAGCACCTTCTGGAAGTTCTTCTGCTCGCTGCCGGACCAGACGCCGGCCACGGTGACCGTCTGGCCGCTGAGTGCCTTGTCGCCGCCACCCGCCGAGACGGGTCCGCCGCCGCAGGCGGTGGCGCCGAGGGCGAGGGCGAGGGCGGTGCAGCCGGTGAGCAGGGTCGTGCGTCGTCGCATCATCGTTGACGGACCTTTCATCAGGGACGGGTGATCAGAGGTCGTTCAGCCACCAGGCCGCCGTGGCGCCGGGCAGGACGCCGGGCGGGCACGGGCCGCTGGAGAGCAGGGGGGTGTGGGAGACCGGCGCGGGCGCGGGGGCCGTACCGAAGTTGACGGCGCAGACCAGGCCGTCGCCACGGACGAAGGCGAGGACGTCCGGCGGGGTGTCCAGCCAGCGCAGCGTGCCCTCGCCCAACTGGGGCAGGGATTTGCGCAGCTGGAGACCGTCCCGGTACAGGTGCCAGAAGGAGCGGGTGTCGGCGAGGGCGCGGTCGGTGGCGTACTCGGCGAAGTACGACGGCTGCGGCAGCCAGGGCTTGGCGCCCTCCACGCCGGAGGTGAAGCCGAACGGGGAGGCCTGCCCGGACCAGGGCAGCGGCACCCGGCAGCCGTCGCGGATGCGGGCACGGCTGCCGGTGCGCCGGAAGATCGGGTCGGTGAGCACGTCGTCGGGCAGGTCGACGACCTCGGGCAGGCCCAGTTCCTCGCCCTGGTAGATGTACGCGGCTCCGGGCAGCGCCAGCATCAGCAGCGCGGCGGCGCGGGCGCGGGCGGCACCGAGGCCGCTGCCCTCGGTGGCGGGTTCGCCGTAGCGGGTGACGGTGCGGACCTGGTCGTGGTTGTTGAGGACCCAGGTGACCGTGGACCCGGTGCCGGCGATGTCCTGCATGGCCTCGGAGATGACCTTGCGGAAGGCGTCGGCGTCCCAGGGGGCGCCGAGCAGGTCGAAGAAGAAGGCCTGGTGGAGTTCGTCGGGGCGGACGTACAGGGCGTGTTCGCGGGCGGTGGGCACGGAGACCTCGCCGACGAGCAGCCGTTCGCGGCCGTCCCGGGCGCCGTACTCCTCGCAGAGGGAGCGCCAGCGACGCCACACCTCGTGCACCTCGGGCTGGTTCCAGGCGAGCGGGTTGACCGAGTCGCGGGTGCGGGCGTCGGCCTCCGGGTCGTCGGAGTCGGGCAGGCCGGGGTGCTTGAACAGGCCGGCGGCGACGTCGATGCGGAAGCCGTCGACGCCCCGGTCGAGCCAGAACCGCAGGATGCGGTCGAACTCGTCGGGGATCTCGGGGTTGCGCCAGTTCCAGTCGGGTTGTTCGGGCGTGAACATGTGCAGGTACCACTGGCCGTCGTCGACCCGGGTCCAGGCCGGGCCGCCGAACATGGCGTGCCAGTTGTTGGGCGGCTCGCTGCCGTCGGGGCCACGGCCGTCGGCGAAGTGGAAACGGGCGCGGGCCGGGCTGCCGGGCTCACTGTCCAGGGCCTCGCGGAACCACGGGTGCTCGCTGGAGCAGTGGTTGGGGACGATGTCGAGCAGCACCTTGATGCCGAGCCGCCGGGCCGCGGCCATCAGCAGGTCGAACTCGGCGAGGTCGCCGAAGAGCGGGTCGACTCCGCGGTAGTCGGCCACGTCGTAGCCGTGGTCGTGCTGCGGCGAGGGGTAGAAGGGGCTCAGCCAGATCCCGTCGACGCCGAGCTTCTTCAGGTACGGCAGCCCGGCCCGGACGCCGGCCAGATCGCCGATGCCGTCACCGGTGCTGTCCAGGAAGCTGCGGACGTACACCTGGTAGATCACGGCGTCTCGCCACCAGTGGTACTTACTCAACATGCATGCATGTTATGTAGGCGTGTCGCGATGATGTCAACGAAAAGAACAGGGGCTACTGGGGAGTTGGGGCGGCATATGCGGACTTACCGGGGCACCTTGAAGCCAGTTGAGACGTCCGCGTTACCTAACAAGTAACTATCGACCGGCCGACGCCTGGCTAGCGGCTGGCGATGGCGTCGAGTTCGCGCGCCAGCCGGCGCACGGCCTGCCCGGGCGTCTGGCGCCCGGTGAGCGCGTCCTGCACGACCGCCTGCACGGCCAGGCTCACCTGGTCGTAGTGCGGGCTCTTGGGGCGCGGCCGGGCGGTGAGGACGGCGGTGCGCAGGGTCGGCAGATAGGGGAACCGCTTGATGAGCGCGGGATCTTCGTAGAGCCCGGCGCGTACGGGCGGCAGCGCGCCCCGGGTGAGTACCTGGCGCTGCACGGGCGCGCTGGTGAGGTAGGCGATCAGACGCGCGGCCGAGTCCGGGTGCCGGGCGTGGGTGTTGACCGCGAGGTTGGAGCCGCCGAGGACACTCGTCCCCGGCCCGTCGGGCCCGGGCAGCGGTACGGCGCCGATCTTCCCGGCGACCCTGGAACCCGGGGCGGACGCGACGGCGTAGGCGTAGGGCCAGTTGCGCAGGAAGAGCAGCCCGCCGTCCTGGAAGGCCTGTTTGGACTCCTCCTCCTTGTACGTCAGCGCCCGCTCGGGAATCCAGCCCTCACGGACGCCACGGGCGAGGAAGCCGATGCCCTCTCGGGCGGCGGCCGAGTCGACGGTGACCCGGGTGCCCTCGCCGCCGAGGATCGTGCCGCCCGCCGAGTACACCGCCTCGGCCGCGTTCACGGTGAGGCCCTCGTACGGCAGGAACTGGCCCGCGTAGCCGCCGAGACCGTACTTCGGCGCGATGGTCCTCGCATCGCGCTCCAGCTCGGCCCAGGTGCGCGGCGGGGACACTCCCTCCTTGTCGAGAATGTCCTTGCGGTACAGGAGAAGCCCGGCGTTCGTGACGTACGGGACCGCGTACAGCCGTCCGTCGTACGTCGCCGTGTCCACGACCGGCGGCAGGAAGCTGTCCAGCGGGAAGCGGTCGCGGGGCAGCGGGCGGATCCAGCCGGCCGCCGCGAACTCGGAGGTCCAGTCGACGTCGATGTTGAGGACGTCGAACCGGCCCCGGTCACCGCCGCGCAGGTCGGTCGTCATCTGCGCGTGCGTCTCGTCGGCGGAGTCCGGCAGCTCGACCAGGGTGACCTTCTCGCCGGGGTGGGTGCGGTTCCAGCCCTGGAGCAGCGGGCCGAGGTAACCGGTGAGGTCACCGGCGGTGGCCAGGGTGAGCGGGCCTCGGCCGGCGCCCGTGCCCTCGTCGGCGCGGGCACCCGAGGCCACGTACCCGGCCATGATCACCAGGAGAACGAGCAGGCCCCTACCGGCGGTGCGCATCCACCGCATAGGTTCCTCCCTGTACACCGGCACCACGGGCACCCTCGCCCGGGGACAGAGGCCATGTATACCTGTTAGGTATGCGCGATACTAGGGCCTGGAGCACATGAAGCAGACAGGAGGACAGCACGAGTGCGCCTGCCCCTCCTGGCACTCCTCGCCCGCGGCCCGGCCCACGGCTACGAGCTGAAGCAGGACCTTGAGCAACTGCTGGGCGCCGCGTACCCTCAGCCGAACGTCGGCCAGATCTACGTCACCCTCGGCCGCCTGGAGAAGTCCGGGCTGATCGAGGGCGAGGACGTCGAGCAGTCCAGCCGGCCCAACAAGAAGGTCTACCACCTCACCGACGCCGGGCGCGAGGCGCTGCTCGCCTGGTTCGAGGAGACCGAGGACGAGCCGCGGGTGCGGGACGAGTTCTTCATGAAGCTCGCCCTCGCCCCGCAGACCGGTCTCGCCGACCAGATCGCCCTGATCAACCGGCAGCGGCGCCAGTACCTCAACACCATGCGCAACCTGTCGAAACTGGCCGCGGCCGAGAGCCGGGACAACCGAATCGCCCAGCTGCTGATCGAGGGCGCGATGCTGCACCTACAGGCCGACCTCGACTGGCTGGAGCGGTGCCAGGAGGAACTGGAGGATCTGGAGTGAGTGACGGCCACGCTCCGGTGCTGCGGGCCGAGGGGCTGGTGAAGACCCACTACGGCGAGGGCGCGCCCGCGCACGCCGTGCGCGGGGTCGACCTCAGCGTGGCCCGGGGTGAGTTCCTGGCGATCACCGGGCCGTCCGGCGCGGGCAAGTCCACGCTGCTGCACCTGCTCGGCGGGCTTCAGCGGCCGGACGAGGGCAGCGTCTGGCTCGACGGCCGGTGCACGGACTCCTTCAGCGAGGCCCGCTGGGCCGTGGAGCGCCGGAGGGCCATCGGGATCGTCTTCCAGTTCTTCAACCTGGTGTCGAACCTGTCGGTCGCCGACAACGTGGAGCTGCCCGCGCTGCTGGCCGGCGTCCCGCCGAAGAAGGCGCGCGCCGAGCGGGAGGCGCTGCTCGCCGAGCTGGGTCTGGAGGGCAAGGAGCGCAGCATGCCGGGTGAGCTGTCCGGCGGCGAACAGCAGCGGGTCGCGCTCGCCCGGGCGCTGGTCAACCATCCGCCGCTGCTGCTCGCGGACGAGCCGGCCGGCAGCCTGGACAGCAAGGGCACCCGTGAGGTGATGCGGCTGCTCTCCCGCTTCCACGGGCGCGGCCAGACCATCGTGCTGGTCACCCACGACGCCCGGCTGGCCAGCGCCGCCGACCGCGTGATCAGCTTCTTCGACGGCCGCATAGCCGACGACGCGACCCTGGACGGCGGGCCGCCGCCCCGGCGGAGCGGCATCTCCGGCGTGCTGGAGCTGAGGGACTGACCGTGCTGGACCTGAGGGACATGCGGGCCACTCTGCGCTGGGCGCACTCCGACCTGCGGACGCATCGCGGCGAGGCGCTGTTCCTGGTGTTGGCGACCGCCGGCATCGTCGCCTCGCTGCTGCTCGCCGCCGCCCTGTTCGGCTACGCCACGAACCCCTGGCAGCGGACCTTCGCCGAGGCGCGCGGCGCCCACGTCTGGCTGCACACCGCGCCGTCCGCCGACGCCCGCGCACTGGCCCGGCTGGACGGCGTCACCGCCGTCGCCGGCCCCTACCGCGCCGAGTCCGCCACCGTCGCCGCCCGCGGCACCCGCGCCTCCGTGGAACTGCGCGCCACTCCGGACCCGCCCTCCGTCGGCCGGCCCCTGCTCACCACCGGGCACTGGCTGGACCCGGCCGCGCCGGACGGCGTGGTGCTGGAGAGCAGCCTGGCCCGGGCCCTGCTGGCCGAGCCCGGCGACACCCTGACGCTGCCCGGCACGGCCCGCGCCCTCACCGTCGAGGGCATCGCGGACAGCGCCGAACCCCCGTACCGCCCAGGCGAGCAGCCCGGACTGGTGTGGGCGCTGCCGTCCGCCGTGCGGGCCCCGGCCGGCCAGGTCATCGGGCTGCGGCTCGGCGATCCGTCCGACACCGACTACGCCGTCCAGCGTGCCGTCACCGTGCTCGGCGCCGGCGCGGTCGGCGAGGTCTCCACCTGGCAGCAGGCCCGCGCCGAGGCACAGGGCGACAACCGGCTGCTGGGCCAGGTGCTCGGGCTGTTCGGTCTGGGTGCGCTGATCGCCGCCGGGTTCGCGGTGCACGGGGCCATCGCGACCCGCATCCGCGGGCATCTGCGGGACCTGTCGGTGCTGAAGGCGATCGGCTTCACGCCCGGCCAGGTCGTTCGGATCTTCCTGCTCCAGCACCTGGCGTACGCACTGCTCGGCGCGGTGGCCGCGGCGGCGCTCACCGAGGGGCTGGGCAGCCGGGTGCCGGGACGGCTCGGGGACGCGGTGGGCGTGTGGCAGGGACTGCCGGGGCACACTCTCGCGCTGTGCGCGGTGCCGGCGGGTGCGGTGCTGTTCATCGGCCTGACCACCGGGCTCGCGGCCTGGCGGGCGGGGCGGGTGCCGCCGGTCCCGGTGCCGCGCCCGGCCGCGCCGACGGGCGGACGGCTGAGCGGGGCGGCCCGGCGGGCGCTCGGGCTGCGGCTGCCGGCGGCGCTGGTCCTCGGCTGCCACAAGGCGTTCGCGGGGCGCGGCCGGTCACTGGCCACCGTGGCCCGGCTGACGTTGCCGCTGCTGCTGATCGTGGTGGCGCTCAGCGCCTGGACCACGATCGACCGCTTCCACAGCAGCCCCGAGCGGGTGGGCCTGCCGACGGCGCTCACGGTCCGCTCGGACGGCGCCCTGGACGCGCCCGGCACACGGGCCGTACTGGCGCACGACTCGCGGGTCGCCGCCGCCTACCCGGGCGTCGAGGTGGCCGCGCTGGTCCCCGGCCAGACCGGGACCATCGCCCTGCGCGGCGTCGGCACCCGCGCCGAGCCCTACCCCTACGCCCTCGCCGAGGGCCGCGCCGCACGCGGACCGGACGAGGCGGTGGCCGGCCAGGGCCTGCTCGACCTGCTGGACGCGCGGGTCGGCGACTGGGTCCGGATGACGGTGGGCGACCGGCCGCAGATCCTGCACATCGTGGGCCGCACCCTCGAACCGCGCAACGCCGGCCGGGTCGTCACCACCTCCCTGGACACCCTCCGCGAGAACGACCCGGAGCTGTCCCCGGCCTTCTACGAGCTGCGGCTGCGCCCCGGCGCCGACCCGCACCGCGTGGCCGCCGCGCTCGCCTCGGCCGGCCACGGCCACCTGGAGGTGCATCCCGTGACGAACCCCGCCGACGGGCTGTACCCGCTGCGCGGTGTCGTCGCCGGGCTGATCGCCGTCCTGGCCCTGATCGGGCTGGTGGAACTGCTCACCGCGATCGGCGGCAGCGTCCGCGAGGGCGAACGGGACGTGCTGGCGCTCCGGGCGATCGGCATGTCCCCACGCCAGATCACCGCGATCACCGTCACGGCGACGAGCTGTACGGCCCTGGCGGCGGTCGTCGCCGGTACGGCGCTGGGGCTGCCGCTGGCCCGCCGGCTGATCGACGCCCAGGGCGGCTCCAGCGGCATCGGCACCGGAATCGCCCAGTCCCCCTCCCCCGGCCTGCTCCTCCTGCTGGGCTCGGCCGCCGTGCTGGGGGCGGCGGCCCTGGCCACACTCCCCGCGACCCGCGCGGCCCGCCGACGGCTCGCGGACACGCTGAGCGCGGTGGCCTGAGCCCGCTCAGGCCACCAACCTTTCAGGGGGACACGGCATGCCGGCTCCCGGGGTCTTCGCGGATCTTCTTCGGCAGGCTGCCGAAGACCGCCCCGTCGAACAGCAGGCCGTTGTACCGCACCGGGATGCGTACGTCGTTGATCTCGGCGATGGGGGTGCCGGGACCCTGGGGGTCCTGCGGCCTGCCCGCTCGCTCGTGCGGTTCAGCTCCGGCCGCGCAGCTCCCGGTACTTGGTGACCAGTGCCTTCGTCGACGCGTCCAGGCCCGGCACGTCGGCGCCCTCGGTGAGCGCGGGCTCGACGCGCTTGGCGAGGACCTTGCCCAGCTCCACGCCCCACTGGTCGAAGGAGTCGATGTTCCACACCGCGCCCTGCACGAACACCTTGTGCTCGTAGAGGGCGACGAGCTGGCCGAGCACGGACGGGGTCAGCTCGCGGGCGAGGATCGTCGTGGTCGGCCGGTTGCCCTGGAAGGTCTTGTGCGGGACCAGTTCCTCGGGGACACCCTCCGCGCGGACCTCCTCGGCGGTCTTGCCGAAGGCGAGCGCCTGGGTCTGGGCGAAGAAGTTGGCCATCAACAGGTCGTGCTGGGCCTTGAGTCCACCGCTCAGCTCGGCGATGGGGCGGGCGAAGCCGATGAAGTCCGCCGGGATCAGCTTGGTCCCCTGGTGGATCAACTGGTAGTAGGCGTGCTGCCCGTTGGTGCCGGGCGTGCCCCATACGATCGGCCCTGTCTGCCAGTCCACCTGCTTGCCGTCGCGGGCGACGTACTTGCCGTTGGACTCCATGTCCAGCTGCTGGAGATAGGCGGTGAACTTGGAGAGGTAGTGGCTGTACGGCAGCACCGCGTGCGACTGGGCGTCGTGGAAGTTGTCGTACCAGATGCCCAACAGACCCAGCAGCAGCGGAACGTTGGCCTCGGCCGGCGCCGTGCGGAAGTGGTCGTCGACGATCCGGAAGCCGTCCAGCATCTCGCGGAACCGGTCCGGGCCGATGGCGATCATCAGGGAGAGGCCGATCGCGGAGTCGTACGAGTACCGGCCGCCGACCCAGTCCCAGAACTCGAACATGTTGGCCGTGTCGATGCCGAACTCGGCGACCTTCTCGGCGTTCGTGGACAGCGCGACGAAGTGCTTGGCCACCGCTGCCTGGTCGCCGAGCGCGTCCAGGAGCCACTTCCGGGCGGAGGTCGCGTTGGTGATGGTCTCGATGGTGGTGAAGGTCTTGGAGGCGACGATGAACAGCGTCTCCGCCGGGTCCAGGTCCCGGGTGGCCTCGTGCAGGTCGGCGCCGTCCACGTTGGAGACGAAGCGGACCGTGAGGTCGCGGTCGGTGAAGCTGCGCAGCACCTCGTAGGCCATCGCGGGACCGAGGTCGGAGCCGCCGATGCCGACGTTGATCACGTTCTTGATGCGCTTGCCGGTGTGGCCGGTCCAGGCGCCGGAACGGACGCGGTCGGCGAAGTCGCCCATCCTGTCGAGCACGGCGTGCACGGCCGGGACCACGTTCTCGCCGTCGACCTCGACGACCGCGTCACGCGGGGCGCGCAGCGCGGTGTGGAGCACGGCCCGGTTCTCGGTGACGTTGATCTTCTCGCCGCGGAACATGGCGTCCCTGAGGCCGAAGACGTCCGTCGCCGCGGCCAGCTCGCGCAGCAGGCGCAGGGTCTCGTCGGTGACCAGGTGCTTCGAGTAGTCGATGTGGAGGTCGCCGACCTGGAGCGTGTACCCGGTGCCGCGCGCGGGATCGGCGGCGAACAGGTCCCTGAGGTGGGTGTCCGCCAGCTCCTCCCGGTGCTTGGCGAGAGCGGTCCATTCGGGCGTCTGGTTGAGCCTGGTACGGCCGTCTGCGTTCATGTCCGACATCCGCCTTCTTTCGTGCCTGTCCAGCTGTTCCAACCTAATTGATCAGCGCGCGGCGCGGGCCGTCGTGACGCCGTCGTCCGGCGCAACAACAGGTACGTCCGCCTTGCGGACCGGTATCAGCGAGGTGACGGACAGGGTGAAGAAGGCGGCCGTGAGCAGGGCCGGCGCGTTGAGGCCCCAGGCGGTGGCCACGGCGCCGCCGAGCAGCGCGCCCAGCGGGGCGCCGGAGGTCGAGGCGGTGCGGAAGGCCGAGGCGATGCGGCCCACCATCGCCTCGGGGCTGCGCTGCTGCATCAGGGTGACCTGGTGGACGTTCCAGACCATGTTCATGGCGCCCAGCAGCAGCATCCCGGCGACCAGGGCGGGCACCTGCCGCACGGAGCCGATGAGCAGCAGCGCGCCCGTCTGGAGCGTGCCGCCGAGCAGGAGGGCCCGCACCCGACCGGTGCGGCGCGCGATCCACTGGGCGACGAAACCGCCGGTCAGGCTGCCGGCCGAGTACGCCGTCATGGCGGCGACGTAGCCGGTGTCGCCCGCGTGCAGCCAGCGGGTGACGTGCAGCGCCAGCGTGGCGATCAAGGCGCCCATGCCGATGTTGCACAGCAGCGTGGCCACGCAGACCGCGCGGAGCACCCGGTCGCGCCACAGCGCGCGCAGACCCGCCCCGATCTCCGTGCGCAGGGTGCTGCCGGCCGGGCGGTGCTCCCGCTCCGGCGGCCGTATCCGCAGGGACGCCACGAGTGCGGCAGCCACCAGGTACGTGCCCGCGTCCGCCGCGAACGGCATGAACGCCCCTGCCGCCAGCAACAGCGGCACGAACGGGCCCGCCAGCAGTCCGCCCGCGAGCCGCTGACCGGTCATCAGCCGGGCGTTCGCACTGCCCAGGGCCTCCTGGTCCACCAGGGTGGGCAACAGGGCCGTGGAGGCGTTGTCGAAGAGCGTCTGGAGCGCGGTGAGACAGAAGGCGAGCGTGATCAGCAGGGGTACGGAGGCGTACCCGAGGCCCACGGCGAGGGCGAAACCGGCGACGAGCAGGCCCCGCACCGTGTCCACGAGCCACATCGCCCGCCGTTGGTCGACGCGGTCCGCCACAGCACCGCCGAACAGCCCGAACAGCAGCCAGGGCAGATAGCCACAGGCGGTGACGGAGGCGATGACGAGGGGCTCGTCGGTGAGGCTCACGGCGAGCAGCGGCAGCGCGGACGTGCGCAGCGCGTCGCCGAACCGGGAGACCACGGCGGCCGTCCACAGCCGGCCGAAGCCCCCGCGCCAGGCGGGTGTCCCCCTGCTCGCCGTCCCGATCGCAGCCACGCTTGCCCCCTCACGATGCGCCGATGCACACACCGTAGAGGGCACCACTGACAACGGGCCGTCCGCAGCGGGGCGAAACGGCTCCGGCCAGGCGCCCGCAGGCCCCCGGCCGGTGAAGTCCTAGATCTCGCCCCGCAGTTTGGCGAGCGCCTCGGCGAGGATCGCCTCGCCGTCCGCGTCGCTGCGCCGCTCCCGTACATACGCCAGGTGCGTCTTGTACGGCTCGGTGCGCGGCGGGTCCGGCGGGTTGTCCCGGTCCTGGCCGGCCGGGAAGCCGCAGCGCGGGCAGTCCCAGGTCTCGGGTACCTGCGCGTCGCTGGCGAAGCTGGGCTGCGTCTCGTGCCCGTTGGAGCACCAGAAGGAGATGCGCAGACGCGGCGCGGACTCGCCGCGCTCGGCCTCGCCCATCGGCCCCGCCCCGACCCGGCTTCCTCGGATCGCGTTGCCACTTGCCACGGTCGTAACTCCCTGCGTGATGGTGCCGCGAAGCGAGTCGGCGTTTCGCTTCGCTGCGAGCGCCTCAGTCTACGTAAGGCCCAACGCGCGTCCAGTGATTGGAGTTACCGGCCCCCACACCCAGACGCAAGCCCCATGATAGGCCGCGCTCAGGAGCGCGTACCGAACATGGGGCTTTACGTGCGGAATGTGCTGTTCGCGTGTCAGCTGTTCGTCTTGATCAGCATGCCGAGGACGATGATGCACGCGAACCACAGCAGGCCGACCACGATGGTGATCCGGTCGAGGTTGCGCTCGGCGACCGAGGAGCCGCCGACGGAGGACTGCATGCCGCCACCGAACATGTCGGAGAGGCCGCCGCCCTTTCCCTTGTGCATCAGCACCAGCAGCATCAGCAGCAGGCTGAAGACGATCAGGGCGATCGAGAACCCCAAAACCACGGCTGGACCAACTTCCTCGGATTCGGATGGACGACGGGGGCACAGCACCCGGCTGTGCCCCCGCAAGGGTACGACGTATCGCCGCTACCGCCTACTCACGGACATGATCACTGGTCGCGGAAGCGCACGATCTTGACGAACTCGTCGGCGTCCAGCGAGGCACCGCCGACCAGGGCGCCGTCGATGTCGGCCTGGGCCATGATCTCGGCGACGTTGCCCGACTTCACGGAGCCGCCGTACTGGACGCGGACCTTGTCGGCCACGTCCTGGGAGTACAGCTCTGCGATCTTGGCGCGGATGGCGGCGCAGACCTCCTGGGCGTCCTCGGCGCCGCAGACCTTGCCGGTGCCGATGGCCCACACGGGCTCGTAGGCGATCACGATGGTCTCGGCCTGCTCGGCCGGCAGGTCCTTCAGGCCGCCCTCGACCTGGGCGAGGGTGTGGGAGACGTGGTCGCCCGCCTCACGGACGTCCAGCTCCTCGCCGACGCACAGGATCGGGGTGAGGCCGTGCTTGTAGGCGGCCTTGACCTTGGCGTTGACCAGCTCGTCGGTCTCGTTGTGGTACTGGCGTCGCTCGGAGTGGCCGATCACCACGTAGGTGCACTTCAGCTTGGCCAGCATCGGGCCGGAGATCTCGCCCGTGTAGGCGCCGGAGTCGTGCTGGGAGATGTCCTGGGCACCGTACTTGATCTTGAGCTTGTCGCCGTCGACCAGGGTCTGCACGGAGCGCAGGTCGGTGAAGGGCGGCAGGACGGCGACCTCGACGGCCTCGTAGTCCTTGTCGGCCAGGGCGAACGCGAGCTTCTGGACGTGTGCGATGGCCTCCAGGTGGTTGAGGTTCATCTTCCAGTTGCCCGCCATCAGCGGCGTGCGCGTGCTCAAGGGTCAGTCCTCCAGTGCGGCGAGGCCGGGGAGCGTCTTGCCCTCGAGGTATTCGAGGGAGGCGCCGCCACCGGTCGAGATGTGGCCGAATGCGTTCTCGTCGAAGCCGAGCGTGCGCACGGCCGCGGCGGAGTCACCACCGCCGACGACGGTGAAGCCGTTCGTGGCGACGAGTGCCTGGGCGACCGCCTTGGTGCCCTCGGCGTAGTCGGGGTGCTCGAAGACGCCCATCGGACCGTTCCAGAAGACGGTCGAGGCGTCGGCGAGCTTCGAGGCGTACAGCTCTCGGGTCTTCGGGCCGATGTCCAGGCCCTCCTGGTCGGCGGGGATCTTGTCCGCGTCGACCACGGTGTTCTCGGTGGGCGCCTTGGTCTTCAGGTCCGGGAAGGTCCGGGAGACCACGACGTCGACGGGGAGCAGCAGCTCGACGCCCTGCTTCTCGGCGCGCTCCATGTACTCCTCGACGGCCGGGACCTGGTCCTCCTGGAGGAGGGAGATGCCGACCTCGTAGCCCTTGGCCTTCAGGAAGGTGTAGGCCATGCCGCCGCCGATGAGGAGCCGGTCGGCCTTGCCGAGCAGCTGGTCGATGACGGCGAGCTTGTCGGAGACCTTGGCGCCGCCGAGCGCGACGACGTAGGGGCGCTTGACGTCCTCGGTGAGCTTCTTCAGGACGCCGACCTCGGTGGCGATCAGGTAGCCGGCGTAGTGCGGCAGCCGGGCCGGGAGGTCGTAGACCGAGGCGTGCTTGCGGTGCACGGCGCCGAAGCCGTCACCGACGTAGACGTCGGCGAGGGCGGCCAGCCGGTCGGCGAACTCGCCCCGCTCGGTGTCGTCCTTGGACGTCTCGCCGGGGTTGAAGCGCAGGTTCTCGATGACCGCGACCTGGCCGGGCTGGAGGCCGTCGACGGCGCCGTGGGCGGCGGGGCCGACGGTGTCCTGGGCGAAGGCGACCGGGGCGCCGAGCAGTTCACCGAGGCGCTCGGCGGCGGGCAGCAGCGAGAAGGCGGGGTCCGGGGCGCCCTTGGGGCGGCCCAGGTGCGAGGCGACGACCACCTTGGCGCCCGCCTCCGCGAGGGCCTTGACGGTGGGCAGGACGGCGCGGATGCGGCCGTCGTCGGTGATCGTCCCGTCGGCCAGCGGGACGTTGAGGTCGGCGCGGACGAAGACCCGCTTGCCGCTCACGCCGTCGGCGAGAAGTTCGTCGATCGTCTTCATTGAGTGGACTCCTACAGGAGGGCTCGTGGTGCACCTGATCGTAAAAGGACGTGGTCAGTACGTGGGACAGGGCCCGGACAGCGCGGCGGTGCGCTGCACGGGCCCTGCTCCCACTTCGGGGTCCTGCTTCAGCGATCAGAGCTGGTTGCCGACGAAGACCGTGAGGTCGACGAGGCGGTTGGAGTAGCCCCACTCGTTGTCGTACCAGCCGATGACCTTCACGTTCTTGCCCTCCTGGACCATGGTCAGGGAGGAGTCGAAGGTGCAGGAGGCCGGGGCGTTGACGATGTCGGAGGAGACGATCGGGTCCTCGGTGTAGTCGAGGAGGCCCTTCAGCTCACCCTCGGCGGCCTTCTGGAAGGCGGCGTTGACCTCTTCCTTGGTGACCTCGCGGCCCAGCTCCACGACCAGGTCGGTGACGGAGCCCGTCGGGACCGGGACGCGCATGGCCATGCCGTCCAGCTTGCCCTTGAGCTGCGGCAGGACCAGGGCGGTGGCCTTGGCGGCACCGGTGGTGGTCGGGATGATGTTCTCGGCGGCGGCACGGGCGCGGCGCAGGTCCTTGTGCGGGAAGTCCAGGATGCGCTGGTCGTTCGTGTACGCGTGCACCGTGGTCATCAGACCCTTGACGATGCCGAAGTTCTCGTCGAGGACCTTCGCCATCGGCGCCACACAGTTGGTGGTGCAGGAGGCGTTGGAGATGACGTGGTGGTTCGCCGCGTCGTACTTGTCCTGGTTGACACCCATCACGATGGTGATGTCCTCGTCCTTGGCCGGAGCCGAGATGAGGACCTTCTTCGCGCCACCGGCGATGTGCTTCGCGGCGTCTTCCTTCTTGGTGAAGATGCCGGTCGACTCGATGACGATGTCGACACCCAGCTCGCCCCACGGGATGTCGGCCGGGTTGCGCTCGGAGAGCACCTTGATGGTGTGGCCGTCGACGGTGATGGTGTCGGCGGTGTGGGAGACCTCCTGCTTGAGGCGGCCCAGGATCGTGTCGTACTTGAGCAGGTGGGCGGTGGTCGCGGTGTCACCCAGGTCGTTGACAGCCACGACCTCGATGTCCGCTCCCTGCTCCAGCAGCGCGCGGAAGTAGTTGCGCCCGATGCGGCCGAAGCCGTTGATGCCTACGCGGATCGTCACGAACCGATCTCCTCGTTGGTACGCCGGCCATGCGGTGCCGGCGAGCTCTGTTTGGGATGTCCCCGACCACCACCGACCCTACCTCTCCGCAGGCCCCGGGGTGACATCGAGATGGCCCATACACGGGCAGGCGGTCCGTACCAGCCAGTAGGGGTACGGACCGCCTCGGATCGACAGTGGATTCACCCGTATTTATTACGGAACGCGGCGCGTTTTTGACGCCCTTTTCACTCGTTCGTGAGCGGGTCGGCTCACTTGATACGCGGCCCGTCCGCGCACCGTTGAGAAGGGGCCCCGCTCACCTGTCGAGCGAGCCGAACGCCTTCCTCAGCAGCGCCGTCCGACCGGCCGCCGACGGCACCTGCTCCAGGCCGAAACCGAGCAGCACGGTGTCGTCCGTGGTGACCGCTCCGTACGTCTGGAACAGGGTTCCGGTGCGCGTCCAGTCCTTCAGCACCGCCGGGCTGCCGGTGGGCGGTCCGGCCGCCTTCCAGGCACCGAGGGACGACTCGAAGCCCTCGGTCTCCTTCGCCGTGCCGCCGACGACCAGCGAGGCGTCGTCGGCGAGGACCCCGTGCCCGCCGCTGCCGGGGTCGGTGATGTAGCTGACCGAGACCTCGACGGACTTCCCGGCGTACGCGCTCATGTCGAAGCTCACCTGCTGCCAGCCGCCGGAACTGCCGGTGAGGCTGTGCCACGAGCCGCTGGTGCCGGTCGCGGTGCAGGCGTTGCCCGTGAGCGTCAGGTAGTGCTTCAGCCACGGGTGCTCACCGATCAGGAACCCGGCCCCGCACTCCTCCGGCACGGCCGCCTTCGTGGCCCCTCCGGCCTCCGGCAGGGTCGTCCAGTCGTCGGCGCCGACGGTGTGCGCCTCGACCACCGCGTGGTCGTAGCCGGGTTCGGTGTCCCACAGCAGCCGGGTGCTCAGCGCCGGCTTGTCGGCGGCGACGACCCCGGTGAGGTCGATGGTGCGGGTGAGGCGCTTGTAGGCGTCGTCGGTGTGCACGGCGGCGGCCATGGAGGCGCCCGTGTACGGCCCGTACGGGTTGACGGTGCCGGCGAAGGTGCCCGCGCCCGCGCTCTGGAACTGCGGATAGGTGGCGACCGGCAGCTCGTCGGACGTGACGCCGTAGGTGCCGGCCTTGTCGAGCGGGTTGCCGGGCGCGTCGCCGAGGGCGCCGGTGAAGCCGTCGAGCGCGCCGGAGCCGGTGAAGCCGGTGGCCCCCTTGGTCGACGTACGGCTGTAGGCGCCCAGGTAGTACTGGCTGAAGTCGTCCGACAGGGTGCCGTCGCCGAGGTCGACGCTGCCGCCGGCCAGCTCGCCCGCCTCGATCAGCCTGCCGCCCTCGTTGAGGTAGGCGCGCAGCTGGAGCTGGGTGGCGTTGGCGGGGCCGTTCGCGCCGGAGTAGTGCACGACCGTCCGGAAGTGCTTCAGCACACCGAGCGCGTCCGGGGCGCCCTGCGTGGCCACGTCCCAGACGAGCGCCCGGTGCCCGGCGGCCTTCAGCGCGTCCACGTACGTCCGCGCCTGCGTGGCGGCCGTGCCCTCCTCGGCGACCACGAGGGTGTCGGCCGTCGGCCGCTTCGCGACCGTGTAGGTGAAGTGGGCGCTGGAGACCTTCTTCCCGCTCCTGGTCCGGCCGGTGAACCACACCTCGACCCTGTCGCCCGGCTCGCCGTCCCGCACCTTCGCGCGGTACTCGTCGAAGTAGAGGTTGTCCTCACCGCCGTAGGTCTGCCCACCCTTCCAGTGCTTCAGCGCCTGGTCGTGCGTACGGCCGCCGTTGACGCGGTACTTGAGTTCCTTGTCCCGGACCGCCTTGCGGACGACGACCGAGACCTCCTGGTCCGCGCCCCGGGAGTACGACGTCGAGAACGCGGCCGGGGTGAAGTCGGCGGCGCTCAGACCGACCGAGGAGGCCGGCTTGTCGGGGTGTACGGCGGTCTCGGCGACGGAGAGCGCGAACGGGACGTTCTTGGCGAACTCCTGCTGGATCAGCTTCTCGTCGTCCGGGAAGTTGAAGACCGACTGGCAGTCCTGGCTCTTCCAGGCGTCGTCCGGGTCGAGGTCCGACGCGGTCTGACAGGTCGACATCTCCGGGGTGAACATCGCCATCCTGTTGACGTTCGACGCGTGACCGTCCGCCTCGCCGTTGGTGGTGTACAGCTCCGAGGAGACCTGCGGGTGGTAGCCCGGGACGGCGGAGTTGTCGGGGGTGCCGGCGAGCGCCTTGTAGAGGACGTCGTCGGGGGTCGGGGTGGCCACCTGCCAGCCGACGCCGTAGAGGAGGAGTTCGGCGGCGGAGTGGTAGTTGATGCCGTACCGGAAGCCGACGCGCTTCTCGAAGGCGTCGAGTGCCTTGGTCTCGGGCTCGGAGCCGGGGCTCGCGCCGCGGTAGGTCTGGCTGGTGGGGTTCGGGGACGAACCCTCGTCGTCGTAGCCCCACTTGTAGGGGAAGTTGCGGTTGAGGTCGACGCCGTCACCCGTGCTGATGACGCCGTCGCCGTTGACGTCCCGCAGGTTCTTGCGCCACAGGCGGGTGCCGGAGTCCTTGAAGGTGTAGTCGTACCCGTCCGGGTTGGCCGAGAGGACGAACCACAGCTCCGTCGAGTCGACGACCTTCTTGATCCGCCGGTCGGTCGTGTAGTGGTCCAGGTAGTAGTGCATCAGACGCCGGGTCATCTCCGGCGTGATCCACTCGCGCGCGTGCTGGTTGGACATGTACAGCACGGCGGGCCTGGAGCCGTCCTTCGACTTCTTCGCGTTCCTGGTCAGCTTGAGCGCGAGGATGTCCTGGCCGCCCAGGGTTCTGCCGATGGACTCGACCTTGGTGAGGCCGGGGTGGGCCTGGGCGGTCCGGAGGATCTCCTCCTTGAGCCCGCCGCTTCCGCTGTACGGGCGGAACACGCCCTGGGCGGCGTCCTCGACCCTGGCCTCCGCCTTGGCCGAGAGGGTGTGCTCGGTGAGGTCGACGCCCTGTTTGCGCAGCTGCGCGGCCTGCTTGCCGGTGAGGTAGACCTCGACCTTGGTCCTGCCGCCTCCGCTCACCCGCTCACCGAGTTCGTGGCCGTCCTGCCCGGCCTTGAGCAGCAGGGGTACCTGCTGCTTCGTGACCTCGGCGCGGAAGACCTTGACCTCGTCCGGATCGGACGGCGCCGGACTTCCGTTCTGTGCCTGGGCGATGGGTGCGAGGCTCGCTCCGCCGATCAGAAGCGCGCCGACAGCGAGGATCGATCTCGCTCTGTGTCTCATGAACCCCCCTAGCGGTGGTCCGCCACAGCGACGAACAGGTTGCCAGGCTCATGTCACTTCATGATCGAGTCAAGAGCGTCACAAGGACACGCAAACGCCGGTGCCGACCACCCGAACGGCCGTCGGCACCGGCGAATTGACGTGTCGTCCGGTCAGCCGGCCAGGTTGTCCGCCAGCTCCTCGCTGAGGTTGGCCTCCGTGCCCGGGATACCCAGGTCGGCGGCGCGCTTGTCGGCCATCGCCAGCAGCCGGCGGATACGGCCCGCGACCGCGTCCTTCGTCAGCGGCGGATCGGCCAGCGCGCCCAGCTCCTCCAGGGAGGCCTGCTTGTGCTCCATGCGCAGCCGCCCGGCGGCGGCCAGGTGCTCGGGCACCTCGTCGCCCAGGATCTCCAGCGCGCGCTGCACCCGGGCCCCGGCGGCCACGGCGGCGCGGGCCGAGCGGCGCAGGTTGGCGTCGTCGAAGTTGGCGAGCCGGTTGGCCGTGGCCCGCACCTCACGGCGCATCCGGCGCTCCTCCCAGGCCAGCACGGACTCATGGGCGCCGAGCCGGGTGAGCAGGGCGCCGATCGCGTCACCGTCCCTGACGACCACCCGGTCCACCCCGCGCACCTCGCGGGCCTTCGCGGCGATCGACAGCCTGCGGGCGGCACCGACCAGCGCGAGCGCCGCCTCCGGGCCCGGGCAGGTCACCTCCAGGGAGGAGGAACGGCCGGGCTCGGTCAGCGAGCCGTGCGCCAGGAAGGCCCCGCGCCAGGCCGCCTCCGCGTCACAGGTGGCCCCCGAGACCACCTGCGGGGGCAGACCGCGGATCGGACGGCCCCGGCCGTCCACGAGACCCGTCTGCCGCGCCAGCTGGTCACCGCCCGCGACGACCCGGACGACATACCGCGAGCCGCGGCGCAGCCCGCCGGGCGCCATCACGATCAGCTCGGAACTGTGCCCGAAGATCTCCAGGATGTCCCGCTTGAGCCGACGCGCCGCCATCGCGGTGTCCAGCTCCGCCTCGATCACGATGCGCCCGCTCACCAGGTGGAGGCCTCCGGCGAACCGCAGAATGGCGGAGACCTCCGCCTTCCTGCAGCAGGTCCGGGTGACGGGGAGCCGGGAGATCTCGTCCTTCACCGCTGCCGTCATCGCCATGGGCCGATCCTTCCATGCATCCGAAAAATACGGTCGTACGCGGCGGCCAACAGCTCCGGATCGTGCCGGGGTGATCCGTCGGTCCGGGCCACCGGGGCCAGCTCGACCGCGGCTCCCAGCCGCTTGGCGGCCTCGGTGAGCGAGTCGCGGTCGGGCACGGCGGCCTCGTCGGCCAGCACCACGTCCAGGGCGAGTTTAGGGGCGTGTCGCCCCAAAACCTCCAAATGACGCTGCGGGGAGAAGCCCTCGGTTTCTCCCGGCTGCGGCGCCAGGTTCAGCGAGAGCACACGGCGTGCCTTGGTCTCGGTGAGGGCGTCCAGCAGCTGGGGGACGAGCAGGTGCGGGATCACCGAGGAGAACCAGGAGCCGGGGCCGAGCACCACCCAGTCCGCGTCCAGGACCGCCGCCACGGCCTCGGGGACCGCGGGCGGGTCGTTGGGCACGAGATGCACCGACTGCACCTCGCCGGGCGTCAGGGCCACGGTCGCCTGCCCGCGCACCGTGTCCACGTCGTCCGGGCGCTCCGGGTCATGCCCCTTGACCAGGGCCTGCAACTCCAGCGGCACGGCCGACATGGGCAGCACGCGCCCGTGCGCGCCGAGCAGCTTGCCGACCAGGTCCAGGGCCTGCACATGGTCGCCCAGCTGTTCCCACAGGGCGACGATCAGCAGGTTGCCGACCGCGTGCTCGTGCAGCTCGCCCTTGGACTGGAAGCGGTGCTGGATGACCCGGGCCCAGGTCTGGCCCCAGTCGTCGTCCCCGCACAGCGCGGCCAGCGCCTTGCGCAGGTCGCCGGGCGGCAGCACGCCCAGCTCGTCCCGGAGCCGGCCGCTGGAGCCGCCGTCGTCGGCCACGGTGACGACGGCGGTGAGGTCGCCGGTGATCCGGCGCAGCGCGGCGAGCGACGCGGACAGGCCCATGCCGCCGCCGAGCGCGACCACCTTGGGCTGGGCGCCGCGCCGTCGGGGCCGGCCCCCGCGGGCCTCGGCCGAGCGGCCGGCGCGCGCGTCGGGCACCATCCGGCGCAGCCTGCTCAGCCGCGGTGTACGTTCCGTCATTCCCGTCCCATGTCCCGGTGTACGACCACCGTCTCCACGCCCTCGGCCGCGAGGCGGGCGGCGAGCTTCTCCGACATCGCGACCGAGCGGTGCTTGCCGCCGGTACAGCCGATGGCGATGGTCACATACCGCTTGCCCTCGCGCCGGTAGCCGGCCGCGATGAGCCGCAGCAGTTCGGCGTACCGGTCGAGGAACTCCTTCGCGCCGGGCTGGTTGAAGACATAGGCCGCGACCTCCTCGTTGAGGCCGGTGTAGGGGCGCAGCTCCGGGACCCAGTGCGGGTTGGGCAGGAACCGCATGTCCGCGACCAGGTCGGCGTCGACCGGGAGGCCGTACTTGAAGCCGAAGGACATCACGGTGGCCCGCAGCTCGGGCTCCTCCTCGCCCGCGAACTGGGCGTCCATCTTGGCGCGCAGCTCGTGCACGTTGAGGCTGGAGGTGTCGATCACCAGGTCGGCGTCGCCGCGCAGCTCGCGCAGCAGCTCCCGCTCGGCGGCGATGCCGTCCACGATGCGGCCGTCGCCCTGGAGCGGGTGCGGACGGCGCACCGACTCGAAGCGGCGGACCAGGGCCTCGTCGGAGGACTCCAGGAAGACGATCCGCCGGGTGACGCCCCGGGTGTCCAGGTCGGCGAGGGACTCGCGCAGGTTGTCGAAGAAGCGCCGGCCGCGCACGTCCACGACGACCGCGATCCGCGCCACGTTGCCCTGGGAGCGGGCTCCCAGCTCCACCATGGTGGGGATGAGGGCGGGCGGGAGGTTGTCGACGACGAACCAGCCGAGGTCCTCCAGACACTTCGCGGCCGTGGACCGGCCGGCCCCGGACATGCCGGAGATGATCACCAGCTCGGGGATGGCCGCCTCGGGGACCCCGGCTGTCTCGCTGCCCGTACTCACCTGTGCTCCGTTGTCCTGGCCGGTGTCCTGGCCGGCGTCGGGCCGGCCGGTGTCGTGCCGGCTTGTGTCCTGACCGGCGTCGGACCGGCTTGTGTCCTGACCGGCGTCGGACCGGCTTGTGTCCTGGCCGGTGTCGTGCCGGACGACATCGTCGCCCGTGTCGCTGTGCGCCTGATCTCGCGGTGCCTGCGACTGATCTCGCTGTGCTGTGGGCTGTGCGTTGTGCTCGGTCATGTCTCCTGCCCCCGTCGTTCGTCCGGGACGCCCGCGGTCACGGGCTCCCCCGAGGAACCCCCCGTCGTGTCGGGTTCCTCGTCCTCAATGATCTCTCCGGTCGCCGTGTTCACGGCGGGTGCGGCCGGGGCCGCCTGGGCAAGGGCCACGGCGATGGTCTCGGCCGTCTTCCGGCCTATTCCGGGCACTTCCTGAATCTGCTCGATTGTGGCGGACCGCAGCTTCTTCACCGAGCCGAAATGCTTGATGAGCGCCTGTTTGCGGGTCTCGCCGAGACCGGGGACGTCGTCCAGCGGGCCCGCGCGGAAGCGCTTGGCACGCTTGGTCCGCTGGTAGGTGATCGCGAAGCGGTGGGCCTCGTCGCGGACGCGCTGGAGCAGATAGAGGCCCTCGCTGGTCCGGGGCAGGACCACCGGGTCGTCCTCACCGGGCACCCAGACCTCCTCCAGGCGCTTGGCGAGACCGCAGACGGCGATGTCGTCGATGCCCAGCTCGTCCAGCGCGCGCCGGGCCGCCGCGACCTGCGGCTGACCGCCGTCGACCACGACCAGCTGAGGCGGATAGGCGAACTTCTTGGGGCGGCCGTCGTCGTCCTTGAGGGAACCGGTGATCACATCGGTGCCGGTGAGCACGGCGTCGCCGTCGGCCGGGGAGCCGTCGATGCCGGAGCCTGCCGTCAGGGGACCGTTGGTCCCGGAGCCTGCCGTCAGGGGGCCGTTGGTCCCGGAGCCTGCGGCGAGGGAGTCGTCGGCGCCGGAGCCTTCGGTCCACTCCCCCGTCCGCTCCTTCTCGGCGAGGTAGCGCTTGAAGCGGCGGCTGATCACCTCGTGCATGGAGCGGACGTCGTCCTGCCCGGCGAAGCCCTTGATCTGGAACCGCCGGTACTCGCTCTTGCGTTGCAGGCCGTCCTCGAAGACGACCATGGAGGCGACCACGTCGTCACCCTGGAGATGCGAGATGTCGTAGCACTCGATCCGCAGCGGCGCGCTGTCCAGGTCGAGCGCCTCGGCGATCTCCTCCAGCGCACGCGAACGCGTGGTCAGGTCGGAGGCGCGCCTGGTCTTGTGCAGCGCGAGGGCCTGCTGAGCGTTGCGCTCCACGGTCTCCATGAGCGCCTTCTTGTCGCCGCGCTGCGGGATGCGCAGTGACACGTTCGACCCGCGGCGGCCGGTCAGCCACTCCTGGACCGGCTCGACCGGCTCGGGCAGGGCCGGGACCAGCACCTCCTTGGGGACCGCGTCCCCGCTCTCCTCGCCGTAGAGCTGTTGCAGTGCGTGCTCGACCAGGGCGCCGGTGGTGACCTCCTCGACCTTGTCGGTCACCCAGCCGCGCTGACCACGGACCCGGCCGCCGCGCACATGGAAGATCTGCACGGCCGCCTCCAGCTCGTCCTCGGCGACGGCGATGAGGTCGGCGTCGGTCGCGTCGGCGAGCACGACCGCGTTCTTCTCCATGGCCTTCTTCAGGGCCCCGATGTCGTCGCGCAGGCGGGCCGCCCGCTCGTACTCCATCTCCTCGGCCGCCTCCATCATCTGCTTCTCCAGACGGCGGAGGTAGGTGCCGGTGCGGCCGGCCATGAAGTCGCAGAACTCCTCTGCCAGCTCCTGGTGGTCCTCGGGGGTGATCCGGCCGACGCAGGGGGCGGAGCACTTGCCGATGTAGCCGAGCAGGCAGGGCCGGCCGGTGCGGGCGGCGTTCTTGAAGACGCCGGCCGAACAGGTACGCACCGGGAAGACCCGCAGCAGCAGATCGACGGTGTCCCGGATGGCCCACGCGTGCCCGTACGGCCCGAAGTAGCGCACGCCCTTCTTCTTGTGACCGCGCATCACCTGAACCCGCGGGAACTGCTCGTTCATCGTGACCGCGAGGTACGGGTAGCTCTTGTCGTCCCGGTACTTGACGTTGAACCGGGGGTCGTACTCCTTGATCCAGGAGTACTCCAGCTGGAGCGCCTCGACCTCCGTGGACACCACCGTCCACTCCACGGACGCTGCTGTGGTCACCATCGTCCGGGTGCGCGGGTGCAGGTTCGCCAGGTCCTGGAAGTAGTTCGCCAGGCGCTGGCGCAGGCTCTTCGCCTTTCCGACGTAGATCACCCGGCGGTGCTCGTCACGGAACCTGTACACCCCCGGAGAGTCCGGGATGTCTCCCGGCCTGGGGCGGTAGCTGGAGGGGTCGGCCATGTCTCACACCCTACTGGCGAGCACCGACACCGCGTCGGGCCTGTGGACAACGCCCCCATCCGTACGGCGTCCCTCCGGTGGGCTCGCGGCACCCCTTCCGGCCTGCGGGCCGGCCGGACGTCCACGGCTCGGTCGCCGTGGAGCCGGGCAGGACGGCATGCCCACTCGGCGGACCGGGCCCCCGCCCGGCCTGCCGCACCCCGCGTCCCCTCAGCCCGTCCGACGATCGCGTTCCAGCCATGCCGGTGACGCCCCGCCTTCGCCGCCCACTCGGGCGAGGCCCCGGATGAGACGTGCGCCAGCCCCACCGACTCCTTCCGCCCACCGCGGAACGGCACGGTCCGGCCAGCCGTCCGGAACGGCCGGGCCCGAGGTGTTGTCGGGTTCTGGTCAACACGCTTCAATGCGGGGGAACTCGGGGCCGTGCACACATGCGTACGGGCGAGCGCGGCGTGCCCAGCCAGGGACGCCCGCGGTGCCCACGGGGGTGGCCCCGCACACCCGCACAGGCGGTCTGACCAGCCGTAGCGACACCTCACAGAAAGGCCCCTCGGCATGCGGCATGCCACGGAGCACGCGGACGTCCCCACCGCGGAACTGGACACGGCCCTGCGCGGCGGCCCCTTCCACGTGGCGCTGCGCGCCGCGATCGCCGCACGCGGGCTGCCGCTCCAGCGCGTGCAGCACCATCTGTCACGCCACGGGGTCAAGGTGGGCGTCACCAGCCTGAGTTACTGGCAACAGGGCGCTCGCCGCCCGCAGCGCCCGGAGTCGCTGCGCGCCGTACGGGCGTTGGAGGAGATCCTCCAGCTGCCGGACGAGTCGCTGATCCGGCTGCTCGCCGAGTCCGACGAGCGGGCGACGGCCGACCGTCCGGCGGGCCGCTCCTACCGCTCCCTGATCGAGGCCTCGGGCGTCGTGGACCGGCTCACCGCCGACCTCGGCTGGTCCGTGGACGGCGGACTGCACACCGTGGGGCACCACGAATGCGTGCGGATCGGCGCCCGGCGGGAGCTGGCGAGCCGCGAGGCCCACCACATCGTGCGGGCCCACCGGGACGGCGTCGACCGCTTCGTCGCCGTCCACCAGGGCGACCCCGGCTGCGATCCGCGCCGCGTCACCGTGCGCGCCCTGGAGAACTGCCGCGCCGGTCGCCTCAGCTGGGACCAGGACACCGGCGTCCTCGTCGCCGAGCTGCTCTTCGGTACCCGGCTGCGCTCCGGCGACACCTTCCTCTTCCGGTACGGCATCGAGGACGGCACGGCCGGGACGTCCCGCGAGTATCTCCAGCGCTTCGGCTTCCCCGGCGGCCAGTACGCGCTTCAGGTGCGCTTCGACCCGGCCACGCTGCCGGTGCGCTGCCACCGCTTCAGCCAGCACTCGGCCGCGGCCCCGCGCAGCGGCCGGCAGGAGCTGTCCGTGACCGGTCCGCACCACTGCGCCCACCTGGTCGAGCCCCGGATCCGGCCGGGCATCGCGGGAATCGCCTGGGACTGGGAGTGAGCGGTTCCTCGCGGTCCGCCCGCTGAGCCGCGGTTCCGCACCGCTGCTCCCGGTGGACCGCGGCTCTCCGGTCAGTCCGCCGGACCGGCGACGATCCTGCCCTTCGCGGCCTTCACCGACAGCTCCGCCAGGGGCTCGGTGGCCGGTGCCTGGACCACCTTGCCCGTCACGGCATCGAACTCACTGCCGTGGCACGGGCAGACCAGGGTCGTCCCTTGCAGCTTGTTGATGGGGCACCCCGCGTGCGTGCAGACGGTGCTGTACGCCTTCAGCGTGCCGTCCTCGGCGCGACTGACCACCACGTTGTGATCCCGGTAGAGCTTGGCCCCGCCCTTCGCGACCTCGCTCTCGGCGCCGAGGTCGACCGGCGCGGTGGGGGTGGCCGCGGCAGAACCACTGCCGTCCGGGGGTGAGCATGCGGCCAGGGCGAGCCCGGCGACCGGGGCCGCGGCGGCCCCTCGAAGGACGGTACGGCGGCTCGCGGAGGAGCGGGCGGGCATCTGGAACTCCACTGGTCAAGGTGTGTGCAGGGCGACGATACCCGGGCAGAGGGGGCGGTCCGGAGGCGGGGGCCGCGAGAAATCCGGGGCGGGGTGCGGTGTCGGTCTGGAGGCATTGGAGGGGAGCTGGGTGCGCCGAGTGAGGAGGCACACAGTGACGTAAACGCTTACGTAAGCGTTTACGGGAGGCGGGGTATGGGATAGCGTCCCGGCTGGAAGCTGGACGACCGGAGCTGTAGGACCGCGGCTGGACGACCGGGCCTGGACGACCGTAAGGCCGGCTCGGAGAAGGGAACGCGATGGCCACCATGGCGGATGTCGCCCGCAGTGCCGGGGTTTCCGTGGCGACCGTCTCTCATGTGCTCAACGGCACGCGTCCGGTACTCCCCCACACCCGCCAGGCCGTGCTCGACGCGGTGGACACCCTCGGCTACACCCCGAACACTCTGGCCCGCTCCCTGGTGACCTCGCGCACCCGCTCCATCGGCCTCGCGGTGTCGGCCATCAGCAACCCGTACTTCACGGAGATCCTGCAAGGTGTCGAGGCCGGCGCTCTGGAGGCGGGCTACAGCCTGCTCATCGCGGACCCGCACGACGACCCCCGGCACGAGCGCAAGGTCGTGCAGCTCCTCCATGAGCGCCGGGTGGACGGCATGATCGTCGCCCCGTCCGCGGACCCGGGTGACCTCGTCGGCTACCTGCGTCGCCACGCCGTACCGACCGTGTTCCTGGACCGGCTGATCGACACCCGCGCGACGGAGGACATTCCGCCGGGCGACGGTGTGGATGGTGCCGCCTCGTCACCGAGCACCCCGCGTTTCGACCAGGTCTGTGCCGAGAGTGCCGCGCCGACGGCCCTGCTCGTCACCCACCTCGCCGAGCTGGGACACCGCCGGATCGCTCTGGTCGCGGGCCTGCCCGGGCTCAGTACCACCAGTGAGCGCGTCTCCGGCTACCGGCAGGGCCTCGCCGCGGCCGGTCTCGCATACGACGAGCGTCTCCTGGTCTCCGGCAACTCCGAGTCCGCCGGTGCCGAGCGAGCCACGGCCGGCCTGCTCGTCCTGCCCGACCCGCCCACGGCGCTCGTCACCGCCAACAACGCGATGACCATCGGCGCGCTGCGCGCGCTGCGCCGGCACGGCCGGTCCGTGCCGGACGACCTGGCCCTGTGCTGCTTCGACGACTTCGCCTGGGCCGACCTGTTCTCGCCCCGGCTGACCGCCATCGCCCAGCCCAGCCGGGAGCTGGGCGCCCAGGCCGTCCGGGTGCTCCTGGACCGTCTGGCCGAGCCGGACCGGCCGGCCCGGACGGTCCGGCTGCCGTGCACGTTCGTCCACCGCACGTCCTGCGGCTGCCCGGAGGAGCCGGAACCCGGCACCGGAGTTGCCGGTGCCACCGCACCATCCACGCTTGCCGAGAAGGGAACCGCCTCATGATCGTCGTCGCCGGTGAGGCACTGATCGACCTGGTACCGCAGGGCCCCGGTGCCCTCGCGGACCTGAAGCCGGCGCTCGGCGGCGGCCCGTACAACACCGCCGTGGCGCTGGGCCGGCTCGGTTCCCGCACCGCCTTCTGCTCCCGGACGTCGGACGACGCCTTCGGCGAGGCCCTGCTCGACGGGCTGCGACAGGCCGGCGTCGATGTGTCCGGCGTCCAGCGGGGGCCGGAGCCGACGACCCTCGCCGTGGCCACCATCGACGCCGCCGGCTCGGCCGCCTATTCCTTCTATGTCGACGGCACCGCCGACCGTCTGTTCACCGCCCCGGCCGCGCTACCCGCCGGTACGCGCGCGATGTCCTTCGGTACCTGCTCGCTCGTCCTGGAACCGGGGGCGAGCGGCTACGAGGAGCTGATGCGGACCGCTGCCGGACAGGGGGTGTTCACGGCTCTCGATCCCAACATCCGGGCGGGACTCATCCCGGACGCGGACGCCTACCGGGCGCGTTTCAAGAGCTGGCTGCCCTCGGTGACGCTGCTGAAGCTGTCCGCGGAGGACGCGGCGTGGCTCGGCGGGACCCCGAGCGAGTGGCTGGCCGCGGGACCGGCGGCCGTGGTGGTCACGCGGGGCGGTGACGGTCTGACCGTGTTCACCCGGGACGGTGGGGAGCATTCCGTGCCGGGTGAGAAGGTCGATGTCGTGGACACCATCGGCGCCGGTGACACGGTGAACGCGGCCTTGCTGCACGGGCTGGCCGTGCGGGACGCGCTGTCCGCGGAAGCGCTCGCCGCCCTCGGGACGGAGGGCTGGACGCGGCTGCTGCGCTTCGCGGCACGGGCGGCGGCGATCACCTGCTCGCGGGCGGGGGCCGAGCCGCCCTACGCGGCGGAGCTGGGCGGTTCTGCCGCGCTGTGAGCGGTCTGCTTTCCCTGTGCTGTTGGCAAGGTACGGCCGGGCCTGCGGTGTGCGGAGACCTGTCGGACCGCTGGACCGGGCTGGCTGATGGTGGAACGAACGGCGCCCCGCGGGGAGTTCCCGCGGGGCGCCGAACTTTTGATGCGGTGTCAGATCACCGGCAGCGACCTTCTGCCGAGGGCGTCCTGACCGCCCTCGGCAGAACGTCTCAGGCCTTACGAGCCCGCGTCGTCTTCTTCGCGGGCGTCGCCTTCTTCGTGGCCGTGGCGGCCTTCTTGGTCGCGGTGTTGTTGGCCTTGGCCGTCACCGTCTTCCTCGCCGAGGACTTGGCCGCGGCCGTCCTGCGCGTCGTGCTGCCCCGCTGTGCCTTCACCGGCTCGGCGTCGCTGATGCGGTCGGCGCCGAGGATCTCGCGCAGGAACTTGCCCGTGTGGCTCGCCGGGACCCCGGCGATCTCCTCCGGCGTGCCCTCGGCGACCACCAGGCCACCGCCGGCGCCGCCCTCCGGGCCCATGTCCACGACCCAGTCGGCGGTCTTGATCACGTCGAGGTTGTGCTCGATGACAATGACCGTGTTGCCCTTGTCGACCAGTCCGCCGAGGACCGTCAGCAGCTTGCTGATGTCCTCGAAGTGCAGACCGGTGGTCGGCTCGTCCAGGACGTAGACCGTGCGTCCGGTGGACCGCTTCTGAAGTTCGCTGGCGAGCTTGACGCGCTGCGCCTCACCACCGGAGAGGGTGGTGGCGGACTGGCCGAGGCGGACGTAACCGAGGCCGACGTCGTTCAGTGTCCTCAGGTGACGGGAGATCGCCGGGACCGCCTCGAAGAAGTGCATGGCCTCCTCGATCGGCATGTTCAACACCTCGGCGATGGACTTGCCCTTGTAGTGGACCTCCAGGGTCTCCCGGTTGTACCGGGCGCCGTGGCAGACCTCGCACGGGACGTAGACGTCCGGAAGGAAGTTCATCTCGATCTTGATGGTGCCGTCGCCCGCGCAGTTCTCGCAGCGGCCGCCCTTGACGTTGAAGGAGAAGCGGCCGGGCTGGTAGCCCCGGACCTTCGCCTCGGTGGTCTCGGCGAACAGCTTGCGGATGTGGTCGAAGACACCGGTGTACGTCGCCGGGTTGGACCGCGGGGTGCGGCCGATCGGCGACTGGTCGACGTGCACGACCTTGTCGACCAGGTCGTCGCCGTCCACGCGCGTGTGCCGTCCGGGGACGGTCCGGGCGCCGTTCAGCTCGCGGGCCAGGTGCGTGTACAGGATGTCGTTGACCAGGGTCGACTTGCCGGACCCGGAGACGCCGGTGACGGCCGTGAAGACACCCAGCGGGAAGGACACGTCGATGTCCTGAAGGTTGTTCTCACGGGCGCCGTGCACGGTGAGCTGCCGGGAGGGGTCGCGGGGGCGCCGTACGTCGGGAAGCGGGATCGCCTTGCGGCCCGAGAGGTACGCGCCGGTCTGCGACTCGGTGTTGGCGAGCAGCTCCTTCAGGGAGCCGCTGTGCACGACCTTGCCGCCGTGCTCACCGGCGCCGGGGCCGATGTCCACGATCCAGTCGGCGACCTTGATGGTGTCCTCGTCGTGCTCCACGACGATGAGCGTGTTGCCCATGTCCCGCAGGCGGACCAGGGTCTCGATCAGACGGTGGTTGTCCCGCTGGTGCAGGCCGATGGACGGCTCGTCCAGGACGTACAGCACGCCGACGAGGCCGGAGCCGATCTGGGTGGCGAGGCGGATGCGCTGGGCCTCGCCGCCGGAGAGGGTGCCGGCCGCGCGGTTGAGCGAGAGGTAGTCCAGGCCGACGTCGACCAGGAAGCGCAGCCGCTCGTTGACCTCCTTCAGGACCCGTTCGGCGATCTTCTTGTCGCGGGCGTTCAGCTTCAGCTCGCCCAGGAACTCCGCGCAGTCGCTGATCGACATGGCGGAGACCTCGGCGATCGACTTGCCCATGATCGTGACCGCGAGGACGATCGGCTTCAGGCGCGTGCCCTCGCAGGAGGGGCAGGGCACCTCGCGCATGTAGCCCTCGAAGCGCTCGCGGCTGGCGTCGCTCTCGGCCTCGCTGTGCCGGCGCTTGACGAAGGGCACCGCGCCCTCGAAGGGGGTGGTGTAGACCCGCTCACGGCCGTACCGGTTGCGGTAGCGCACCTCGATCTGGGTCTTGTGGCCGTAGAGCAGGGCCTTCTTGGCACGCTGCGGCAGGCCCGCGAAGGGGATGTCCGTGCGGAAGCCGAGGGCGTCGGCGAGAGCGCCGATCAGACGGCCGAAGTAGTCCTTGGTGTGGCCGTGCGACCAGGGGTGGATGGCACCCTCGTCCAGGGACTTGTCCTCGTCCGGGACGATCAGCTCCGGGTCGACCTCCATGCGCGTACCGATGCCGGTGCACTCGGGGCAGGCGCCGAAGGGCGAGTTGAAGGAGAAGGAGCGCGGCTCCAGCTCCTCGAAGGACAGGTCGTCGTACGGGCAGTACAGGTGCTCCGAGTACATGCGCTCGCGCTCGGGGTCGTCCTCGGGGAGATCCACGAAGTCGAGCACGACCATGCCGCCGGACAGGCCGAGGGCGGTCTCCACGGAGTCGGTGAGACGGCGCTTGGCGGAGTCCTTCACCGTGAGGCGGTCCACGACCACCTCGATGGTGTGCTTCTCCTGCTTCTTCAGGACCGGCGGTTCGGACAGCTGGATGGTCTGGCCGTCCACACGCGCGCGGGAGTAGCCCTTGGTCTGGAGGTCGGCGAACAGGTCGACGAACTCGCCCTTGCGCTCGCGCACCAGTGGGGACAGCACCTGGAAGCGGCTCCCCTCCGGCAGCTCCAGGACCCTGTCCACGATGGCCTGCGGCGACTGGCGCGAGATCGGGCGGCCGCACTCGGGGCAGTGGGGCTTGCCGATGCGCGCGAAGAGCAGACGCAGGTAGTCGTAGACCTCGGTGATCGTGCCGACCGTCGAGCGCGGGTTGCGCGAGGTCGACTTCTGGTCGATGGAGACCGCCGGGGAGAGGCCCTCGATGAAGTCGACGTCGGGCTTGTCCATCTGGCCGAGGAACTGCCGTGCGTACGAGGAGAGCGACTCCACGTAACGGCGCTGGCCCTCGGCGAAGATCGTGTCGAAGGCCAGGGAGGACTTGCCCGACCCGGACAGGCCCGTGAAGACGATGAGCGAGTCACGAGGCAGGTCGAGCGAGACATTCTTCAGGTTGTGCTCGCGCGCGCCACGGACGATGAGACGGTCGGCCACGCCGGTCCGCACCTTTCTTGAGAGAAGTGACAGGGGCGGGGCCCCCGTGCTTCTTCAGACTAGGGGGAGCCACTGACAACGCCGGTCGGATTGCCCGGTTGCATAACAACCCCCGACCATCCAGCATGCCCGACGCCGCACTCGACCATATAGCACGTGCATTCGATTTGCGGGCGGGGTTCATCACCTTCACCCGAAGGTGTGGCCGGACTAGGGTCGGCGTCATGATGGATCACGCTCATGACCTGGCCTGTGTACGGGAAGCGACGGATCGGCTCCTCAACGCGGTCACCACCATGGACAACGCCTCGCTCGCCGGGGCGTCACGGCTTCCGGGCTGGAGCCGCGGGCACGTCCTCGCCCACCTCGCCCGGAACGCGGACGCGCTCGTGAACGTCCTCCGGGGCCGCCCCATGTACGCGAGCGCCGAGACGCGGGACGCCGACATCGAGCGGGACGCCCCGCGGCCCGTCGAGGTGCAGGTCGCCGACGTCCGGGACAGCGCGGCCCGCTTCCAGGCGGCCGGGGACGCGCCCGCGGACTGGACGCGCACGGTGGAGCTGCGCAACGGGGTCACCGACTCCGCGTCCCGGGTGCCGTTCCGCCGGTGGGCGGAGGTCGAACTGCACCACGTCGACCTCGGGATCGGGTACGAGCTGGAGGATCTTCCGGCGGAGTTCCTGGAGCGGGAGGCCGGCTTCCTCGCCGAGCGGTTCTCCGGGCACCCGGACGTCCCGGCGACCCGCTTCACGGACGGCACGCGCGTGTGGACCACCGGGCGCGCGGCGGACGAGCCCGAGATCGCGGTCAGCGGCCGGCCGGCGGACCTGGTGGGCTGGCTCGCCGGGCGCCGCGACGGGGCGGCGCTTGAGGTGCGGGGCGGGGCGCTGCCGAAGCTGCCTGCGCTGTAGGGCGGCCCTGGTCCCCGGGCTCGCCCCGGGCGGCGGTCCACCAGGGCTCTCGCGCTATAGGCTGGCCGACATGACGTACTCCGGAGAGGTCAGGGTCGGCGGACCGGCGGATGTGCACGAGCTGAAAGACCTGATGATCACCAAGATCGCGGTCGGCCCGATGGACAACAACGCCTATCTGCTGCGCTGCCGGGCCACCGACGAGCAGCTTCTGATCGACGCCGCCAACGAGGCGGAGGCGCTCCTCGGCACGATCGGTGACGACGGCATCGCGTCCGTCGTCACCACGCATCAGCACGGTGACCACTGGCAGGCGCTCGCCGAGGTCGTCGCGGCCACGGGCGCGCGTACGTACGCCGGCCGCGACGACGCCCCCGGCATCCCGGTGCCCACCGACGTCCTCGTCGACGACGGCGACGTCATCAGGGTGGGCCGCGTGGAGCTCACCGCGCGCCATCTGGTGGGGCACACGCCCGGGTCGATCGCGCTGGTCTACGACGACCCGCACGGCCACCCGCACGTCTTCACCGGGGACTGTCTCTTCCCCGGCGGTGTCGGCAACACGCGCAAGGACACGAAGGCGTTCGCCAGCCTGATCCACGACGTGGAGACGAAGATCTTCGACGTGCTGCCCGACGAGACGTGGGTCTATCCGGGGCACGGCAACGACACCACGCTGGGCGCGGAACGGCCGCATCTGCCGGAGTGGCACGCGCGCGGGTGGTGAGGTGAGCGGGTGCCGACCGGCTCCCGTCCCCGACCGGCTCGCGTCCCCGGGTGTGCTCCGGCGCGCAGGCCGTACACACGCCCCACGCTGGGCAGTTGCGCGTGCGCCGAGCGCGCGCCGTGCACGCGCCCGGCGTGCACCACCCCTGTGCGCGCCCCGTGTGAACCTTTCGCACGCACCGGGCCCCCGTGCGCACTCCCGGAGACCGGTCGGCCGCGGTCAACTGGTAGCAGCCCCGCGCAGGATGACGGCTCCTGAGCGGTAGGGGCCGCCGGTCTCCAACCCCGCCCTCGGCCGGCGGCCCAGGCTCAGCGCACGCGCGCGTGGGCTGCGAACAGCCGTGTTCACACGGCCGCAACACCCCTTCCCAGCATGCGGACAACCACCGCCGTGACCTGGACAGACGCCGCGTTCGCTGCCAGTCTCCCGCCATGCATCCTGCCCCTCGCGCCCTGCGCCGCGCGGTCGCCGTCGTCACCGTAGCCCTGCTCGCCACCGCCGTCGGCTGCGCTCCGCAGCCCGAGGAGAAGGCGTCGGCCGCCCCGTCCGGGTCGGCCGCGAAGAGCTGCGCCAAGGGCAAGCTCGCCACCAAGACGGCCGGGAAACTGACGGTCGCGACGGACGAACCGGCGTACGAGCCCTGGTTCAAGGACGACAAGCCGGCGAGCGGCAAGGGCTTCGAGTCGGCCGTCGCCTACGCCGTGGCGAAGCAACTGGGATACGACAAGAGCGCCGTCGTGTGGCAGAGCGTGCCGTTCAACAAGGCGTTCGCGCCCGGGGTGAAGACCTTCGACTTCGACATCAACCAGGTGTCGATCAGCGCCGAGCGCAAGAAGGCCGTGGACTTCTCCTCCGGTTACTACGACGTGCGCCAGGCGGTCATCGCCCTGAAGGGCAGCAAAGCGGCCCAGGCGAGCGGCATCGCGGACCTGAAGAAGCTGAAGCTGGGCGCCCAGGTCGGCACCACGAGCCTCGACTACATCACCGACGTCGTGAAGCCTGCACAGGACGCGGCCGTCTACGCCAAGAACGACCAGGCCAAGTCCGCGCTGAAGAACGGCCAGGTCGACGCCATCGTCACCGACCTGCCGACCGCGTTCTACATCACCGCGGCCGAGGTGACGAACGCCAAGATCGTCGGCCAGTTCGAGAACCAGGGCGGCACGCCGGAGCAGTTCGGGCTCGTGCTGGACAAGGGCAGCGCGCTGACCTCGTGTGTGACCGGCGCCGTCGACGCGCTGCGCAAGGACGGCACGCTGGCCGGGATCGAGAAGCAGTGGCTCTCGGACGCCGTCGACGCCCCGGTGCTCAAGTGACGGTCACCAAGGGTGAGTCGGCCCGGGAGGGGGCGGACGGCAAGGCGGACATGGCCGGCGGCGCCGGTGACGGTGTCCCGGGCGACGGTTACACGCCCTCCGAGCGGCGTTTGGCGCGCGAGCGCTACAAACGCGCGCGTGCCCGTCGCGCCACGGCCGTCGCTGCCCTCTCGACGCTCGTCACGGCCGCCCTGCTCTACCTGGTCGTCGTCGACGCACCGGGCTGGCCGCGTACCAAGGAGACGTTCTTCAGCGCGCACTACGCGCGCGAGGCGTTCCCGAAGGTCCTCGAAGGACTGTGGCTGAACATCCGCCTGCTGCTGGTCTGCGGTGCCGCCGTCCTGGTCCTCGGCATGCTGATCGCCGTCGCGCGGACCCTTCGCGGCCCGGTCTTCTTCCCGCTGCGGGTGCTGGCGGCGGCGTACACCGACTTCTTCCGCGGTCTGCCCCTGATCATCAACCTGATGATCGTGGTCCTGGGCGTGCCGGCACTGCGGCTCCAGGGCGTGACGGTCGATCCGGTGCTGCTCGGCGGTACGGCGCTGACGCTGACGTACTCGGCGTACGTGGCGGAGGTGTTCCGGGCCGGCATCGAGTCGATCCACCCCTCGCAGCGCGCGGCGGCCCGCTCGCTCGGCCTCACCAACCGGCAGGCCCTGCGCTACGTCGTCCTGCCGCAGGCGGTGCGCCGCCAGGTGCCGCCGCTGCTCAACGACCTGGTGTCGCTCCAGAAGGACACCGGTCTGGTGTCCATCGGCGGTGCGGTGGACGCCGTACGAGCGGCCGACATCATCGTGGGCCGCAGTCTGAACTACACGCCGTACATCGTCGCGGGTCTGGTGTTCGTGGCGCTGACCATCCCGATGACCCGGTTCACGGACTGGGTGACGGCCCGGATGGACCGGCGGCGGGCCCAGGGAGGGTCCCTGTGAGCGCCTGGGGAGGAGCCCTGTGAGCACGCCCGACAGCACGCGTGTGAGCGACGCGCCGGTGTTGCGGATGGAGTCCGTCCGCAAGACCTTCGGCGGCTCGGTCGTCCTGCGGGACGTCGGTCTTGAGGTCGCCCCGCACACGGTGACCGCGCTGATCGGCGCGTCCGGCTCGGGCAAGTCCACGCTGCTGCGCTGCGCCAACCTCCTGGAGGAGATCGACGACGGCGCCATCTGGCTGGACGGCGAGGAGATCACCGACCCGCGCGTGGACCAGGACGCGGTACGGCGCCGGATCGGCGTCGTCTTCCAGGCGTACAACCTCTTCCCGCACATGACCGTTCTCGACAACATCACGCTGGCGCCACGCCGGGTGCACGGCGCCTCTCGCGCGGAGGCCGAGGAACGGGCCAGGGAACTGCTGGAGCGCCTTGGACTGGGCGGGAAGGCCGACGCCTACCCGGACCGGCTCAGCGGCGGTCAGCAGCAGCGTGTGGCGATCGTACGGGCCCTCGCGGTGCGGCCCCGGCTGTTGCTGCTGGACGAGATCACGGCCGCCCTCGACCCCGAGCTGGTGGGCGAGGTCCTGGAGGTGGTGCGTGGCCTGAAGGACGAGGGCATGACCATGGTGCTCGCCACGCACGAGATGGGCTTCGCACGGGACGTGGCCGACCAGGTGTGCTTCCTGGACGGCGGGGTCGTACTGGAGCGCGGCACCGCCGATCAGGTCTTCGGCGACCCGCAGCAGGAGCGCACACGGCGCTTCCTGCGGCGGATCGTGGAGGCGGGCCGGCTGTAGTCCCGCGCACGGGTCACGCCTCCGCCAGCGCCGCCCCGACCAGCGCCGCGACCCGCTCCACGCCGAACACATAGCCCTGCACCCCGCATCCGGCGATCACGCCGTCGGCGCGCAGCGAGACGTAGGAGTGGTGCCGGAACGATTCGCGCCGGTGGATGTTGGAGATGTGCACCTCCAGCACGGGCATGCCGTCGCAGGCGTTGAGCGCGTCAAGAATGGCGACCGAGGTGTGCGAGTAGGCGCCGGGGTTGATGACGATCCCGCAGTGGTTCAGCCGCGCCTCGTGGATCCAGTCGACCAGTTCCCCCTCGTGGTTGGACTGCCGGAAGTCGACCGTGCCGCCGTGCGCGGCCGCCGCCTTGACGCACAGGGCCTCCACGTCGGCCAGCGTCTCCTTGCCGTAGATCTCGGGCTGGCGCTGACCGAGCAGGTTCAGGTTGGGCCCGTTGAGGATCATGATCGGGGCGTTGGCCAGGGTGCGGGGCACGGTTCCTCCGGTCCGTTCGGGGCGGTGCGTCTACGACCGCTGCTCGCACCCGGTCTATCACGCCGGCCGGCACGGACAGCGGGCCCTGCGCGCCGGTCGCCACGGCGTGCACCCAGGTCCCGTGGTCACCTCCGCGCGCCCCCGTAACCCTTGATCACGGTGGGTAGTTGACGCGGCATGCACGATGTACGCGCCGTAAGCGCCCCGTCCATGCCGCGGCTCGCCGCGGCCTCGCTCGCCGGGACAGCGATCGAGTTCTACGACTTCTTCGTCTACGGGACCGCGGCGGCTCTGGTTCTGGGGCCGCTGTTCTTCCCGACGTTCTCACCGGTCGCCGGGACGCTGGCGGCGTTCGGGACGTTCGGGGTGGGGTTCGTGGCCCGGCCGCTGGGTTCGGTGATCTTCGGGCATCTCGGGGACCGGCGCGGACGGCGTCCGGTGCTCTTCGTCTCGCTGCTGCTCACCGGCGCATCCACGGTCGCGGTCGGCTGTGTGCCGTCGTACGGGACCATCGGCGTGGCCGCGCCCGTGCTGCTGCTCGTGCTGCGTTTTCTCCAGGGGTTGGGGCTCGGCGGTGAGTGGGGCGGGGCGGTGCTCCTGACCGCCGAGCACGCTCCCGCCGGACGGCGCGCCCTGTGGTCGAGCTTCCCCCAGATCGGACCGGCGCTCGGCTTCGTCCTGGCCAACGGGGTGATGCTCGCGCTGTCGGCAGGGTTGTCCGACGCGGAGTTCGCCCGGTGGGGCTGGCGCGTGCCGTTCTGGGCGGCCGGCGCCCTCGCGCTGGCCGGTCTGTGGCTGCGTTCGTCCCTCAGGGAGAGTCCCCGATTCCTGGAGATCGACGACCACGCGCGCGTGCCGCTCGTGGAGGTCGTACGGCACCACGGGCGGCTGGTGCTGCTGACGGCCGGGGCACTGGCGGTCGGCTACGCGGTGTTCTACGCGGTGACTACCTGGTCGCTGGCGTACGCGACGGAACGGCTCGGCGTGAGCCGTACGGTCATGTTGATGTGCGTCATGGGCGCGGTGCTGGTCAAAGGCGCGCTCACGCCCGTCATGGCGCTGTTCGGCGACCGGTACGGGCGCCGGCCGATGTGTCTGACGGGGTGCGCGGCCTGCGTCCTGTGGATGCTCCCGATGGTCGCGCTCCTCGCGACCGGCGAGCCGCTGCTGATGTTCCTCGCGATCCTGGGCGCGCTGATCGCCTTCATCACCATGTTCGCCGTGATCGCCGCGTACCTGCCGGAACTGTACGAACCCCGGGTGCGCTGCACGGGCGCCGCCGTGGGCTACAACCTCGGCGGTGTCTTCGGTGGCGCCCTCACCCCGATCGTGGCCACGACGCTCGCGGAGCAGGGCGGGCGGATCCCGTGGGGCGTGGGGGCGTACCTGACAGGTATCGCGCTGATCAGCCTGGTCTGTTTCGCGTTGCTGCCGGAGACGCGGCCGGTGCCCGTGCCGGCGGTGGAGCCGGTCACGGGCTGACCGGACGCGCCGCAGACGGCCCCGCCCGCTACGGGTTGATCGCCAGTTCCAGGTAGGCCGCGAACAGCACCAGGTGGACACCGCCCTGGAGTGGGGTGGCCCGGCCCGGCACCACGGTCAGGGAACTGACCACCACGGTCAGCGCGAGCAGCAGCATGTGGGTCGAGCCGAGGCCGAGGACGAGCGGCCCGGACAGCCACACGGACGCGAGCGCCACGGCCGGGATGGTCAGGCCGATGCTGGCCATCGCGGAGCCGAGGGCGAGGTTGAGGCTGGTCTGCACGCGGTCACGGCGGGCGGAGCGCAGCGCGGCGATGGTCTCGGGCAGCAGGACGAGCAGGGCGATGATCACACCGACGACCGCCTGATGCAGGCCCGCCGCCGCCACGCCCGACTCGATCGTGGGCGACACGCTCTTGGCCAGGCCGACCACGCCGACCAGCGCCAGCCCGAGCAGGCCGAGGCTGGTCCAGGCGGTGCGCGCGGACGGGGGTCGGGCGTGGTCCTCGACGGTGATGACCTCGCCCTGCCGGGTGATGGGCAGGAAGTAGTCGCGGTGGCGCACTGTCTGGGTGGCCACGAACAGCCCGTACAGGATCAGTGAGGACAGCGCGGCGAAGGTCAGCTGGACGGTGGAGAACTCGGGTCCGGGCTTGCTGGTGGTGAAGGTCGGCAGCACCAGGCTGAGCGTCGCCAGTGTCGCCACGGTCGCCAGCGCCGCGCCGGTGCCCTCCGGGTTGAAGACGGCCGTGCCGTGCCGCAGGGAGGCGACGAGCAGGCAGATCCCGACGACGCCGTTGCAGGTGATCATGACGGCGGCGAAGACGGTGTCCCGGGCCAGGGTGGAACTCTTGTCGCCGCCGTCAACCATGAGGGTGACGATCAGGGCCACCTCGATGATCGTGACGGCGATGGCGAGGACCAGCGAACCGAAGGGCTCCCCGACTCGGTGGGCGATCACCTCGGCGTGGTGGACCGCCGCCAGGACGGCACCGGCCAGAACGAGGGTCACCAGGCCGACGACCGCCCCGGGCAGGTCCCGGCCCCAGGTGAAGATCAGCAGGACGACCGCGAGCACCGGCACGAGGATCGTCCATTGGCGGGTGAGCGACCGGAGCCGAGTGATCATGCGGCGATGGTCGCAGAGCCGCACAGGGTTCGCATTCCGTTCTTTTCCGACACCTCTCATCCTTTCCGGTGCGGAGGCCCGGTGCCGGTGGGACCGGGCCTCCGCGTCGTGACGCGGGCTTCGCCCCGCCACGGTCAGACGTCGACGCTGCTCTTCCGAGCGCCCTCACCGTCCGCGTGCGCTTCCTCGGCGGCCGCCTGCTTCCTGGAGGCCAGCAGGCTGGTGACCGTGGTGACGGCGAGGACCACGCAGATCACGCCGAGCGAGACCGGGATGCTGATCTCGGGCACGTGGACACCGGTCTCGTGCAGGGCGTGCAGGACCAGCTTGACGCCGATGAAGCCGAGGATGATCGACAGCCCGTACGAGAGGTGGACCAGCTTCCTGAGCAGTCCGCCGATGAGGAAGTAGAGCTGGCGCAGACCCATCAGGGCGAACGCGTTGGCGGTGAAGACGATGTACGGGTCCTGGGTCAGCCCGAAGATCGCGGGGATGGAGTCCAGGGCGAACAGCACGTCCGTGGTGCCGATGGCGAGCATCACGACCAGCATCGGGGTCATGACGCGCTTGCCGTTCTGCTGGATCCACAGCTTGGTGCCGTGGTACCGGTCGGCCACGCCGAACTTGCGCTCCGCGGCCTTCAGCAGCTTGTTCTCCTCGTACTCCTCGTCGGCCTCGTCCTTACGGGCCTCCTGGATGAGCTTCCAGGCGGTCCAGATCAGGAAGGCGCCGAAGAGGTAGAACACCCAGGAGAAGCTGGCGATGATCGCGGCCCCGGCGGCGATGAAGACGGCCCGCAGGACCAGGGCTATGAGGACGCCGACGAGCAGGACGCGCTGCTGGTACTGCGCGGGCACCGCGAACTTCGCCATGATCAGGACGAAGACGAAGAGATTGTCGACACTCAGCGACTTCTCGGTGATGAAGCCCGCGAAGAACTCACCGGCCGGCTGTCCGCCGCCGAAGACGAGGAGGCCGAGGCCGAAGAGGCCGGCGAGGGTGATCCAGACGACGGTCCAGATGCCCGCTTCCTTGATCGACACCTCATGCGGCTTGCGACCGATGAAGAAGTCGGCCGCGATCAGGGCGGCGAGACCCGCGATAGTGAGGACCCATAGGGTCATGGAGACTTCCACTGCACCTCCGGCATTACGTGACGGCAAACACATCAGCGTTGTCGCTGCCGGAGGTCTCTTCCACCCGCGATGGGCCGACGCCCCGGGACCTGACCGGTCCGTACTGACGGGTGCGCCGCAGTCAAGGAGTACTCCCCTCCGTACGGAAGACTGTACCCCAATCACCAAGGAAAGGTAAAGCAGTAGGTAAAAGAAGTGCCAAGTTGGCTGGTCAGATGACCTTTACCATCGCTTGGTACGGGCTCTGGCCACCTCGGCGAGCACATCCTGCACGATCCGGCCGGCAGCCGGGGGCAGTGAGGGTTCGTACGTCCAGGCGTGACCGATCCACGGATCGGCGAGGTGGTCGTCGGGCAGTGGGGTCAGTCGCAGGAGCGAACGCCACAGTGGATCGAGCAAGGGGCCGTAGGCGGCGGCCTCGTCGCGGTCGGCGACCAGCAGGAGGTGGACGCCGACGGCCGGACCCTCGTCGGCGAGATAGCGGAGCCGGGTCACCGACCGGTCGTCGAACCCGTGCGGGAAGTCGTTGACGATCAGGAGCTGCTGTGCGATGTCCACATCGGCCGGCAGCGACTCGGCCGCGCCGCCGCGCACCGCCATCTGCACCAGGTCGACCCGCCGGGTGAGCCTGTCCAGCGTCTGAGCGACCCCCGCCGCCCCGATCGCGGGCGGCGCCGCGAGGACCCCGGCCCGCGTCAGCGGCAGCAGCGCGTCGGTCCCGGCACCGGCCGGGTCGATGACCTGCACCGCGAACTCGCCAGCCGGATGTACGGCGAGCAGGCGCGCCGCGAGGGCGACCGCCACGGACATGGCCAGATGCCGCAGCTCAGCGCAGTCCGTCATGTGAGCGTCGTCGGCCGCCGACGGACCGCTGTCGACCCACAGCCCCCGTTCCAGCGGCAGCCTGACCAGCAGGGGGATGCGCAAGGGCGCGCTCTCGGGGAGGTGGAGATCACCGAGCCGCAGAGCCAGCGGTGGCTCGGCTGGAACGCGGTAGGCGTGCCAGACGGGGCTGTCCCAGTCGGCGCAGGCAGGGGGAAGCGCGGGCTCGACCACCTCGGCCTCGGCGATGAGCTGCGCGAGGTCGCGATCGAAGGCTGCCCGCGCCTGGTCGGCCAGCTGGGTCCGGCGGGCGTGGGCCGCCTCGCGAGCGGCATCGCCCGCGGTGCCGAGCCGCGCGCGGGGGTCGGCGAGGGCCTGGTCCAGTTCCTTCTCCAGGCGGGAGTCGGCGAACTCGACGGCGCTGCGGTAGGCGGCCGTGGTGCGGGCCAGATCCTCGAACATGCCCCAGACCTGGTTGTACAGCCGTTCCTCCATCGACCAGCCCACGGCGTCTCCGGCAACGGGGCGAGCGGGCTGCCCGTCGGCGACAGAAGGTGCCGGGGGCGGGGACGGAACGCTGTGGGTGCGGCGTGGGTGCGTGTAGTCGACCGGGCTGCCCAGGCGGTGGGGATCGGAACCGCCGGGCGGATGGGGGCCGGGACCGCCGTCGTCGTCAGGGCTCTGCGGGTCGTACGGGCGTGGCGGTTCCGCCGACCCGGCAGCGGACGTCTGAGAAGCGGTGGCGGGCTGAGAAGCCGACGCTGGCTGAGAAGCTGTCGTGGGCTGAGAAGCCGACACCGCTTGGTGGGTGGGCGAGGCCTGCGGCGCGGAAGCGGAGGTGATCTGCGGGCCGAGAACGGTCGGCGGTACGGGTGTCGCACCGGGCAGGCTCTGGGCCGCCGCCTCCCGCATGGCCGTAGCGAGGTCGTCCGCGTCGCGCAGCCCCTGGTCGGCGAGGAGGGCGGGGAGACCGCCCGCGTAGCCCTGGCCCATCGCGCGCACTTTCCAGGCGCCCTGCCGGCGGTACAGCTCCAGGGCGGTCACGGCCGTCTCGGTGTCCAGGCCGGTGAGGGTGTAACAGGCGAGTTCGGTGCCGTCGAGGCCGCTCACCGTGGTGTGCGGGGCGGGGACAGCACCGAAGTGGGCCGGGCCCGTGGTGCCGGCGGGCAGGGCGAGGAACACGGCGACGCGGTGCACGGCCTCGGGCAGGGCGGCCAGGTCGACGGCCAGGCGATGCTCGGCGGCGGCGTGCCGGGGCGCCTCGATACCCGGCAGGGCGGGGGCACCGGCATGGGCCACCCACTGGCGGCCGTGCACCGTGCCGTGCTCGTCGCCGAGTGTGGCTCCGGCCAGGACCGGCACTCCGGCCGAGATCCCGATCTCCAGCCGGACCTGAGACAGCGGGTGGTTCTGCCCCCGCACCAGCTCGGCCCCCATCGCCGTCGCCCCCCGTGTCGTTCGGTCGTGCGTGCCGCGCCAGTGAGCGGGCGGCCCGGTCCTAGAGGTGCGGCAGGATCGCCGGCATCAAATCCTGGAAGGTGCGGCCCCTGGCCGGGGCGCCGATCGCGGTCATCGTCCAGCCGGAGGCTGACCGGTGCACCTTGGCCATGATCTGGGCGGTGTACTCGCCGCCGCCGGCCAGGGTGTAGCGAGCGAGTTCCTGGCCATTGGTCTCGTCCACGAGCCGGCAGAAGGCGTTCTGCACCTCCTCGAAGGTCTGGCCGGTGAAGGAGTTGACCGTGAAGACGATCTGGTCGATGTGGACCGGGACGCGCTGGAGGTCCACCAGGATCGCCTCGTCGTCCCCGCCCTGGCCGGCGCCGCCCACGAGGTTGTCACCGGTGTGGCGCACGGAACCGTCGTCGCTGACCAGGTGGCGGAAGAAGACGACGTCCTTGGGCTCCCCGCCGGCGAAGAGGACCGCCGAGGCGTCCAGGTCGATCTCGCGGGTGCGGGAGCCGAACAGGCCGCGCCGCTTCGCCGCCTGCCAGCCGAGCCCCATACGGACCGCCGTCAGGGTGGCCCCGTCCTTCTTCTCCAGGCTGATGGCCTGACCCTTGGACAAGTTGACGGACACGGCTGAATCCCCTCTCGACGGTCCCCTGTTGCCGCGCCGAGCCGTTGCTGCGCACCGCGCGGTTGTTCAGAACCCTACGCAGGGCCACGGACAGTGCCGACCCCCGGCTCGCGCTTTGTGTCGGGGTTGCAACACTTGGCGCTTCGAGCCGAGGGCGGTACGGGGCGGAGCCTCAGGCGAGGCCGGCCTCCCGCATCTGGCGCAGCTCCTTCTTCATCTCGGAGACCTCGTCGCGCAGCCGGGCCGCGATCTCGAACTGCAACTCCGCGGCGGCGGCACGCATACGCTCGGTCATCTCCTCGATCTGCTCCGCCAGCTCGGCCGCCGGACGGTCCGTGGGCACCGCCTTGCCCTTGGCCGTCTTGGCGGCCTTTCCGGCCTTCGCGCCCTTGGCCGCCTTGTCGCCGAGCGACGGAACGGGGGCCTTCGCGCCCTTGCCGTCCTTCGTCTTGCGGTACCCGGAGCCGAGGAGCTGTTCGGTGTCGATCTCCTCGCGGGCGATCTGCGCGACGATGTCGTTGATCTTCTTGCGCAGGGGCTGCGGGTCGATGCCGTTCGCCTTGTTGTAGGCGATCTGCTTCTCCCGCCGGCGGTTGGTCTCCTCGATGGCCTTCTCCATCGCCGGGGTGATCTTGTCGGCGTACATGTGGACCTGGCCGGAGACATTGCGCGCCGCGCGGCCGATGGTCTGGATCAGCGAGGTGCCCGAGCGGAGGAAGCCCTCCTTGTCGGCGTCCAGGATCGCCACCAGGGAGACCTCGGGCAGGTCGAGGCCCTCACGGAGCAGGTTGATGCCGACCAGGACGTCGTACTCACCGGAGCGCAGTTCGCGCAGCAGCTCGACTCGGCGCAGGGTGTCGACGTCGCTGTGCAGATAGCGCACCTGGATGCCGAGTTCCAGGAAGTAGTCGGTGAGGTCCTCGGCCATCTTCTTGGTCAGCGTGGTGACGAGGACCCGCTCGTCCTTCTCGGTGCGCTTGCGGATCTCGTGCACCAGGTCGTCGATCTGGCCCTCGGTGGGCTTGACCACGACCTCCGGATCGACCAGGCCGGTCGGGCGGATGATCTGCTCCACGAAGCCGTCCGAGCGGGACAGCTCGTAGGTACCCGGGGTGGCCGACAGGTAGACGGTCTGCCCAATGCGCTCCTGGAACTCCTCCCACTTCAGCGGGCGGTTGTCCAGGGCGGAGGGCAGGCGGAAACCGTGGTCCACGAGGGTGCGCTTGCGGGAGGCGTCGCCCTCGTACATCGCGCCGATCTGCGGGACGGTGACGTGCGACTCGTCGATGACGAGCAGGAAGTCGTCCGGGAAGTAGTCCAGCAGCGTGTTGGGCGGGGAGCCCGGCGAGCGGCCGTCGAAGTGCATCGAGTAGTTCTCCACGCCGGAACAGGTGCCGATCTGACGCAGCATCTCGATGTCGTACGTGGTGCGCATCCGCAGGCGCTGGGCCTCCAGGAGCTTGCCCTGGTTCTCCAGGTCGGCCAGGCGCTCCCCCAGCTCCTTCTCGATGTCGTTGACGGCCCGCTCCATGCGCTCGGGGCCGGCGACGTAGTGGGAGGCGGGGAAGACGTAGAGCTGCTGGTCGTCGCTGATGATCTCACCGGTGACCGGGTGCAGCGTGGACAGCGCCTCGATCTCGTCGCCGAACATCTCGATGCGGACGGCCAGCTCCTCGTAGACCGGGAAGATCTCGATGGTGTCGCCGCGGACCCGGAAGGTGCCGCGGCTGAAGGCCATGTCGTTGCGCGTGTACTGGATGTCGACGAAGCGGCGCAGCAGCTGGTCACGGTCGATCTCGTCGCCGACCCTGAGGGTGACCATGCGGTCCACGTACTCCTGCGGAGTACCGAGGCCGTAGATGCAGGACACCGAGGCGACCACGATGACGTCGCGGCGGGTGAGCAGCGAGTTGGTGGCCGAGTGGCGCAGGCGCTCGACCTCCTCGTTGATCGAGGAGTCCTTCTCGATGTAGGTGTCCGACTGCGGGACGTAGGCCTCGGGCTGGTAGTAGTCGTAGTACGAGACGAAGTACTCGACCGCGTTGTTCGGCAACAGCTCGCGGAACTCGTTGGCCAGCTGGGCGGCCAGCGTCTTGTTCGGCGCCATCACGAGGGTGGGGCGCTGGAGCTTCTCGATCATCCACGCGGTGGTGGCGGACTTGCCGGTGCCGGTCGCGCCCAGGAGGACGACGTCCTTCTCGCCGGCCTCGATGCGCTTGGCCAGCTCGGCGATGGCCGCCGGCTGGTCACCGCTGGGCTGGTAGGGGCTGACGACCTCGAAGGGCGCCACCGTGCGTTCGATGTGGGAAACGGGCCGCATGACATCAACCGTACGACCCCGCACCGACAACGGGCTCCGATCAGCGGTTCTGGGGAGTGCGGGAGGCGTGGTGCTCGGTCCGGCGGGCCGGGCGGTGACCGTCGTGGAGTGCGGGGCGGCGGTCGGCGTGGGAGGCGACTGCGGCGGCCGGGACGCCCGGCTTGTGCTCGACGGGCCTCCAGTCGGGCCGGCCCATGACCATCAGCGGGTCGAAGATCACGACGACGCCCGCGAGGAGCAGGAAGGCGAGCGGGCCGATCAGCATCGGCGCGAGCACGGACGCGACGGGCGCGCCTCCGGCGGTGTGGGAGGCGCCGTCGAGGTGGACGCTGAGGGCGGCCATGCCGGTGTAGTGCATGCCGCTGACCGCGAGCCCCATGACGAGGCTCGCGCCGACGCTCCACAGGAAGCCCCGCACCTGTCCGGCGGCCCACAGGGCGGCGGTGGCGGCCACGACCGCTATGACGACGGAGGCGGCGACGGTGAACGTGTTGTAGGTGAACCGCCCGTGGAAGCGGACGCCCGCCATGCCGAGGTAGTGCATCGAGGCGACGCCCAGACCGGTGATCGTGCCGCCGGTGAAGAGGGCGGTGCCGGTGGCGCCCCGGTAGCCGACGATGAAGATCCCGATGCCGACCATGACGATGGCGAGACCCAGGCTCGCGTAGGTGATCGGCTTGTCGTAGTGGAGCGGCGTCTCCTTGATGCTGAAGCCCATCATGGCGACGAAGTGCATGGTCCAGATGCCGGAGCCGATCGCCGCCGCGCCGAGGGCCAGCCAGGCGGGCCGCCGTGCGTGCGTGACCAGCAGAGAGCGTGTGGTGCAGCGCAGGCCGAGAGCGCCGCCGAGGCACGCCATCAGATAGGCCACCAACGGGGTGACGGCCCCGTAGCTGAATCCGTCGACCGTGCCTTGCATCCGCGGCTGCCCTTCCCGCCTTCTTGTGTCCCGGAATACCTGTACATGCCCTCGTCCCAGGACCGCGCGGGCGGTCAGGGTTGTCGCAGAGAGTATGACCCCCACTGGAATGGTCGAACGATTTTCCGGCAAAGAAACACGGCCTTGCCGCACTTGTGCGGCACCGGTGAGCGGACTTGGACATCTGCATTCAATGTGTGGTCATCGTGCGCCCGGGTGTCGTTGACCCACTGCTGTCAGTCTGGTGCTGTCGGTATCCGCTCGACGCGAGGAGTACGCATGCACGCGCGCGTAGTCGCCGTCACAGTCGCCGCGGCCCTGGGGACGGTGGCCGCCCTGCTGAGCCCCACGTCGCCCGCCCGGGCGGGCGAGCACGGCGTGCCCACGGTGATCGCCCACCGGGGTGCCTCCGCCTACGCACCCGAGAACACGCTGGCCGCCGTCGACAAGGCCGCCGAGCTGGGCTTCTCCTGGGTCGAGAACGACGTCCAGCGCACCAAGGACGGCGAGCTGGTCGTCCTGCACGACGACAGCCTTCAGCGCACCACGAACGTCGAGGAGGTCTTCCCCGGCCGGGCTCCCTGGAAGGTGCGGGACTTCACCGCCGCCGAGATCGCCCGGCTGGACGCGGGCAGCTGGTTCTCCCCCGCCTACGCGGGCACGCGCGTGCCGACGCTGAAGGAGTACATGCGCCGGATCGAAGGCAACCATGAGAACCTGCTCCTGGAGATCAAGAGCCCGGAGCTGTACCCGGGCATCGAGCAGCAGACGCTGAAGCTCCTCGGCAACGAGGGCTGGCTGGACGGCAGGCACCTGGGGCGCCTGATCGTGCAGAGCTTCAGCGCCGACAGCGTGCGGACCGTGCACGAGCTGAAACCCGCGGTCGTCACCGGCTACCTCGGTGCGCCCACCATTGCGCAGCTGCACCGGTTCGCGCGCTTCACGGATCTGATCAATCCCTCGGACGGGTCCCTCTCCCAGGCGTACGTCGCCTCCGTGCACGCCTTCGACGGACCACACGGCAGGCCGCTGCGGGTCTTCGCCTGGACGGTGGACGACGCGGCCACCGCCCGCACGGTCGCCGGCTACGGGGTCGACGGGATCATCACCAACAACCCCGACGTGGTGCGGGCGGCTCTGGGTTCGGACTGAGCCGGGCGGGCGTTGTCAGTGGCGGGTCGTACCGTGGGCGCATGGACAGCCATGGGCAGGATGAGCAGCGGGTCGTCTGGGCCGTCGTCGGCACGGACATCGGCCCGTTGATGCTGGCGGCGACCCGCGACGGCCTGGTCAACGTCGTCTTCCACGCCTCGGACGCGGTGCGCGACCGGACGCTGGAGCGGCTGGCCGCACGGCTGGGCGGCGAGCCCGTGGAGGATCCGGACTCGCCGTTGCTGGCGGAGGCGATACGCCAGCTGCGGGCGTACTTCGCGGGCGAGCGGCACAGCTTCGACCTGCCGCTGGACTGGTCGCTGATCTCCGGTTTCAACCGGCAGGTACTGCGCGAGCTGGCGTCCGGTGTGCCGTACGGCACCGTGGTGGGCTACGGCGATCTCGCCGGCCGGGTCGGGCAGCCCGGCGGGGCCCAGGCGGTCGGCGCGGCGATGGGCGCCAATCCGCTGCCGGTGGTCGTGCCGTGCCACCGGGTGGTGGAGAGCGGCGGCGGCATCGGCGGTTTCGGAGGCGGGCTGGAGACCAAGCGGAAGCTGCTCGCCCTGGAGGGTGTGCTGCCGGAGCCGCTGTTCTGACCGGCCCCGGGCGCGGCTAGTCGTCGTAGTGCCGGGCCTCGAAGATGTTGCCGTCGGGGTCGCGGAAGTAGAAGCTGCGCGTGGCGTTGCCGCGGGCGCCGGACAAGCCGCGGTCGATGCCCGACACAGAGACGCCGTGTTCCTCCAGGCGGGCGCGCAGGGCGTCGAAGGCCTCGGCCGTCAGCGACAGGCAGACGTGATTGACGGGATGGCCGGCGCTGTCGGCGGAGCCGGGCAGCATCCTCATGTGTTCGACGAAGCTGTGCGGGGCGAGGTCGAGGATGGTGTCCTCGTTGACGCGTACGGAGGGAAAGGCCACTTCCCCCTCCGCGAACTCGGCGATCCTGACCGGCTCCAGGCCGACGGCCGTCTCGTAGAAGGCGGCCGCGGCGACGGGGTCGGCCACCCACAGGACGACGTGGTCCAGACGCGTGGTGTTGTTCCTCATGTGCACCAGGCTGGTGGTCTCCCCGACGGGCCACAAGCGTTTATCCGTGGCCGGCGCCCGCCAGAGACTAGGAAGGACCGACGGACAGGAGGCGGGCACGTGGTGCTGGTGGTGTCGGAAGAGGTCCGGGAGGCGATCGACGCGCGGCGGCCGGTGGTGGCTCTGGAGTCCACGATCATCGCGCACGGTCTGCCCCGCCCGCGCAACCTACAGGTGGCGATGGAGCTGGAGGAAGCGGTGCGGCGGGACGGTGCCGTGCCGGCGACCATCGCCGTGCTCGACGGGCGACCCCGGGTCGGCCTGGACAAGGACCAGCTGGAGCGGGTGGCGAACGAGGACGGCATCCGCAAGCTGGGCCATCGTGACCTGCCGCTCGCCGTGGCGGCGGGGGCGAGCGGGGCGACCACCGTGTCGGCGACGGCGCAGCTGGCGTCCCTCGCGGGGGTGCGGGTGTTCGCCACCGGTGGGCTGGGCGGGGTGCACCGGGAATGGACCGTGACCCAGGACGAGTCGGCCGACCTGGGTCTGCTGGCGCGCACCCGGATCACGGTGGTGTGCGCGGGCGTGAAGTCGATCCTGGACGTGCCGGCGACGTTGCAGCGGCTGGAGACACTGGGCGTGGCCGTCGCCGGGTACGGCACGGACCGGTTCCCCGGCTTCTATCTGTCGGACTCGGGGCATCCGGTCGGCTGGAGGCTGGACACTCCGGAGCAGGTCGCCGCCGTCATGCGCGCCCAGGACGCGCTGGACGCGCCGGAGTCGGCGCTGATCGTCGCCCACCCCGTCCCGGAGGCGGAACAGCTCGATCCCGAGCTGCACGCGCGTGTGCTCGCCGACGCGCTGCGCGCCTGCGCGGAGCAGGGTGTCACCGGGCAGGCGGTGACCCCGTTCCTGCTGGACTACCTGGTCCGGCACACCGACGGAGCCTCACTGAGCGCCAACCTGGCCGCGGTGCGCGGCAATGTACGGCTGTCGGCGCGGATCGCCGCGGCGTGGACCAGGGGGTGACCGAGAGCCGCAGCGGCGGGCTGCTGGTCGTCGGGGACGTGGTCACGGATGTGGTCGCCCGGCACCGGGGGCCGCTCGCGGCCGGCACCGACACCGCCGCCGTGATCCGGACGCTGCCGGGCGGCGCGGGCGCCAACGTGGCCTGCTGGGCCGCCCACGCGGCTGCGCGGACGTACGGCTGCTGGGGCGGGTGGGCGCGGACGCCGCCGCGTGGCACGAGCGGGAACTGGTCGCGGCCGGGGTGCGGCCCCGGCTCGTGGTGGACGGGGAGGCGGCGACCGGGACCGTGATCTGTCTCGTCGACACGGGTGCGGCGGCCGAGCGGACGTTCCTGACGGACAGTGGGGCGTCCCTGCGGCTCGGCCCCGCCGACTGGTCGGACGCGCTGCTCGACGGGGTGGCCCGGCTGCATCTGTCGGGCTATCTGCTGTTCACGGAGTCGAGCCGGGCGCTCGCCGGGACGGTGCTCGCGGCGGCACGCGCGCATGGGGTGCCGGTCAGCCTGGACCCGGCCTCGGCCGGCTTCCTGGCGGAGCTGGGGGTGGACCGCTTCCTGACGTTCGCGGAGGGGCTGGACGTGCTGCTGCCCAGCCGGGACGAGGCATGTCTGCTGACCGGGCTGTCGGATCCGGCGGACGCGGCGGCGAAGCTGAGCCGGCTCGTGCCGCTGGTGGTGGCCAAGGCGGGCGTGGACGGGGCGCTCGTGGCCCGCTCCGGGACCGTGTCGGCCCGGGTGCCGGCCGTACCGGCGGAGCCCCGGGACACCACGGGGGCGGGTGACGCCTTCACCGGCGCGTTTCTCGCCGCCCTGCTCGCGGGCGCGGCCCCGGAGGAGGCGGCGGCGCGGGGGTGCCGGGCGGGTGCGGAGGCGGTGGGACGGGTGGGCGGCAGACCACCGTGTCCGGGGAACGGGGGTTGAGGGGACGGGGGCACACGGGTCGCCTCTGCCCTGCGTCCTGGATCTGTCGGCGGTGGCTCAGCCAGGCCCTCTGCCGGGTGTCGGGGGCCTGCGCGCGGTGGCTCAGGCAGGCCTGTGGAGCGGCCGGCCGCTGAAACGGTCCGGCATCCGCGAGTCCCGGGGCGACTCGGCTACCCCTTGCGCCCCCACGCCGAGATCATCGGTGCGGTGGTCAGATCCATCGTGCCGGTCTCCACGTTGGCCAGGTGCTCGTCGATCTCCGCGTCGGTGGCCAGGCCGGCGGCGACGAGCCGGTCACGGATCTGACGGACCGTCGCGGCCTCCAGGGCGGTGCACGCGGGCGAGGCCACGGGGAAGTAGGCGTCGGCCTCCACGTCGTGCAGTCCGGCCTCGCGCAGCAGCCGCGGGAGTTTACGGCCGTAGGAGAGGTCGGCGCCGCGGTCGGCGAGCAGCTTGCGGAAGTCTTGGCGCAGCCGGTTGGCGAGCCGCTGCTCGGGGCCGTACTCGTCGGGGCAGGTCAGGGGCTGGAGGGCGGGGTCGGCATCCTCGATCAGCAGTCGTCCGCCGGGCCGCAGGGCCTTGATCATGGTCCGCAACGCCCGTTCCCGGTCGGGTACGTGCACGAGGACGAGCCGGGCGTGGACCAGGTCGAAGCCCTCCCCCGGCGGCTCCTCGGCGCCCACGTCGTGGAGGCGGACCTCCACCGGCGGGCGGGCCGCGGCGGTGAGCCGGGAGGTGTCGATGTCGGTGGCGACGACCTGACCGCTCGGCCCCACCTTCTCGGCGAGCCAGGACACGACGGAGGGGCCGCCGGCCCCGACTTCCCAGCAGCGCCAGCCGGGACCGATGCCGAGTCCTTCGACGTGCCGGAAGGTCGTGGGGTCGAAGAGGGCGGTGAAGGCGTCGAAGCGTTCGCCCGCCTCCTTCTGCCGGTTGTCCAGGAGGTATCCGTCGGAGCGCGCCATGCCCCGATCATCCCAGCCAGCCGGCCCGTCCGGCTCCGCCGTCCCTTCATCCACAGGTGGGAACAAAGCGGAACTCCCTGTTCCCACAGGCTTGCCCGCACTTTGCCCGGGACTGGCAGACTTGCCGGGCAAGGCGCGAAAGCGTCGCGCGAGGAGATCCACACGAGGAGATCCAGATGTCCATGGCAGGGAATCTGCGGAAGGTCACGGGGCTGGGCAGGGTCGGCGGCCTGCGCAAGGTGGCGCGGTTGGCCCGGCGCCGGCCGCGCGTGGACCTGAGCCATCCCGCCAGGTCGCCGCTGGGCTCGTCGGTGGTGAACTGCGTGACGTATCAGGACGGCGTGCGCGTACCCGGGTGCGCCGACCTGGTGGATGCCGTACGGCTGGTGCGCAAGACCGGCGAGGGCTTCGTCTGGCTCGGGCTGCACGAGCCGACGGAACGGGAGTTCACGGGCATCGCCGAGCTGTTCGACCTGCATCCGCTGGCGGTGGAGGACGCGGTCGAGGCCCACCAGCGGCCGAAGCTGGAGCACTACGGGGAGATGCTCTTCGCGGTGTTCAAGACCGTCTGTTATGTGGAGCACGAGCAGCTGACGGCGACCAGTGAGGTGGTGGACACCGGCGAGATCATGGTGTTCGTCGGCAAGGACTTCGTCATCACGGTGCGGCACGGCCGGCACGGCTCACTGGGCCCGCTGCGCGAGGAGTTGGAGGCGGACCCGCACCAACTCGCCAAGGGGCCGGCGGCGGTGCTGCACGCTATCGCCGACCATGTGGTCGACGACTATCTGAGCGTCACGGACGCGGTGCAGGCCGACATCGACCAGGTGGAGACGGACGTGTTCTCGGAGAGCGGCGCGCGTCTCGACCCGGGTCGCATCTACCAGATGAAGCGTGAACTGCTGGAGCTGAAACGGGCGGTGGTACCGCTGGGCCGCCCGGTGGAGGACCTGGCGACCCGGCCGATACGGGTCGTCGCCCCGGAGATACAGACCTACTTCCGGGATGTGCTCGACCACTTGATCCGGGCCAAGGAACAGATCGCCGCGTTCGACGAACTGCTCAACTCCATCCTTCAGGCCCATCTCGCGCAGGTGACGGTGGCGCAGAACGAGGACATGCGGAAGATCACGGCCTGGGCCGCAGTGATCGCCGTGCCGACGATGGTGTGCGGGGTGTACGGCATGAACTTCGAGCACATGCCGGAGCTGCACTGGCGGTTCGGCTACCCGTTGATCATGGCCGTGACGGCGGGGGCGTGTCTGGCGGTGTACCGGGGCTTCCGGCGCAACGGCTGGCTCTGAGCGGCGGGGCCGCGGGGCGCCGGTTCCCGCCGGCCACGCGGACTCGGCCGGTGCGACCGGTCAGGGCGCGAAGGACACGACCTTCTGCGGGACGATCCTGACGATCACGCGGGTCTCGTCGTCCTTCTCGGCCGGCGGGTCGATGCCGAGGTACTTGTGCGACAGCTCGTGCGGGAGCCGCTTGCCCTCGTCCGGCAGGATCTCGGCGACGCCCCGGATCTCGGCCGAGTGATAGGGGTTCGCCAGGTCGAAGACGGAGAGGCTGATACGCGGGTCGCGGCGGAGGTTGCGCACCTTCTGACGGCGGTCGACGGACGAGAAGAGCACGCTGTCGCCCTCGCGTTTGATCCAGACCACGGAGTTCTGCGGGGCGCCGTCGGGGCCGAGGGTGGCGACGCTGGCGAAGTTCTTGCCGTCCAGCAGAGCGCGGAGGGAGTCGACGAAGGTGACAGGGGTGCCCGGTGAGGTCGTCATCTAGTTGCATGCACACGCATATAAAAGGAGGTTTGGACAGCTCGGCGGCCGGATCTCCGGGCGGCGGTTCCGGATCAGCCGCTCCAGGCGGGGTGGCGCGGGTCGTCGGCACGCACCAGGACGTCCGCCGTCCCGGCCGGGTCGGTCTCGGCCTCGTAGCGTTCGAAGGCGGGGAGGGTCCAGTGGTCGGCCTCGGGGGTACGGCGGCGCAGGGCACCCGGGGAGAGGAGGAGGTGCACGGTCAGATCGAAGGGGAACCAGTGGCGCAGCAGGAGGGGGCCGTGGAGCAACAGGATGCCGCCGGGCGGGAGTTGGACGTAAGGGCTGCGGGTGGCCCGGTCCGTGGCCGGATCCCACAGGTCGGGCAGGATCCGCCCGGTGCCTCCGGGATCGAGCGGGCCGACGACCTCGCGCCACAGGGCGCCCGTGTCGAACCATCCGTTGAAGTACGACTCCACGTCCCGCCGCCCGTGCTCCAGGCGGAGGGAGGCGGGGCGCAGGAAGCCTTCGGTGCCGATCACGAGCGAGGGCCGGCCGCGCACCCGCAGCGCCTCGCCGACACGCGCGGCGAGGTCTCCGGGACGGGCGGCCGGAGCCCCGTCGAAGCCGACGCGCTGCCAGGCCCCGCCGTCGGCCGGCTCCGCACCGGCCAGCCGGTCGGCGAGCCGCTCGGCCAGCCGCTCCCAGGTGATCGCTTCGAGTCGCACAGGCCCATGATGCCGGGTGGCGGAAAAGAGCGGCGCGGGTGCCGGCGTCAGGCGGGGTGTCCGGCCGCGCGACGGGCCGCGAGCAGGGCGGGGAGGTGGGTTTCGCTCCAGGCGCGGGCCGTGTCGAGAAGCGGGATCAGAGTGCGGCCGAGCGGGGTGAGGGCGTACTCGACGCGGGGCGGGTTCTCGTCATACGCCGTACGGGCCACCAGGCCGTCGCGCTCCATCGCGCGCAGGGTCTCGCTGAGGACCTTGGGTGTGACGGCCTTGAGCGGGACCCGCAGCTCACCGAAACGGCGTGGCCCGTCCTGGAGGCAGCGGATCACCATGCCGGACCACTTGTCGCCGACCCGGAAGGGCATGGCGGAGGACGGGCAGAGGGGGTGGAACATGCCGGGATCGAGAGGTGCGGAACGGTCGCGGGCCGTCGCGTCGGTCATCCGTCGAGGGTAGCGCCGATTCCGTTGCGGTAACCGGGGGTCCGGTCCCTAACGTCCTGGTCTGATCGCGGGCAACCGCACGGGACTTGGAGGTAGGGGATGAGCGGGATCGTGGTCTTCGGTGCCGGGGGCCGGGCGGGGCGGGCGGTGACGGCCGAGGCCCGGGCGCGTGGGCACGCGGTGACGGCCGTGGTGCGGGATCCGGCGCGGTATCCGGATCTCGAAGCGGAGGGTGTCACGGTCGTACGGGGCGATGTCACCGATCCCGGGTCGGTCACCGGGACCGCTGCCGGGCATGCCGGGGCCGTGCACGCCGTCTCGCCGTTCAGCGGACCGGAGCAGGGCTTCGACACGCTCGACCCCGGGTTCTTCGTGAAGGCGGCGGACGCGCTGCTGGACGGGCTCGCCACGGCCGGCGTGGGCCGGCTCGTCGCGGTGGGCCTGGGGGCGAACCTGCTCGGCGCGGACGGGCGGCCGGTGATGGACGACCCGGTCGCGTTCCCGCCGGAGATCCGGCCGTTCGCGCTGGCGCACACCGCGGGCCTGCACCGGCTGCGGGAACGCGGGGACGGGCCGGTCGACTGGGTGATGCTGACGCCCGCCGGGCACCTGGAGCACGGCGGCACCCGGACGGGTCGGTACCGCTTCGGCGGGGAGCGACTGCCCGGGGACGGTCGTGAGCCGTGGCTGTCGTACGCGGATCTCGCGGTGGCGGTGGTCGACGAGATCGAGGAACCGGTGCGGCACCGTACGCGGGTGTCGGTGTTCAACTTGCGGGAGGAGAAGGGGTAGTTCCGGCGGACGGAAGACGAGGAGGAAGTACGGGGGCGGCACGTGAGGTGGCACAGGAGGGGGTGCGGAGAGCGGAACCGGCGGACGGGGAAACGGCGTAGGCGGGCGTGGGAGGCCTGGGCGGTGGCGGGGAAAGTACCGCGTATGGCGCTTCCCGCGACTCCCCACTCCCCCGGTCGGCTTGTCGTCATCCAGCCGCTGAAGCGCAAGCGGTGTGCCGGTTGCCGGCGCGGTCCGCTGTCGCTGCTGGTCCTGGAGGACGGGGCACCCCGCTGCCTGGACTGCGCCGACCTCGGGCACCTGGTGTTCCTGCCGCGCGGTGACACGGCCCTGACCCGCAGGTCGCGGGAGGAGAGCACGCTGTCGGTGGTGGTCGTGCGGTTCAACCGGCGCAAGAGCCGCTACGAACGCCAGGGGGTGCTCGTGGAGGAGGCCGCGCTGGCCCGGGCCGAGGCCCGCTGCCTGGCGGACGCGGAGGCCCGGCGTCGGCGACGGGCACGGGACGCGCGGCGCAGGGCGGCGGAGGACGAACGGTTCGCGGCGGCGTTCGCGGCCGAGATCCTTCGGTTGTTCCCCGGTTGTCCGGCCGAGCGGGCCCGGGCGATCGCGGCCCACGCGTCCGTGCGGGGCAGTGGGCGGGTGGGGCGCAGCGCGGCCGGGCGGGCGCTGACCGAGGGGGCGCTGATCTCGGCGGTCGTGGCGGGAGTGCGGCATGTGGACACGGCGTACGACCAGCTGCTGATGAGCGGGGTACCGCGGTATGAGGCGCGGCGCCGGATCGCGGGGGCCGTGGAGAGTGTGTTGCGTGGGTGGGAGGGTGTCGGGGAGGAGGACGTGGGTTGACGGGTGCGGGATGAGGAATACGGGGGGGGAGGCTGGACAGGATGTGCGCGACCGAGGGCCTCGGCTGGGGATGGGGGACGCTTCCCCGCGCTGGCGGGATGCTTCCCCCGGAGGGGGTATCCCCCAGCGCCCACCCGTGCCACCCCAGCGGCACGGCTGCCCGCAGCCGCGGCGTGCGCCCGGAGGGGCGCGGGGAGATGCGCGGCCAGCCGAGACGTGCCCGCAGCTCCATGCGTTGCGGCGGCGAGTGAGGGCGATGTCGGTGCCGGGCGACGGTCCGGGTCGGACGGAATGGGGGCGTGGAGATGATCGACGGGCCGTTCTTCGTGCTGGTCGTGGTGGGCATTGTCGGGACCGGGATGGTGGCCGGTGTCTTCTGCGGGTTCTCGACCTTCGTGATGCGGGGGCTCGCGGCGCTGCCGCCCGCGCAGGGCGTGGCGGCGATGAACGCGATCAACGTCGCGGCGGTGCGGCCGGCCTTCATGACCGTGTTCGCCGGAACGGCGGCGTTGAGCGCGCTGATCGCGGTGGTGACGTTCGTGGTGTGGCCGGACGAGGGGAAGGTGGAACTGCTGCTGGGCAGCGCGCTGTACCTGGTCGGGGCGTTCGGGCTGACGATCGTGGCGAACGTGCCCCGCAACGACCGGCTGGCCCGGCTCACCCCGGGGGCGCCGGAGGCCGCCGTGTACTGGCCGGCGTATGTGCGTGAGTGGACGTTCTGGAACCACGTCCGGACCGTCGCCTCCGCCGCGGCGGCCTTGGTCTACATATTGGCCCTCGTCTGAGCCGCCCCGGCAGCACGAGGTCCCGGGGGAGAGCACTGCCCGCCGAGCACTGCCCGCCCCGGGAGAAAGCGCTGTCCGCCACTCTGCGCGGGCGTCGGCGGAGACGTATCGTGGCCGGAAGAGTGCCGCCCGATGACGCACGGCCCTTCGTACACCCGGTGCCTCCGGTGCCCGTACGCGAGGAAGACGCCATGGCCGATCCCAAGGGGTTCATGACCACGCCGCGCCAGGAGTGGCCGCGGCGGCCCATCGAGCAGCGGGTGCGGGACTGGGACGAGGTGTACGTCCCGGGCGCGCTGCTGCCCATCATCAGCAAGCAGGCCGACCGCTGCATGGACTGTGGCGTCCCGTTCTGCCACCAGGCCTGCCCGCTGGGCAATCTCATCCCCGAGTGGAACGACCTGGTCGCGCGGGAGGACTGGCGGTCCGCGAGCGACCGGCTGCACGCCACGAACAACTTCCCGGAGTTCACCGGGCGGCTGTGTCCGGCGCCGTGCGAGGCGGGGTGCGTGCTGGCGATCAACCAGCCGGCGGTCACCATCAAGAACGTCGAGTGCGCGATAGCCGACCGGGCGTGGGAGGAGGGCTTCACCCCGCCCCGGCCGCCCGAGCGGCTGTCCGGGAAGACGGTCGCCGTCATCGGTTCCGGACCCACGGGGCTGGCCGCGGCACAGCAGCTGACCCGGGCGGGACACACGGTCGCGGTGTACGAGAAGGACGACCGGATCGGGGGGCTGATGCGGTACGGCATCCCCGAGTTCAAGATGGAGAAGCGGCACCTGGAGCGGCGGATCGAGCAGATGCGGGCCGAGGGGACGAAGTTCCGCACGTCGACGGCGGTCGGTCGGGATGTGCCGGCGGACGAGCTGCGGTCCCGGTACGACGCGGTGGTGATCGCCACGGGTGCGACGGCGTGGCGGGAACTTCCGGTGCCGGGCCGTGCGTTGAACGGGATACACCAGGCGATGGAGTATCTGCCGCTGGCCAATCGGGTGTGTGAGGGGGATCTGGAGGTTTCGCCGCTGTCGGCCGCCGGCAAGCACGTCGTGATCGTCGGCGGTGGGGACACCGGGGCGGACTGTCTGGGCACCGCGGTGCGCGAGGGGCCCGCGTCCGTGACCCAGCTGGACATCTACGCCCAGCCGGGTGCCGAGCGCGACGAGGACACCGAGCCGTGGCCGACGTACCCGAAGATCTATCGGCTGTCGGCCGCGCACGAGGAGGCGCGGGACCTGCGCACGGCACCGGCGGCGGACGCGGACGCGCGGCTGTTCGCGGCGTCCACGCTTCGCTTCACGGGAGACGAGAGGGGGAATGTACGGTCACTGCATCTGGTGGAGGTCGACGAGCAGCGGCTTCCCGTGCCGGGAACCGAGCGGACACTCCCCGCCGACCTGGTGCTGCTCGCCCTCGGGTTCTCCGGGCCCGACCAGAAGGACGGGATGATCGAGCAGCTGGGGCTGGCGCTTCAGCCGCGCGGCACGATCGCCCGGGACGACGGCTTCGCGACCAACGCCCCAGGAGTGTTCGCGGCAGGGGACGCGGCGCGCGGGCAGTCGCTCATCGTGTGGGCGATAGCGGAGGGGCGGGCGGTCGCGGCGGCCGTCGACCGCTACCTGACGGGCAGTTCCCGGCTCCCGGCCCCGATCCGGCCCACGGATCGGCCGATGGTGGCCTGATACGCGGTCAGGGGTGCAGTCAGGACCGGTGCGGCCGGGAACCGGTGGCAGCTGCCGTCAGCCGGCGGTGCGTTCGTCCGTGCCCGCCACCTTTCCCGTGGCCAGGGCCACGCGGTTCCAGGTGTTGATCGTGAGGATCAGGGAGAGGACGTGGGCCAGTTCCTGGTCCTCGAAGTGGGCGGCGGCCTCGGCGTAGACGGTGTCGGGGACTCCGCCGTCGGCGACGAGGGTGACCGCCTCGGTCAGGGCGAGGGCGGCCTGTTCCTTCGGAGTGAAGAAGTGCCGGGCCTCGCGCCAGACGGCGACCATGTGGAGCCGGTCCTCGTCCTCGCCGGCCTTGCGGGCGTCGTTGGTGTGCATGTGCAGGCAGTAGGCGCAGTGGTTGAGATGGGAGGCGCGGATCTGGATCAGTTCGACCAGAGCGGGATCGAGGCCCCGGCGGGCGGCGGCGTCGAAGCCGACGATCGCCCGGAAGACCTTCGGCGCGGCCTTCGCGAAGTCCAGGCGGGTGCGTGCGGCCTCGGCCGTGGCGATGCCGTTGGTGAGGTCGGTGGTCCGGGTGGCGGTCGCGGTGGTCGTGTTCGTCGTCATGGCTCCAACCTAGGCGCCGGAAAGACCGACTATAGGGTGCATTTCCATGACGGAATCGTGGGTCAATTCCGCAGAGCGGATCGGTGCGGACCTGCACCTGGAGCTGTCGGGACCGGGTGGCAGGCGGGCGGCGCTGACCAGGGCGCTGCGGGAGGCCGTGCGCAGCGGCCGACTTGCGCCGGGCACCCGGTTGCCGCCGTACCGGTCGCTCGCCGCGGATCTGGGGGTGGCCCGCAACACGGTGGCCGACGCGTACGCCGAGCTGGTCGCGGAGGGCTGGCTGACCGCCCGGCAGGGTTCCGGGACGCGGGTGGCCGCGGCTGTACCTCCCACGCCTTTCGGGCAGCGGGGGAGGTCCGAGCCGCCGCGCCACGCCGTGCGGACGCCGGTGAAGTCGCCGCTACGTGCGCGCGGGCCGCGGCACGATCTGCGGCAGGGGACGCCGGACGCGTCGGCCTTTCCGCGGGCGGCGTGGGCGGCCTCGTACCGCCGGGCGCTGCAAGCGGCGCCGAGCGAGGCGTTCGGGCCGGGCGATCCCGCGGGGCGCCGCGAGTTGCGGGAGACGCTGACGGAGTATCTGGCTCGCGCGCGTGGGGTGCGTACCGAACCCGACCGGATCGTGATCTGCTCGGGTTTCGCGCACGCGCTGCGGCTTCTCTTCAGCCGGGACGGACCGGGTGCGGGCGGGGTGCTGCGCGGTCCACTGGGCGTCGAGGCGTACGGGCTGGGGTTCCACCGGGAACTGCTCGCGGCGGCGGGCGCGCGCACCGTACCGCTGCCGCTGGACGAGCACGGCGCGCGGGTGGACGCGCTCGGGCGCGAGCGGGCCGTGCTGCTGACGCCCGCGCACCAGTTCCCGACCGGTGGCCCACTGCATCCGGAACGCCGGGCCGCGGTGATCGACTGGGCACGCGCGCGGGGAGCGGTGGTGCTGGAGGACGACTACGACGGCGAGTTCCGGTACGACCGTCGGCCCGTCGGCGCACTTCAGGGGCTTGATCCGGAGCGGGTCATCCACATCGGGTCGGTCAGCAAGAGCCTGTCACCGGCGCTGCGGCTGGGCTGGATGGTCCTGCCGCAGCGGTATGTGGAGCCGGTTCTGGCGGCGAAGGGCGAGCGGGAGGGGTGGGCGAGCGTGCTGGACCAGCTCGCTCTCGCGGACTTCGTCGCCTGTGGGTCGTACGACCGTCATGTGCGGCGTATGCGGCAGCGGTACCGGCGCCGGCGTGACCGGCTCGTCGCCGCGCTCGCCGCTCAGGCGCCGCACATCGAGGTGACGGGCATCGCGGCCGGGCTGCACGCGGTGCTGCGGCTGCCGCCCGGCACGGAGCGGTCGACGGTGAAGGCCGCCGCGTGGCAGGGTGTCGCCCTCGACGGTCTCGCCGCGTTCCGGCATCCGCGGAGTCCGACGGAGGCCGGTGACGGACTGGTGGTGGGGTACGCGGCTCCGGCCGAACACGCCTACGGGGCCGCGCTGGAGGCGCTCTGCGAGGTGCTGCCGCCGGGGTGACGTTCGGGGTCGGCCAAGTCGAGGCCGGTGAAGAAGCGGGCGAACTCATCGCGGGAACGCAGGATGAGGGTGACGTCGGCGGCCTTGAGCTTCTCGACGGCCGCCGCCGACTCCTCGGGGGGAGACATGGGAAAGGGCGCCCGGCCTGCCGAGGTCCAGAATCCGCCGGGCGCCCTCAACTGGTGCAGGTTGGCATTGCGATAAGGAAGTTGGGTTAGAAACAACACACCGTCAAGGTCAGGACAGCAGGAAGTCGGCCTCCCCCGCCTTGGCTCCCTCTATGAACGCGGTCATCTCGTCCGTCGTGTAGATCAGGGCCGGCCCGTCCGGGTCGGTCGACTGGCGTACCGCGATCCGGCCGTCGGCCAGCTTCATCGCCTCCAGGCAGTTTCCGCCGTTGCCGCCGCTCCAGGGCTTGTGCCACCCCTCGCTGCCCAACTCCCGCGCGGGCATGCCGTTGTAGACGCGTCCGCGCGGCTTGATGCGATCCATTCACAGCTCCTTGCGGAGATCCCGGAGGATCTCCTTCGTGCGTTGTGCCGTAGCGGCCTGCGCCGCCATGCGGTCCATGACCTCCAGGTGGGTCGCCACCTCGGTGCGCGCGTCGAGGTAGACGGCGCCGGTCAGGTACTCGCTGTAGACCATGTCCGGCAGTTCTGACATGGCAAATCGGAACAGCACGAAGGGCCCGTACGTCCCCGGGTGCGGCCCGTTGGCGAACGGGGCGACCTGGAGCGTCACATGGGGCAGCTTCGTGGCCTCGAGCAACTTGTCGATCTGCGCGCGCATCACCTCCGGGCCGCCGACCGGGCGGCGCAGGGCGGTCTCGTCCATCACCACCCAGAAGCGGGGGGCGTCGGGACGGGTGAGCAGTTGCTGGCGCTGCATGCGGAGCGCGACATGCCGCTCGATGTCGTCCGGGCTCGTCTGGCCGATGGCACCGGATTTCAGCACCCCGCGCGCGTAGTCCTCGGTCTGGAGCAGGCCGGGGACGAAGTGCGGTTCGTAGGAGCGGATGAGGCCGGCCGCGCCCTCCAGGCTGACGTACATCGAGAACCAGCCAGGGAGGATGTCGTGGAACCGCTGCCACCAGCCGGGCTTGTTCGCCTCCTCGGCCAGTTGGACGAAGAGCTCGGCCTCGTCGTCGGGGACGCCGTAGGCCTTCAGCAGCAGTTGGAGGTACGGGATTTTGAGGGAGACCTCGGCCATCTCCATGCGGCGGACGGTGGCGGGGGCGACACGAAGGACGCGGGCGGCCTCCTCGCGCTTCAGTCCGGCGCGTTCCCGCAGGTCCAGCAGGCGCCGGCCGAGGACCACCTGGCCCACCGTCGGCGCGGACCGCGGCTCGCTCACGCTCCCACCTCCACCGAAAGTTCGCTGACAGCCCTGCGGCGCCATTCGAAGGTTCATTCGAAGATCGGGCCGGACCTCCGACGACTCCAATTGGCGCCGCGCGACGTGCTGTTGCGAGCAGTGTGCCACGAGCCCTGACCGAGTCACACAGCACTCTGCAATTTTCAGAGTGACTCTTGCCAAGTGTCCATGGCAGGGAGATAGTGGCAGGCGTGATTCCGTCCGCGCCTTTAGGAACAGACGCCGCCGCCGACCGTTCCGGTCTCGGTGCCGATGGGGGTTCCCCCGCGCGAGCCGGTTCGAACGTGGGGGAGGCAGCGACCTCCCGGGGGAGCACTGCCGAGCGCAGGTTCCGCTTCGAACTGGCCGCACATCCGGGTTCCGCCGCCCAGGCGAGACGCCTGACGCACGCTCGGCTGTCCGGCTGGGCGGTGTGCGCGGACACCTGCGACAACGCGGCCCTCGTCATATCCGAGCTGGTCACCAACGCGATCGTGCACACCGCGAGCAGCCGGGTCGTGTGCGAACTGCACGACCACGACGACATGGTGCGCATAGCCGTACGCGACGAGGGCTGTGCTCCCGGCGAACCCCACCCGTCTCCGCAGCGACCTGACGAGGAGCACGGGAGGGGATTGCTTCTCGTCGACGCGCTGTGCCGGGCCTGGGGTGCCCAGGAGCACGGCCCCGGGCTGCTGGTCTGGGCGGAGCTGCCCCGCCAGACCGACGCCGGCGCCCCGGACACCGCCGCCCCGGACACGACCGAGCCGCGCGACGACCTGGGCTGGGGCGCCCGCCCCAAGCCGGGCCGCCCGGACGACTCCGACGACGACCAGCCGGCCGAGGCGAGCAGGCGGGTGCCGCCGGGGAAGCATGGGAGTACGGCACCGGGGCAGCGCCGGGACGCGGCGTCGGAGCACCACCGGGACGCCGTACCGGAGCAGCAACGGCGGACTCCTGACCAGTACGGGGTGGGGGCACCGGGGCAGGTGGGGCCGGGGGAGCCTGGGCAGCATCGGCGTCTCCCCGCCGGGCAACCGCTGCACCGGCCGCCCGAGCAGCATCGGCACGGAGTAGCAGAGCAGCACCTGCACGCTGCGCATCCGGAGCAGTACCGGCCGCTGGATGGGCATCCGGAGCAGCACCGGCCCATGGAACCGGAGCAGCGTCCGCACGGCGCTTCGGCGCCCCACCTACACGGGGAGCGACCGTGACCGGCGTCGAGCGGCCCGGTGTCACCGGTACGGGCCAGGAGCACGCCCTCGGCCTGAACACCCTAGTACGCCTACAGCGCCGGCGCCCGACCCCGGATCCGGCCCGCCGTCTGTCCCTGCCGGACGGCATGACGGCCCCGCTCGGCTGCGACGCCGTCGCCGTACCCGACCGCCTCGGCCCGCTCGTCGTACCTCGGCTGCCACGGGTGGGATGCGTGTACGCCGACGGCTCCCACTGGTGGTGGATCGTTCCGTCGGACTCCGACTACGCCCTGCCCTGGCCGTCCCCGGCCCACTACGCCGTCGGTGCCCTGGTCACCGGCACCGCCCGGCTGATCCACCACCCGGAGGGCACGGTTCCGTACACCCCGCCGATTCCGCTCTACCTGGCCCTGTGCCGGGTGACGGGCACGACTCCGGACTGGTCGCGGGCGGTCTCGGCGTAGCCCGTTGCCGTCCCGGTGTAAGCGTTGGCGTCCGGGCGTAGCCGTTGGCGTCTCGGTGCAACCGTTGGCGTCCCCGTCACCGCAGCCGCTCTGGCGTAGCGCCGCCGTCTCCGCCGTAGCCACTGCCGTCCCAGCGCTACCGTCTGCCCTGTCCCAGCCACAGCCCACACCACCCAGCCCTCCCAGCCCCCGCCAGGTCACACACCTGCGCCGCCCGACGCCCACCCGACGCCCACCCACCGCACCACCCGGCGCCCACCCGCCGCGCCACCCACCACGCCACCCGGCGCCCACCGACTGCGCCGCTCACGCGAGCCGTGCTCCCTCCGCGCCCCTCGTGCGTCTGCTCACGCCCTGCCGAGCCGTGGTCCCGGCCGGAATAGTGGCCGTTCCGTCGGGGTCCGGGAGGTCACGGTGAGGAAGAACCGGGAGGCGGCCGAGCCGGTGGTGTCGACGTCGGAGCGGCTGCTGTTCGGCGGGCCGCTGCGGTACGACATGGGCTGGAACCAGCACGCGGACGCCTTCCTCGCGCTGACCTTCCGGGCGATGATGACCCGGCTGCCCGGCATGCTGGCGTCCAGTCTCCGGCTGGCCCGGCAGGCGGACGAGCGGGCCGCCCGGGTGGTGCTGGCCGCCGAGGCGGGCCGGGGCGTGGCCCAGGCGGTGGGTCTGCTGGCTGTGAACAACGCGCTCGGCAAGCTGCTCACCGGCCCGGACATCGCGCAGCGGCTGCGCGCGGCCGCCCCCGCCCTGGTCGTGATGGCCGTCGTGACGCTGGTCGCCGCGCTGCTGCGGGCGGCCTCCATCTACGCCACCGGACGACTGGAGCCCAAGGTGGAGCGGGTGGCGACCGAGCTGTACCTGGAGCGGGCGGCGAACGTCGAGCTGGCCGCGATCGAGGACCACGCCTTCCACAAACTGCTGGACACGGCCCAGTACGGTGCCCGGTCCGCCCGGCACATGATCAGCTACAGCACCCGGGTGATCAACGCGATGATCTCGCTGGTCGCCGCGGCGGGCGTGCTCACCGTGCTGCATCCGGCGCTGCTGCCCCTGCTGATCACCATGACCCTGCCCAGCGCCTGGAGCGCGCTGACCAACGCCCGGCGCCGCTACGAGTCCTTCCACACCTGGGTGCAGCACGCCCGGGCCGGCCAGCTGATCAGCAGCCTGCTCACCGAGCCGACCGCAGCCCCCGAGATCCGGGTGCACGGCGTGGGCCCGTTCCTGCTGCGCCACTTCCGGTCCATGTCGGAGACCGCGGAGGCGGAGCAGGCCCGGCTGTCCCGGCTGGCCGCGCGGACCGGTCTGATCGCCGCTGCCTGGACGGGCCTCGCGACACTCGCCACGTACGCGACGCTGGGCGCGCTGCTGCTGGCCGGTGCGATGGCCCTGTCGGTGGCGGGTACGGCGGTGATCGCGATCCGTACCGGTGCGGCGAGCCTGGACACGCTGGTGCTGGAGATCAACCAGCTGCACGAGGAGGCCCTGTTCGTGGGCGATCTGAAGCGGCTGTACGCGGCGGCGGCCGAGCGGGCCATCCCGGTGGGCGGGGAGCCGCTGCCGGAGGACCCGAAGGAGATCCGCTTCGAGAACGTCACCTTCAGCTACCCGCACGACGAGCATCCGGCCGGCCAGCACCCGACCGGCCAGCATCCGGCCGACCAGCACCCGACCGACCAGTACCCGGCCGACCAGCATTCAGCCGCCCCGCCTGCGGCCGTCCCCCACTCGGCCGACGAGCAACCGACCGGCGAGCACCCGACCGACCCGCACCCCACCGACCCGCACCCGACCGGCCCGCACCCCACCGACCCGCACCCCACCGGCAATCCCCCGGTCGGCACCACCCCCCGTCCCGCCCTCGACGACGTCACCCTCACCCTCCCCCTCGGCCGGATCATCGCGCTCGTCGGCGAGAACGGCTCGGGCAAGACCACGCTGGTCAAGCTGCTCGCCGGGCTGTACACGCCGGACCGGGGCCGGATTCTGTGGGACGGCGTCGACGCGGCGCGGGCCGACCGGCGGCTGCTCGCCGAGCGCATCGCGATGGTGGCCCAGGACTTCAAGCGCTGGCCGTTCACCGCCCGGGTGAACGTGGCCGTCGGCCGCTCCACCGCGCCGATGACCGAGGAGCGGCTGGCCACGGCGATCGCCGAGGCGGGCGCCGAGGACGTGGTCGCTGATCTGCCGCGCGGCCTGGACACCCTGCTGGCCCGGAACTTCAGCGGCGGACACGAGCTGTCCGGCGGACAGTGGCAGCGGCTCGGCATCGCCCGGGCGGCCTACCGGCGCGGGAGCATCCTGATCGTGGACGAGCCGACGGCGGCGCTGGACGCGCGGGCCGAGCTGGAGGTGTTCGAGAAGATCCGGGCGCTGGCGGGCGGTGGGCAGACGGTCGTCCTGATCACCCACCGGCTGGCCTCGGTCCGGCATGCCGACCTGGTGCATGTGCTGGAGCACGGGCGCTTGGTGGAGTCCGGCACCCCGGATGAGCTGCTGGCCAGAGGCGGTGTCTACGCCGAGCTGTACACCCTCCAGGCGCAGCAGTTCACGGCGCGAGTGCCGGCCCCGAAGCCGGCCTGAGCCCCATGGACCGGCTCATTCGACGGTCTCGCCTCCGCGGACGATGACCAGGAAGGTGTCCGTGGCGAGGTCCATGACGACCTCGGCGGGCAGGCCTTCGAGTCGCCGCGCGTGCGCGAACTCCTCCGCGGGCCAGGAGCCCCGGGGACCACCGGCGGGAAAGCGTTCGAGCACCGTTCGCCCGTTCACCATCTCGCACCTCCAGAAAGCGTTGTACGTGTAGGAGTTAACGCCCTGGAGATGGGAAACGCCTCGCTCAGTGACGGGACTGAGACATTGTCGACACCGGGTCGGCGCGGACCGTGAGGATCCGTTCACCTTGTGACACGAACCTCACCTTCCGTACCGACAACCGAACACTTGGTGTCGACAGCCACACCTCAGCATCAGCAGTCGTACGCGTCCGGCTCAGTACGCGTCCGGCTCAGTAGTCGTACTCGTCGTGCAGCCGCAGTCTCTCGCTTCCGGCCGGGCTGGGGCCGAGCGCGGTCAGGTCGAGCAGGGCCGAGGTGGTGCCCAGGCCGTCCAGCCCGTCGTCGTACACGGAGTACGTGTGGAAGACCCGGTCGTGGTCCCGCAGGAAGCAGCTGAGGCCCGGGCGCTCCACCAGTTCGCCGCCCGACTCGACGGTGGCCTCGAAGTCACGGTTGAAGTCTCGGTCGACGTCGCGGTCGGCCTCGCGGTCGGCGTCGTGGTTGTCGTCGCCGGGTGCCGAGGAGTACCAGGGCACCGCCCAGCCCATCCGTGCCTTGAACGGCAGGATGCGGGTGAACGGCGCCCGGGAGACGGCGGCGAAGGAGGTGTTCCGGGCGCGCAGGTGGGCGAGGTGGCCGACCTGGTCCAGGAAGGCAGCGCAGCAGGGGCAGCCGGTCTCCCACTCCGGGGCGAACATGAAGTGGTGCACGACCAACTGGGCCCGCCCCTCGAAGAGGTCGAGCAGGGTGGCCTTGCCGTCGCCGCCCTCGAAGACGTACTCCGGGTCGACCTCGACCATGGGCAGTCGCCGCCGCTCGGCGCCGAGTACCTCGCGCGCCCGTCTGACCGCCTCCTCCTTGCGCAGCAACTCCTCGCGCGCCGCGCGCCACTGCTCGCGAGAGACGATCTCCGGATGCGACATGTGCCCTCCTGTCCGACGGTCGGTTCAGGGTGGTGACTGTCGGCGGAAGCGGAACTCATCGCGGGGCACGGAGAATTTTTCGGCCAAACCCTGCCCGGCTTTCGGCCAGACCCGAGTCTTGCCCGGCTTCCAGCCAGACCCGATCCTTGTCCGGCCTTCGGCCAGGAGCGGGCTCAGGTTCAGGTGTCGTACTCCTGGAGGCGTCGCCCGTGGTCGCGTGCGGTCAGCGCGGGCAGCCGGTCCGTCAGCTCCCGTACGACCGCAGGTACATCGAGGGTGAGCAGTTCGCGGTCCCGCATCAGCACGCGGCCGTCGACGACGGTCGTGCGGACGTCGGCGGCGCGGGCGCTGTGCACGAGGGTGGCGGCGAGGTCGTGGACCGGCTGGGTGTGCGGGCCGGTGAGGTCGACCAGGATGATGTCGGCGCGCCGACCGGGCGCGAGGGTGCCGACCCGGTCGCCGAGCCCGACCGCGCGGGCGCTCTGCGACGTGGCGTGGTGCAGGGCCTGACGGGCGGTCAGCCAGCGCGGGTCGCCCTCGGTGGACTTCTGGATCAGGAACGTCAGCGCCATAGCCTCCCATACGTCGAGGGAGTTGTTGGAGGCGGCGCCGTCCGTGGCGAGGCCGACGGGGACGCCGGCCGCGCGCAGGGCCCGTACCGGAGTGGTCGTCGGCCAGGCGAACTTGAGGTAGCCGCGGGGCGCGGTGGCCACGGCGGTACGGCCGCCCGTGCGTGCCAGCAGCGGCAGGTCCCGCTCCAGGATTCCGGTGCCGTGGGCGATGAGCAGGTCGGTGCCGAGGAGTCCGGTGCGGTACAGGACCTCGATGGGGGTGAGGCCGTGCCGGGCGAGGCTGGTGTCGGTCTGGTCGCGGTTCTCGGCCGCGTGGATGTGCACGGGCAGGCCGTGCGCACGGGCGAGGTCGGCGGTGGCGGTGAGGTCGGCGTCGGTGAGGTGTAGGGGGCGGGCGGGGCGAGGGCCGTGGTGATCCGGCCGTCGGCGGCGCCGCGCCGCCGGAGCGCGAACTCCAGTGACGCCTCCCGCGCCCGCGGCCCCTGACTGGAGAAGTAGGCCGCGCCGAGGTGGGCGCGCAGGCCGCACTCGGCGACGACGGCGGCGACGGTGTCCATGTGGAAGTAGTGGTCGGCGAAGCAGGTCACCCCGCCCCGGATCATCTCTGCGCAGGCGAGCCGCGCCCCCAACTCCACGTCCCGTGCGGTGAGGTTGGTCTCCACGGGCCAGACGACGTCGTTGAACCACTCCTCGGTCGGCAGGTCCTCGGCGAGGCCGCGCAGGGCCACCATCGGTGCGTGCGTATGGCAGTTGATCAGCCCGGGCAGCGCGACCTGCCCGCGCGCCTCGATGCGCGTCACGGCCGGCACGTCCCGCACGGCAGCGGCCGTCGTCACCGCGTCGATCACACGGTCGCGGACGACGATCGCGGCGTCCTGACGGAATCCGATCCCTTCCCCCTCATCCCCCTCGCCATGGGTGAGGACCGTGCAGTCGGTGACGATCAGGTCGGCGGGAGCGGCGCTCAGGGGCCCAACGGCACTCATGAGTCCAACGTACGGTCCTGTCGTACCGCGATGTGAGCCGAACCACGCATCCGGCTCACAGCCCTCGCGCGCGGCGCGCGGGGCGAGCACCCTGGCCTCATCACGGCCCGTCCGCGGCCCCTGTGTCCCTGGGGCCTGTGTCCGGGGCCCTGTCCGCAGCCCTTGAAAGGAGCCCGGCATGCTCCTCGGCACCTGGAACCTGGAGAACCTCTACCGTCCCGGCGGCCCGTACGGCCCCCGCGACAAGGCCGCCTACGAGGCGAAACTCGCCGCGCTCGCCGGCGTGATCACCGCTCTCGACCCGGTGCTGCTCGGCGTGCAGGAGGTCGGCGACCCGGAAGCGCTCGCCGATCTGGCCGGTCTGCTGGGCGGCGACTGGTACGCGGTCCTGTCCGCGCATCCCGACGGGCGCGGGATACGGGTCGGTTTCCTCAGCCGTACCGAGCCGCGGGTGGTCGCCGACACGGCCGGCTTCCCGGCGCGGCTGCGCCCGGTGCAGTCGGACGACTCGGGTGCGACGGAGGCGGGGGCCGGCCGTGGCTTCCTGGCGGTGGCGACGGACACCGAGGCGGGTGAGCTGACGGTGGCGGTCGCCCATCTGAAGTCCAAGCTGCTCAGCTATCCCGGGAACCGTTTCTTCCCCCACGACGAGGGCGAACGCGCCCGGTACGGGGCGTACGCCCTCTACCGCCGCGCCGCCGAGGCCGCCACCCTGCGGGCCCTCGCGGACGAGTTGCTGGCGGGCGACGGCGGGAACCGGGACGTGGCCGTGCTTGGCGACCTCAACGACGAGGTGCGGGCCGCCACCACACAGCTCCTGCTCGGCCCGCCCGGCTCCGAGATCGGCACGCCCGGGTACGACCATCCCGACCAGGGTGACGCGGTACGGCTGTGGGACGTGGCCCCGCTGATACCGGCCGACCGCCGCTACTCCCGGATCGACTCCGGGCGCCCCGAACTGATCGACCACGTCCTGGTCAGCCACCATCTGGCCCACCGGGTCACGGAGGCGGGCACCGGCCTGCCCACCGACCCGCCACCCCACCTGCCGTCGATCGGCCCGGACCCGGCGGAACGCCGGGACACCCCCGGCTCGGACCACGCTCCGGTGTGGATACGGGTGGCCTAGCCGGCCGGGTGGGGGAGGGCGGTCTGGCCAGCCGGGTGGGGGAAGGCAGTCTGGCCAGCCGGGCGGGGAAGGGTGGCCTGGCCGGCCCGGTGGACACACGTGACCTAGCCG
>NZ_JBVHWM010000004.1:79452-292476 GCF_055564375.1 Streptomyces sp. NPDC029138
AACCGGACGGAAACGAGTGGCCTGGCCAGCCGAGCGGACACACGTGACCTAGCCGACCGGACGGAAACGAGTGGCCTGGCCAGCCGAGCGGACACACGTGACCTAGCCGACCGGACGGAAACGAGTGGCCTGGCCAGCCGAGCGGACACAGGTGAACTGGCCGGCAGGGCGGAGGCGGGTGGCCTGGCCAGCCGAGCGGACACAGGTGAACTGGCCGGCCGGGCGGGGACGGGTGGCCTGGCCGGCCGGGTCGGGACGGCTACGCGGCCGCCGCCGCGGATACCGGTACCCGCATCCCCCGCCGCTCCAGCTCCCCCAGTGCCTCGCGGAGTCGGCGGAGGTGCCGAGGGGTGAGCCGGCCGGTCTCGTCGAGGTGTACGGCGCAGGCCGTGGTGGTGTCCACGAGCCGTTCCAGCACCTCCGCGACGGCGTCCGTGCCCTCGGTGTGCCGGGCGAGGGCGGGCAGTTCGGCGGCGGCGAGCGCGATGGCGGACCGGGCCTCGGCAAGGGTCCGGTAGGCCTCCCGGCGCAGCGCCCACCGCTCGGCGCGGTCGCCGGACTCGCCGAGGACGTGCAGGAGATAGGCGTCGGCGGCGCTACCGGCCGCCGCCAGCCGGGCCCGTACCCCGCCGCCCCGCTCCCCCGGCATCGGCAGATGCCCGACGACCAGCACGAGGGCGCAGGCCAGCAGGGTCTCGCCGATCCGGCTCACCGAGGCCTGCGGCTCCCCGCCGGCCATGACCAGGGCGAGGACGAGGACGGTGACGGCGGCGGTGAGCGCCGCGAAGTGCCGGGTGGCGACCGGTATGACCGCACCGCAGACCGCCACCAGCACGACCAGCCCGGCCGGGTGGGGCAGCAGCGCGGCGAAGCCGGCGAACACCACGGCGCCGAGCACGGTCCCGGCGGCCCGGCACAGCACCCGTGAGGCGAGCGGGCCGAGGTCGGGCTTGACGAGGAAGACGGCGGTGGCGGGCAGCCAGTACCAGTGTTCGTGCTGTCCGTACCAGCGGGCGTGGTGCAGGGCCTGGGCGATGGCGGCGCTGGCGCCGAAGCAGAGGGCGACGCGCAGCCCGTACTCGCGCCCGCCGGCCCCCAGCGCGGCCCGCAGCGCGTGCCGCAGGCCCCGGCGGCGGCCGAGCAGTCCGCGGTGGGCGCCCTCGCCCCGGTCGAAGGCGTCGGCGGCGCGCAGCAGGGCGTCGTCCAGGGCGCGCAGGGCGGGGGCCGACCGGTGCGGCGCGGGCAGCGGGCCGGTGCCGGTGCTGCCACGGACGGCGGCGGCGAGCCGCCGGGGCCCCTCCGCCGCGCGCGCCGGCACGGGTTCTCCCGCCCAGTAGAGGGCGGTGGCGGCCTCGGCGAGGGGCAGGGCCGCCGCGAACTGGGCGTGCAGCCGGCGCTCGGCGGCGGAGCCGGCGTACCGGCGCAGCCGGGGTCCGGCGAGGGCGTCCTGGGCGTGGTCGAGCGCGGCGGTCAGCGCGGCCCGCCGGGCTCCGGCGTGCTCCCCGCCCACGGCGTCGAGGAGCGCGGCGATGGCGTCGTACACGTCGGCGACCGCGTCCCGCTCCCCGTCGAACCGGAAGTCACCGGCGAGTGATCCAGGGGTGGGCAGGGCGAGCCGCAGCGCCAGCAGCCAGCCCGCGCCGGCCAGGAAGGCCAGGGCCCGCTGCCAGCCGCTCTCGGCAGCCGGCATCCCGGCGCCGATGGCCGCGGCGACGAGCAGCTGCGTGCCCGCGGCGGAGGCGACGGGCCCGACGGCACTGATGCCGCCGGCGACCAGCCCCAGCGCGGTGAGCGCCAGGGTCAGCGGTACGGCGGCCAGGCCCTGCCCGGCGTACGTACCGAGGAGCAGCCCCAGCGCACCGGCGAGCGCGGGCACCCCGAGCCGCTTCACGGACGCGCGCCGGCTGCCGGGCCGGTCGTTGATGCCGGCGAGCATCGCACCGATGGCTGCGAGCACCCCCGAGGCCGTCTGCCCGCCGGCCATCCCGCTCAGCAACAACGGCCCGGCGGCAAGCGCCCCCCGGCACACGGCACTCCAGGGAACGGGACCGCGCTGGGCACGGAAGGCATGAGCGAGCCAGAGGGGTGCAGCACGCCGCGACACGGGGCTCCTGTTCATACGAGGGCGAGGGTGGGCCTTCGGACGACGGTGGCCGGTGGATGTATCTCCACGGTAGATCGCGTTCCCCACCCGAACGACGCGCTCACGTTTCAGGCAGGTGAAAGGTGCCGGAGGTGTGTGGTTTCTTTATGAACGCAACGCCCCGGCGATGATGTCCTCGACTTCGGCCACGGCATCGGCCAGGGCGCCGGGCTCGGCCCGCAGCGCACCCACGACCACGTCGATCCCCCGCAGCCCGGCACGCTCCAGGAGTCGCTTTTCGTTGGTCACCCATGCGCCGCGGGCCGCGAGGACGGCGTGGGCGGACTGGGTGGCGGCTGTGGCCAGGGCGCCGGCGGTTTCGGTGAGGCGGGCGTGGGGGGCGTGGTGGGCCTTGGCGTAGGAGAGGGTGGCGCGGGCGGTGCCGGACCAGCGGTCGAAGGCGGTGCGGCGGAGTTTCGGTGGGTAGGCGGCCGGACGCGGGAGGTCGCCGCGCAGGACCTGGTTGAGGGCCAGTTCGGCGACGACCAGGTAGGTGGGGATACCGGCCAGGTGGAACAGCAGCGGCTCCACCCGGAAGCGGCCCTCCTCCGCTTCCGCCAGTTCGTGTTCGACGACGTCCAGGTCCCGGTAGTGCACGTCGACCCGGCGCCCGTCGATGGTCAGCCAGGCCCCGCCGTTGAAGACACCGCCGCCCCAGCCACCGATGCCGGACACCTCGCCCGGCCAGCCGAGGGCACGCAGATCGTCCGGGTCGAACGGGCCCCGGTAGTAGACGGCCAGGTCCCAGTCGCTGTCCGGGCGGTGGGTGCCGTCGGCCCGGGAACCACCGAGGGCCACGGCCCGCACGGTGGGCAGGGCGGCCAGGCGGTCGGCGGTGGTGGCGAGGAAGTCGGCGTCGGAGGACTGCGGCATGCCCTCAGCCTGGCGCAACCACGCCGAAGTCCGCTCCTGGAATTCCGGCGAGCACGTGTGCGGGTGCCTGGACGCGCGCGTAATTCGGATGCGGGCAGGGGGGAGGAGGTCCGATCATCGGAAAGTTGTCCGCCGACCGTCGTCATCCGCTGTCGTTCGCTGCCATTCGTTGTCCTTCATCGTTCTCATCGTCCTTCATCGTCCTTCGTTGTCGTTCGCTGTCGTTCGCTGTCGTTCGCTGTCGTTCGAGGAGCCGTTTTCCGTGATCCGGCGCGTCACCGCCCCCGCCCTCTTCCCTCCGCCCACCTACTCCCACGCCTCCGTCGTCGAGGCCGGCACGAAGCTCGCGTTCCTGGCCGGGGCCGTGCCGCTCGACGCCCAGGGGGAGATCGTCGGCCCCGGCGACCCCGTACGGCAGGCCGAGCAGGTGATCGCCAACCTCCGGGAACAACTCCGTGTCGTCGGAAGCGACTTGGAACACGTACTGTCGACGGAGGTGTACGTCGTGAGCAACGAGCCCTCGGTGCTGTCCGCAGTGTGGGAGGTCGTGGAGGCCTCGGGGCTGAGCACGGGCCCGCACTCCTCCACGCTGCTCGGCGTCGCCTGCCTCGGCTACACCGGTCAGCTCGTCGAGATCACGGCCACCGCCGTGGTGCCGGAGCGGACGGAAGACGGCCGATGACGGAAGCGGTCGTAGTCCGCCGCGCCGTCGCGGCGGACGCCCGCGCCGCCGCCGACGTCTATCTGCGCTCCTTCGACGCCGCGCTGCCGACGGTCGTCCGGCCGCACACCGACGACGAGGTCCGGGCCTACATCCGGGATGTCGTGGTGGCGGTGCGGGAGACCTGGGTGGCCGAGGCGGCCGGGGCCGGGGTGGTCGGCCTGATGGTCCTGGACGGGGAGTTGCTGTCCCAGCTCTACCTGCGTCCGGAGTGGCGCGGGCGGGGCATCGGGGACCGGTTCGTCGCACTGGCCAAGGAACGCAGTCCCCAGGGCCTCAGCCTGTGGACCTTCCAGGTCAACAAGCCCGCCCACCGCTTCTACGAGCGGCACGGTTTCGTCGCAGCCGAGTACACGGACGGCAGCGGAAACGAGGAGCGGGAGCCGGACGTCCGGTACGTCTGGCGCCCTTGACGTTCCCGTCCGCCGTTCCCTGACGCCGTATCTGGCCTCCTGACGCTCCGTCTGGCTTCCTGACGCTGCGCCAGGCGTGCCCGTGACGGTCAGCCTGGCGCCCACGACGGTCACGCCTGGCGCCCGTAACGGTCACGTCCGGTGCCCGTGCGCCCGCCCCACCGGTCCCGGAGCCGTAAGTTCCGGCTCACCCGGTCGGCCGTCCCCATGCCCTCTGGCCGCCTGCGCTGGCTCACCCGGCGGAACGAGGAGTGGCCCCAACTCCTCACCGAACACCGCGAGTTGTACGACGCAATCGCCTCCGACGACCCGGGCCGCGCCCGCGCCCACGCCCTCGACCACGTCCGCGCCAACTACCGCTCCACGGTACGGCACCTGTTCGGCTCGGACCCGGCACACGCCGCCGGCACCGAGGCGGACACCGCCTGAGGAACGCCCGCGTCCGCAAGCTCTACGGCAGCCCGGCCGCCTCCGCCGCCCTGCCCAGTACCTCGCGGAGCATGTCGGTCGTGAGCCGGCCGGTGAAGGTGTTGCGCTGGCTGACATGGAAGCAGCCGAAGAGGTCCAGGCCGTCGAGCGCGACCCGGGTGCCGTGGGCGAAGGCCGGACGGGGGCGGGGCACGGTCCAGCCCGCCTCCGCGAACGCGGGCAGCGCGGCCTGCCAGCCGAAGGCGCCGAGCACGACCACGGCCCGCAGGGTCGGCCGTAGCAGCGTCAGCTCCTGGACCAGCCAGGGGCGGCAGGTGTCGCGCTCACCCGGGGTCGGCTTGTTGGCGGGCGGCGCGCAGTGCACGGGTGCCGTGACCCGTACGCCGTACAGTTCGAGCCCGTCGTCGGCGCTGACGGAAGTGGGCTGCGAGGCGAGTCCCACGTCGTACAGCGCCTGGTACAGCACGTCTCCCGAACGGTCCCCGGTGAACATACGGCCGGTGCGGTTGCCGCCGTGCGCGGCCGGAGCCAGCCCGATGATCAGCAGCCGCGCGTCGGCCGGCCCGAATCCGGGCACCGGCCGCCCCCAGTACGTCCAGTCGGCGAACGCGGCCCGTTTCGTACGGGCCACCTCCTCACGCCATCCGACCAGCCGAGGGCACGCCCGACAGTCGGCAACGCGCCGATCGAGCCGCGCGAGAGCACTGCTGTCGTCCATACGGCCACGGTATGCCCTGGGGGGTGGTCCGCCGGGGGTGGGGGAGGGGCGGGGTGAGACCTGGGGGTGGTTGGCGGGGGGCCGACACCGACACCGGCATCGGCACCGGCACTGTGGTCCCACCCGCACCGGTACCGCTCCGCTGGTGAGGCGAAGGGTGCAGGGTGCCCACTGTGGGTGCAAAAACGCTTCCGGGTCCGCGCGCCCGTGGCGTTAAGGTCGGTGCATGGCTTCCGATGATGCGGACGAGAACGTGGACCGTGGGACCGCCGAGGGAACCGGCGAGCCGGGCGCAGCCGCCCCCGCCCCCGCCGGCCAACCGCTCGATCCCAAGATCGCCGCTGCGGTGGCCGCCGCCGAGGCCGCCGGACCCTCCAACGGCGAGACCGTCCGCATCGACAGCTGGATCTGGGCCGTCCGCCTGATCAAGACCCGCTCCCTCGGCGCCGCCGCCTGCCGGGGCGGGCATGTGCAGGTGAACGGCGAGCGGGTGAAGCCCGCCTACTCCCTGCGCCTCGGCGACGAGGTACGGCTGCGACACGAGGGCCGGGAACGGGTCGTGATCGTCAAGCGCCTGATCCGCAAGCGGGTCGGCGCACCCGTGGCCGCCCAGTGCTACATCGACAACTCCCCTCCGCCCCCGCCCCGCGAGGCCGTCGCCCCCGCCGGCCTTCGCGACCGTGGCACCGGTCGCCCCACCAAGCGCGACCGCCGCGAACTGGAACGCCTCCGTGGCCTCGCCGGCCCGGGCATCCCCGCGGGCTTCCCCGGCCTGACCGAACTGGGCGGCCCCGGCCCGTCCGGCGGTCGTAGCGGACCCGGCGGCCCCGGCGGCCGTGGCAAACGCGGCGGCTCCGGCACTTCCGGCGGGCGCGGCACCTCCGGCGGCTCGGGGGGCTCCGGTGGCTCCGGCCGTTCCGGTGGACGCGGCACCTCCGGCGGCTCAGGAGGTTCCGCCGGCTCGGGAGGACGGCCGCGCGGGCGGTGAGCCGACGCGACCCCGACCGCCCACAAACGGTGAGCCGCGAGCCCCGCGCCCGACCTCGAACCGACCCGCCCTTTCCTCCCCCCACCCTTCCCTCTCCCGCCCCTCCCTCCCCCCACCCACCAACTCACGGAACCGGCGAAGATCCACCCCTCGCCGACGCCCCCACCCCCCACCGACGGCCGCCACGGTTACCGTCAGTCACAGTCCCCCGCCCAGTCGGCCGCACGCACCGTCACCCCGTCACCGTCGGCGCAGCAGCCGCACCAGGTCTCCGTTGTGTGCTCGGCGGGTCCAGGCGATCAGGGCAAGGGGTGCGATCAGGATCAGCGGGATCGCCGCGTTCTGGCCGTCGAAGGCGGTGATCTGGACGATGAACGCCCCCACCATGAGCGCGCTGAGGGCGATCGCCGCCACGGACTCCATCACCGGGATCAACAGCGCGATCCCTCCGGCGAGTTCGAGCGCGCCGATGGTGTACATGGCCCCGCTGCCCCAGCCGATTCTGTCGAAGGACTCCACGGCCGTGGGGTGCGCTATGAGCTTGGGCAGGGCGCTCGCGAGGCCGTAGAACAGGGCGAGCAGCACCTGTACCACGCGCAGGGCGACCCGGGCTCCGCGCGCCCGGCCGGTGAGCACGCCGGCGGAGGCCGTGGCGGGCGTCCTCGTGGAGGTGACGGGAGCGGTGGTCTCGGACATGGGGGTCTCCTGGTGAAGCGGTCCCGATTGCTGTCACCTAGGGAGACCGGCCGACGGCCGAGAACTCATCGGCCGACACCCCACCGGCCGAGAATGATCGCCACCCGTCGCCCCTGTGAGCCAACCGTGTCCAGGAGCGGAGGTGGCTACGCCGAGGGCACCGCCCGGACCCACATCCCGTCCGGTGTCAGATACGTGTCCACCTCCAGTCCCGCTTCCGCCAGCGCCGACTCGAACTGCTCCTTCGTCAGCGGCCTGGAGAGAAACGTCTGCGTCCAGATCGCGTCCGGGAACACATACTCCGCGTGGACCGAGTTCACCCCCTCCGAGACGGGCTCCACCGAGGCGATCCGCACGGTGAAGCCGCTCGGGTCGACCCTCTCTCTGGGCACGTTGGTGTGATGGTCCGCGCCCTCCCGCTGGATCAGCACACAGCCACCGTCCGCCACATGCCGGGCGCAGGTGCGCAGCATCCCCCTGCGCACCTCCTCGTCACCGGCGTGTACCAGGAACGACGCGAGCATCACCACGTCGAACGTCTCGCCCAGATCGAGGTCTTCGATGGAGCCGCGTATCGTGCGCGCTCCCCGGACCCGGGCCAGCATGTCGGCGGACTCGTCCACCGCTGTCACCGTGAAGCCGCGTTCCAGCAGCGGGTGGGTCACCCGGCCGACCCCGCTGCCGAGTTCCAGGATGTGCGCGCCGGCCGGTACCGCCGCGGCGATGATGTCCGGCTCCTCGCCCACCGGCAGCCGTGCGTACAGCTCGACCGCGCAGCCGTCCGGGGTGATGGCTCCCGGTCCCGTGCCCTCGTATCCCTCACGCGTCTCGATCCTCATGCCCGGACAACGGCCGGGCTCCGCACGCCCGTTCCCACCCTTTGTCAGTTCACTCGTTCGAGCTATTCAGTCCGGAACGGGAACCATCCGTGCCCGATGTACCAGTGACCGCCCGCCCGCAGATGGTCCCCGACCGCCCGCTCCACGGACGTCCGGCGGGGCAGCGTGGCCACCGGCAGGTCCGGGTCCCCGAAGACGAACTGGACGGGTTCGGTGTCGGCCGGTTCGCTCTCCTCCCGGGCGACGCGGAACCGTTCCTGGAAGCGGACGATGTTGGAGTCGGCGGGCAGATACCGCCGCAACTGCGGGTCCAGCAGCCAGGAGTGGCACAGCACCGCCACCGGCCGCTCCTCGGGGAAGTACCGGGCGAAGAACTCACGGGCCAGCGCCACGGAGCGGTCGCAGGCGGCCGGGGTCAGCGGGCCGTGGAAGTCGGGGACGTGCAGGTTCAGGCAGGGCGTCCCGGGCGCCGCGTCCAGTCCGGTCGGCGCCGTCATCCGCGCGTCGTGATCCCTGAGCCGTGCGCGTTCGAACTGGAGCCGCCCCAACTGGTACAGCTCGCCGCGGAAGTGCCGGACCAGCCAGCGCCGCGACTGCACCCCGGCCCGGCCGTGCCGCCTGCGGTGTACCGCGAGCTGGCGGCCGAGGTCGGCCAGGGTGCGCCGGGAGATCTCGGCCGGGATGCCGCGGGACCGGTGGTACGCCCGGGTGTGCGGGAGCGCGGCGAGGAAGACGTGCACGGCCAAGGTGTCCGTCAGATCGGCCGGAGCCGAGGCGAACAGGTCGGGCAACTCGGGTGTGCGGCCCGTGTCCTCCGGCTCGCGGAGCAGTTCCTCGACGCATTCCGCCAGGAGTCGGAGCGTGCCCGGGTCGCCGGTCAGCCTGCGCCACTGGGTGACGAGTTCGTTGACGTCCTCGTGCGGCACGGCCAGGTCGAGGAGCAGTTCGGGCAGGTCGTCGGCGTCCGGCAGCACGGACACTCCCCCTTCGGCCCCGACGGACGGCGTCACCGTACGCCCCTCATCGAGGGTGCGCGTCGCCTCGTCGAGTGTTGATGCGCGTCGTCGTCGAAGAGTACGTTGCAGACAGGAATGGTGATCCGATGCGTACGGGCAGTGAACCGGCGACCGCGCGCAGTGCACTGCGGGCGCGGTTCTGGCTGAGTGTGTGGGGACTGGGCTGGGCGGTCTTCGGCACGGCCGCGTTCGCGCTGGCCGGGCGCCCGGGCTGGGCGGCGGCCTGCGGGGTGCTGTGGCTGCTGGTCACCGTCGACATGACCGTGATCCTCCGGCACATCCGGCAGGGCCCGCACTACCAGCCGGGCCGAGACGTTCCGCCGTACCGGCCGCCGGACGGTGGACCGCCGTGTCCGGGGCCACCGGGACACCGCCATCCGTGACGGTCGACGCCGGTCCACGACTTCCGTCACCCTCGGCTCCCCGGCATCCGTCACCTTCACCCGCAGCGCGCCGGCATCCGTCACGCGCGGCCCTCTGCCGAAAGTCTCCGCCGAGCCGCCGCCCCTCCCCCGCAGACGCCTGCCCGGTCCCTCACCGTCACTCCTCGAAGCGTGCCGCCTTCAGGTACTGCGGATTCGGGTCCAGCGCCGCCGCCAGCCGGAAGTGGCGCTTGGCCTGTTCGGGGCGGCCTTGGCGCTCGTAGGTGCGGGCCAGCGCGAAGTGCGCGTACGCGTTGTCCGGCTCGCGCTCCAGCACGATGGTGAACTCCAGCTCGGCGGGACGCAGTTGCGCGGCGGCGAAGAAGGCACGCGCGCGGAGCAGCCGGGCGGCGGTGTTCTCGGGATGCGCGGCGATGACTCCGTCGAGCAGCTTCACCGCGCCCCGTGGGTCCCGCGCGTTGAGCAGTTGCTCGGCGGCACGGAAGTCGATGACATGCGTTTCCGGAGTACGTCCGGTGGAACCGCTGGTCTCGGGCACGGCAGAGTCCTTCCCTCACTCCCGCCCTTCAACGCCCCGAGCCGGGCCGCTATTCCATACCGGCTGTTCCGTACGGTCTATTCCGTACCGTCCGCGTTCTCCGCGCCGTCCGCGCTCTCCGCGCCGTCCGTGTCCTTCGTACCGCGCACGCCTGCCTGCCGTGCCCGGCGTGCGAGGTCGTCCCAGACCTCGGCGACGCGCTTCTTCAGCGCGTCCAGGGGTACGTCGTTGTCGATCAGGATGTCCGCGATCTCCAGGCGCTGCTCGCGGGTCGCCTGTGCGGCCATACGCGCGCGTGCGTCCTCCTCGGTCATCCCGCGCAGCCGTACCAGCCGGTCGAGCTGGGTCTCGGGGCTCGCGTCCACGACGATCACGATGTCGTAGAGCGGGGCGAGTCCGTTCTCGGTGAGCAGGGGCACGTCGTGGACCACCACGGCGTCGTCGGCCGCGGCGCTCTCCAGCTCGCGGGAGCGGGCGCCCACCAGGGGGTGCACGATCGAGTTGAGGACGGCGAGCTTCTCGGGGTCGGCGAAGACGATGGAGCCCAGCCGGGGCCGGTCGAGGCTGCCGTCGGCGGCGAGGATGTCCGCTCCGAAGGCGTCGACCACGGCCGCGAGACCGGGCGTGCCGGGCGCGACGACCTCGCGCGCGATGCGGTCCGCGTCGATCAGCACGGCCCCGTGCTCCACGAGCAGCCGCGACACCTCGCTCTTGCCGGCGCCGATCCCGCCGGTCAGGCCCACTGTCAGCATGAGCGGAAGCTTAGGCCCTGCCGCTGCCGGCGGAACCGGCGGAGGTCAGTTGTCGCCCTCGCGCTCCGCCAGGAAGCGCTCGAACTCGCGTCCGATCTCGTCGGCCGACGGGATCTCCACGGGTTCGGCGAGCATGTTGCCCCGGGTCTCGGCGCCCGCCGCGGCGTCGTACTGGTGCTCAAGGCCCTGGACGAGCGCGGTCAGTTCCTCGTCGCCCTCCTGGATCTGCCGGTCGATCTCGGTCTGCGTGCGGTGGGCGTCGGTGCGCAGCGCGTGCGCGACGCCGGGCAGGACCAGGCCGGTGGCGGCCGTGATGGCCTCCAGGACGGTGAGCGCGGCGTCCGGGTACGGCGAACGGGCGATGTAGTGCGGGACGTGCGCCGCGACGCCCAGGACGTCGTGTCCGGCCTCCATGAGGCGGTACTCGACCAGCGACTCGGCGCTGCCGGGCACCTGCGCCTCCTCGAAGGGGCTGCGGTGGCCGGGGACGAGGTCGGTGCGGTTGCCGTGCGGGGTCAGGCCCACGGGGCGGGTGTGCGGGACGCCCATGGGGATGCCGTGGAAGTTCACGGACAGGCGCACACCGAGTCGCTCCACTATCTGCCGTACCGCCGCCGCGAACCGCTCCCACTCCACGTCCGGCTCGGGCCCGGACAGCAGCAGGAACGGGGCACCGGTGGTGTCCTGGACGAGGCGGACCTCGATGGTCGGGGTCTCGTAGTCGGTCCAGCGGTCCCGCTTGAAGGTCAGCAGGGGCCGGCGGGCGCGGTAGTCCACGAGCCGGTCGTGGTCGAACCGGGCCACGAGCTGGTGGGGCAGCGAGTCGAGCAGCCGGTCGACGATCTGGTCGCCGGTCTCACCCGCGTCGATGTATCCGTCGAAGTGGTAGAGCATGACAAGGCCGGCCGACTCCTGGGCGAGCGCCATGTCCACCACGGCCAGGCCCTTCGGCTCCCATGCGTACAAACCCTGCGGATCAAGCACTGTGACCGCTCCTCCTCGTGTTCCCCATGGACAACGCGCCCCGGAACAGGGGAATTCCCGCGACACGCCGCTGATCAGCGATCTCCTGCGGGACACCTTGACGACCCGTCACCTGGTCCGTACCTTCACGAAAGCCCAGTTCAGCATGCCGATTGTCGTTCATGTATGAGAAGTGCAAGAAGTGCAGGACAGGAAGGAACCCCATGCGCATACGCACGCCGCTCACCTCCCTGCTCGCCACGGCCCTCGCCACCGGCGGACTGCTCCTGACCGGCACCGGCCCGGCCTCGGCCGCCACCACGATCGAGGTGACGACCGCGGCTCAGCTGAAGACCGCGCTCGGGGCCGCCAGGCCCGGCGACACGATCCACCTGGCGGACGGCACGTACACCGGCAACTTCAAGGCGACCACGCCGGCCACGGCGTCCGCCCCTATCACCCTCACCGGCTCCCCCGAAGCCGTACTCACCGCCGGTGGCGGCTACGGCCTCCACCTGAACGGCGCCTCCTACTGGACGGTCGAGGGCGTGACCGTCACCGGCGGCCAGAAGGGCATCATGATCGACGCAGCCAAGGGGGTCGTGGTCGACGGCGTCACGGTGCACGGCCTGGCCATGGAGGGCGTGCACTTCCGCACCTCCAGCACGGACGGCGTGATCAGGAACTCGAAGATCTACGCCACCGGGAACGACGGCCGCGGCATGGGCGAGGGCGTCTACGTCGGGACCGCGAACACGCTGACCGACAAGAGCGACCGCATCCAGATCCTGAACAACACGATCGGTCCCGGCGTGGGCGGCGAGAACGTCGACATCAAGGAGGGCACGACCGGCGCGCGGATCATCGGCAACACCTTCGACGGCAGCGGCCTGACCGGCGCCAACTACGACGACTCCTGGGTCGACGTGAAGGGCAACGACGTCCTCGTCCAGGACAACACCGGCACCGCCACCAGCAACGACGGCTACCAGACCCACACCCAGCAGTCCGGCTGGGGCTGCGGCACGGTCTTCAAGGGCAACACATCAAACTTGACGACCGCCACCGGGGCGACCCGCCTGGCGATCAACGTCACGAACTACGGCACCGACTGCCGGACAACGGTCTACAGCAGCAACACGGTGACAGGCGGCAAGGGGCTCACGAACATCCCCGTGACCCCCTGAGGAGCGCGGGGAACCGCGCGCCCAACCCCAACGGACCCACAGCCGAAACCACGACCCGCCCGCCCCGGAAGACACCGAGGGGCCGCACCTCGAAAGGTACGGCCCCTCAGCCGACTATCGGCTAAGCCCAGCGGCTAGCGATCAGCTCTGACCGCCGGCGAGCTTCTCGCGCAGCGCGGCCAGCGCCTCGTCCGAGGCCAGCGCACCGGAGGTGTCCGCGCCCTCGGAGGAGTACGAACCGCCGGTCGCGGCCGGAGCCGCAGCCTCGCCACCCTCGGCCGCGGCAGCGGCGTCGGCCTCGCGGGACTTGATGACCTGCTGCTGGTGCTGCTCGAAGCGGGACTGCGCCTCGGCGTACTGGCGCTCCCACTCCTCGCGCTGCTTCTCGTAGCCCGGCAGCCAGTCGTTGGTCTCCGGGTCGAAGCCCTCGGGGTAGATGTAGTTGCCCTGGTCGTCGTAGGACGCGGCCATGCCGTACAGGGTCGGGTCGAACTCGACCGCGGTCGGGTCGGCACCGAAGGACTCGTTGGCCTGCTTCAGCGAGAGGCTGATCCGACGACGCTCCAGGTCGATGTCGATGACCTTGACGAAGATCTCGTCGTTGACCTGGACGACCTGCTCCGGGATCTCCACGTGGCGCTCGGCCAGCTCGGAGATGTGGACCAGACCCTCGATGCCCTCGTCCACGCGGACGAACGCACCGAACGGCACCAGCTTCGTGACCTTGCCGGGCACGACCTGGCCGATCTGGTGGGTGCGGGCGAACTGCTGCCACGGGTCTTCCTGGGTCGCCTTCAGCGACAGGGAGACGCGCTCGCGGTCCATGTCGACGTCGAGGACCTCGACGGTGACCTCCTGGCCGACCTCGACAACCTCGGACGGGTGGTCGATGTGCTTCCAGGACAGCTCGGAGACGTGGACCAGACCGTCGACGCCACCCAGGTCCACGAAGGCACCGAAGTTGACGATCGAGGAGACCACACCGGAACGGACCTGACCCTTCTGGAGGGTCGTGAGGAACGTCTGGCGGACCTCGGACTGGGTCTGCTCCAGCCAGGCACGGCGGGAGAGGACCACGTTGTTGCGGTTCTTGTCCAGCTCGATGATCTTGGCCTCGAGCTCCTTGCCGACGTACGGCTGGAGATCGCGAACGCGGCGCATCTCGACCAGGGAGGCCGGGAGGAAGCCACGGAGGCCGATGTCGAGGATGAGACCACCCTTGACGACCTCGATGACGGTACCGGTGACGATCCCGTCCTCTTCCTTGATCTTCTCGATGGTGCCCCAGGCACGCTCGTACTGGGCGCGCTTCTTCGAGAGGATCAGGCGGCCTTCCTTGTCCTCCTTCTGGAGGACAAGGGCCTCGATCTCGTCACCGACGGCGACGACCTCGTTCGGGTCGACGTCGTGCTTGATCGAGAGTTCGCGGCTCGGGATAACGCCTTCGGTCTTGTAACCGATGTCGAGCAGGACCTCGTCCCGGTCGACCTTCACGATGACGCCGTCGACGATGTCGCCGTCGTTGAAGTACTTGATCGTCTCGTCGATCGCTGCGAGGAAGGCTTCCTCGTTACCGATGTCGTTGACCGCTACCTGCGGGGTGGTGGCGGTGGTCTCGGTGCTGCTCGTCATGTGGGAAAGGGCTCCGGTACGGACATTGAAGTCGTAGGTACTGCTTACGCCGGGAGCCCGTTTCGCTCTGTAGAAGCCGGACAGCCAAGGAAGCGCCACTTTGAGCACCGGGTGCCCGGTGGCGCCTCGACAACCGAGGGGACATACAACAGATGCGAGCGCAGCCTGCTACGTCTGAGGTGCGCAGGCCCGCAGCGCAACTTGTAGCATACGGGGGCAGCCGGACATGGTCAATGCGCGAAGGCGCACACCCGGGGCAGATCGCCGCATACCCGGCAGAAGAAACGTCCCAACAGGCCACGCAGGCCTGCGGGAGCCCTTCCGTACGGACCCCCGGCGGGCTGGACGGAAGAGTACGACGAGGGAGCCGATCATCCAAGAGCCGGAAGTGCACGAGCCGGAGGGGCCGGACGGGTTCGAGCCGGAGGCCACGCGGCGCGACGCGGACGTCACGGAGAGCGCGCGGGCCAACCGGGGCTGGTGGGACCGCAACGCCGACGAGTACCAGATCGAGCACGGCTCGTTCCTCGGCGACGACCGCTTCGTGTGGGGCCCCGAGGGCCTGGACGAGGTGGAAGCCGAGCTGCTGGGCCCGTCGGAGGAGCTGAAGGGGAAGGCGGTCCTGGAGATCGGCGCGGGCGCGGCGCAGTGCGCGCGCTGGCTGGCCGCCCAGGGCGCGCGTCCGGTGGCCCTGGATCTCTCGCACCGCCAGTTGCAGCACGCGCTGCGGATCGGCGGATCGTTCCCGCTGGTCTGCGCCGACGCCGGCGCGCTGCCCTTCGCGGACGCCTCCTTCGACCTGGCGTGCTCCGCGTACGGCGCGCTGCCGTTCGTGGCCGACCCGCGGCTGGTGCTGCGCGAGGTGCACCGGGTGCTGCGGCCGGGCGGGCGGTTCGTGTTCTCGGTGACGCATCCGATCCGCTGGGCGTTCCCGGACGAGCCGGGCCCGGAGGGCCTGTCGGTGTCCTCGTCGTACTTCGACCGCACGCCGTACGTGGAGCAGGACGAGCAGGGCCGCGCGGTCTACGTGGAGCACCACCGGACGCTCGGCGACCGGGTGCGGGACGTCGTGGCCTCCGGTTTCCGGCTGGTGGACCTGGTGGAGCCGGAGTGGCCGGCCTGGAACACCTCGGAGTGGGGCGGCTGGTCGCCGCTGCGCGGGAATCTGATCCCGGGCACGGCGATCTTCGTGTGCGAGCGAAGCGAGACGGGGGTGCCCTCGGCCGAAGGCCGGGGGTAGGGACTGAGCGCTCCGCGCGCGTGCAGCGCGCCCCACATGTCTTTCACGCGCGCGTGAAAGACATGTGGGGCGGCGTACGACACTAGGGGCGTGATCCGTTACGACGCCCTGGACGCCCTTCCCGTGCGCGGCGCCCTTCCCGCCCTGACCGAGGCCTTGGACGGGCACGGCACCGCCGTTCTCGTGGCGCCGCCCGGTACCGGCAAGACGACGCTGGTGCCGCTGGTGCTGGCGGGGCTGGTCGCCGGCGGTCCCGAACGGCGGGTCGTGGTGGCCGAGCCCCGGCGGATCGCGGCGCGGGCGGCGGCCCGGCGCATGGCGTGGCTGCTGGGCGAGAAGCCGGGCGAGAGCGTCGGCTTCACGGTGCGCGGCGAGCGGGCCGTGGGGCGGCACACGCGCGTGGAGGTCGTGACGACCGGTGTCCTGCTGCAACGGCTCCAGCGCGACCAGGAGCTGGGCGGGGTGGACGTCGTCGTCCTCGACGAGTGCCACGAGCGGCATCTGGACGCGGACACGGCGGCCGCCTTCCTGTGGGACGTCCGGCAGGCGCTGCGGCCGGAGCTGCGGCTGGTGGCCGCGTCGGCGACCACGGACGCCGAGGGGTGGGCTCGGCTGCTCGGCGGGGCACCGGTGGTCGAGGCGGCGGGCGTGGTGCATCCCGTGGAGGTCGTGTGGGCTCCCCCGGCGCGTCCGGTACGGCCGCCGCACGGGATGCGGGTGGATCCGGCGCTGCTGGCCCATGTGGCGTCGGTGGTTCGGCGGGCGCTGGCCGAACGGGCCGGGGACGTGCTGTGTTTTCTGCCCGGCGTGGGCGAGATCGCGCGCGTGGCGGGGCTGCTGGGGGATCTCGGTGACGTGGACGTGCTCCAGGTGCACGGGCGGGCGCCGGCCGCCGTGCAGGACGCGGTGCTGGCGCCCGGGGCGCGGCGCCGGGTGGTGCTGGCGACGTCCGTGGCCGAGTCGTCGCTGACCGTGCCCGGGGTGCGGGTGGTGGTCGACTCGGGGCTGGCGCGGGAGCCGCGGGTGGATCACGCGCGCGGGCTGAGCGGGCTGACGACCGTACGGGCGTCCCGGGCGGCCGGGCGGCAGCGGGCGGGACGGGCCGGGCGTGAGGCGCCGGGTGCGGTGTACCGGTGCTGGACGGAGGCCGAGGACGGCCGTCTGCCGGCTTTCCCGGCGCCGGAGATCAAGGTGGCCGACCTGACCGCGTTCGCCCTTCAGGCGGCCTGCTGGGGCGATCCGGACGCCTCTGGGCTGGCCTTGCTCGATCCGCCGCCGGGCGGGGCGATGGCGGCGGCGCGGGAGGTGCTGGCGGCCGTGGGCGCGGTGGACTCCGCCGGGCGGGCCACGGAGGTCGGGGCGCGGTTGGCTCGGCTGGGAGTGCACCCTCGGCTGGGGCGGGCGTTGCTCGACACGTCCGGTGCGGGGGCGCCGGTTGTCGCCCTGCTCTCGGAGGAGGTGCCGCGGGAGTACGGCGATGATCTCGCGGGTGCGTTGCGGAGGGTCCGGGGCGGGGGTGACGCGTACGCGTCGCGGTGGGCTGCCGAGGTACGGCGGCTGCGGTCCGTCTCCACGGAGTTCTCCCACCCACCCGCCCGTGACTGTCAGCCACAAGCGAACGCCGAGGCAGGACCAGCCACCGGGATCACGAAGCAGGACCGCGTAGCGCCGGCCGAGGGGCGGGATCGCATAGCGTCGGCCGAGGGGCGGGGCCGCGTGGTGCCGGGCGAGGCGCGGGAGCGCACGACGCCGGCCACGAAGCGGGACCGCGCCGTGTCGGCCGAGCCGCGGGAGCGTACGACGCGGGGCGACGCGCGGGGCCCCGTAGCGCCGGGCGAGGCGCGGGAGCGCACGGCGCCGGGCGAGGGGCGAGGGCGGGGGCTGGTGGCGGACGCTCAGGGGGCGTCGGATGCTTCTTCGGGCGGTGCTGCTCCAGTCGGGGCGGGTCGGTGGGCCGGTGCTGGTACTGGTGCCGGTGCCGGTGCTGTTGCTGGTGATGACAGGCTCGTCGGGCTTGTTGGCGGTCTCGCGTTTCCCGAGCGGGTCGCCAAGCTGGACGGTGGGTCGTATCTCATGGCGTCCGGGACTCGGGCGGAGCCGGCCGAGGGGTCCGCGTTGCGGGGTGCTCCCTGGATCGTCGTGGCCGTCGCCGACCGGCCCTCCGGCAAGGGCCACGCGCGCGTGCTGCTCGGCGCCGCCGTGGACGAGGACGTGGCGCGGGTCGCCGCCGGCGCGCTTCTGGCGGAAGGGGACGAGGTGCGCTGGACCGACGGGGACGTCGTGGCCCGGCACGTCGAACGGCTGGGGGCGATCGAGCTGGCCGTACGCCCGCTGAAGAGCGCCGATCCGGCCCTCGTACGCGCCGCCCTCCTCGACGGGCTCCGGCAGGACGGGTTCGGGCTGCTCCGCTGGTCGCCGGACGCGGAGGTGCTGCGGCAGCGGCTGGCGTTCCTGCGGGCGCACCTGGGTGAGCCGTGGCCGGACGTGTCCGACGCGGCGCTCCACGCGCGCGTTGACGAGTGGCTGGAGCCCGAGCTGAGCAGGGCCCGGCGGCGGGCCGATCTCGCCCGGATCGATGCCGGACAGGCGCTCGCGCGACTGCTGCCCTGGGCGAGCGGGGAGGGCGCACGGCTGGACGAGCTGGCGCCCGAGCGGATCGCCGTACCAAGTGGGTCCAGAATCCGGATCGACTATCGGGACCCGGAGCGGCCGGTGCTCGCCGTCAAGCTCCAGGAGATCTTCGGGCTGCGGGAGACGCCGGCCGTCGCGGGCGTGCCGCTGCTCGTGCATCTGCTCTCGCCCGCCGGACGGCCCGCCGCCGTGACGGCCGACCTCGCCTCCTTCTGGGCGGACGGTTACCGGGCCGTCCGGGCGGAGCTGCGCGGCCGGTATCCGAAGCATCCGTGGCCGGAGGACCCGGCGACCGCCGAGCCCACGCGGCACACCAACGCGCGGCTCAGGCGCTGACCGGTTCGGCTTCCTCCGTGCGCTCGGGCGCGGGGTCCTGGGGGCGGCGGGCGCGGGCCTCCAGCCAGAGGGAGAGGGCGAGGAGCAGCAGACCGAGGCCGAGGGAGCCCCAGGGGACGTACGAGGTGAGGGTCAGGACGAGGGTGCGGTTGTGCCGGACCAGGGCGACCGTGTGGTCGATGTAGTCCTCGCGCATCTTCACGTGCCCGGCGAACGCGGTGACCTTGGCGCGACCGCCGAGCAGGGTGCCGCCGCGCAGTTCCTCCCGGTGGATCTCCTCGCCGTAGACAGGGGCCCCGGTGACGGGTTCGACCCAGAACCTGCGGACCGTGGTGTACCAGCGGGTGGTGCCGGTCCTGGCGACCGATTCCGGGGTGATCCCCCGCACGGGCATGGTCTTCGGCATGGGGACCTTGGTCCAGGGGATGGTCTGTTCGAAGTAGTAGACCGTCAGGCCGCGGAAGGTCCGGGTGCCCCGGTAATGGATCGGGGTGGTGGTGCGGGTCTGCGCGTCGAAGTACTCGTAGTCCCGTTTCTGCGTCAGGAAGGGCCACTTGAACTCGATGCCCTCGCGTTTCACCGGATCACCGTCGACCGTCTCGCCGGTGGCGTGCACGGGGTCCTGGCTGTGGGCGTCGAAGATGTACCGTTCGGGCACCTTGGAGACCATCTTGCCGTCGGGGCCCTGGACGTAGGACAGGCTGTCCCAGACGACGACCGGTCGCCCCGCCGTCCTCTCGATCTTCTTCGCGGCCTCCACGTCGCCCTTGAGGGTCTGCACGATGGTCACCTTGGGGACCTTCTTCGCGCGCATGGTGCCGTAGTCGAGGAGGGTGGCGTTCCGGGCCTCCAGGACCATGTCCTGGTACTGGCCGGCGGGAATCCGGGCCAGGCGGGGGAAGGCGTACCAGCGCAGCAGCGGGGCCAGTGCCGCGCAGAACACGGCGCAGGCGAGCAGGACCAGGCCGGCCTTGCGGCGCATGGCGGCCTCCCTTCCGGACGGGCGCGGCTACGGGTGCGCGGGCACCGTCGTCAGCAGCGGCTTGGGGGACGTCCGGCCCGACGGCGAGCCCAGCGCGCTGATCGCCAGGACCAGGGCGAGCGCGAGGGCGAGACCGGTCGCGGCGGCGATCAGGGCGCGCATGCAGGGCCTCCCGGCGGACGGTCGGTGTCCTGACGCCCCAGATCCTGATGGGCCGTCAGGTCCGGCACCGTAGCAACGGGCGGGCGAGATGAGAACAGCGGTGCACGCACGAAGAAGGGCGCCCGCCCGCCGGAGCGGGGCGGGCGCCCTGTGCGCCGCTGTGTGTCAGGAGGAGGACGCGCTCGGGGCCGGGTCCGCCGAGGAGTCGGCGGCGGCGACCTTCAGTTCGACCGTGAGCGTGGCGCCGCCCGTGGTGGTGATACGGAGCAGGAACGTGCCGGTGGTGTCGTCGGCGTACATCTTGGGGAGGGTGAGCAAACCCTTGTCGTCCGTCTGGAGGCCGGTGAGGGTGCGTACGGCCTTGCCGTCGGCGTCCTTGAAGTAGGGACCCTTGTCGTTCTCCGTGGCGTCGGACGCTGACGTGATCAGCGTGGCCGTGGCCGCGACCTTGTCCGCGACGGCGCCCTTGTACGTCGCCTTCACCTGGACCTGGTCGGCGAACTCGCCGCCCGGCGTGCAGCTCAACGGGGTGTCACTGGTGCGGGCCAGGGTGTCGGCGGCACGCGCGGTGACGGTCGCCGTGAAATCGACGCCCTTGACCGAGCGGCCCACGACGGCGGCGGTGACCTTGAAGTCGCCGGTCTTCTCGCCTGCCTGGAGCGCCGGGGCGAGCGCGATGCCCTTGGTGTCGGTGGCGACCGTGGCCACGGTCTCGCCGCCGGCGAAGGTGGCGTCCGTGTCACCGGTGATGGTGAACCGGATCCTGACCTTGGCGACGGACTTGCCGACCTTGGTCTCGGCGCGGACGCTGACCGGCTCGGCGAAGGCGTCACCGGCCGTCGCGGTGAGCTTTCCGGTGCCCACGCCCACCAGGTGGTCCACCAGGTCGGTGGGCGTCTGCGGGTCCGTCGGCGGAGCGGGCGGCGTCGGCGGGGCGGGCGGCGTGGGCGGCTTCGGGTCGGGGGCCTCCTGGCCGCCGTTCCCGTTCCCGCCGTGGCCGCTTCCGCCGTCGCCGCCGGGCTTGTGGGGCTTGGTCCTCGGCGGGTCCGAGGGCTTCGGGGACGTGGTGCCGCCGGAGTTGTCGTCGCTGCGGTGCTCGGGGATGCCACCGGTGCCGTCGGGGATGGAGTGGCTGCCCTTGCGGTAGTACTCCAGCCAGTTCAGGACCAGGTTGAGGTAGTCCTGCGAGTTGTTGTAGCTGAGGATCGCGCTGTGCAGACCGCTCTCGGTGGACATGTCCCAGCCGTTGCGGCACAGATAGTGACCCGCGGCGAGGGCGGCGTCGTAGACGTTGTTGGGGTCCTTCTTGCTGTCCCCGTTGCCGTCACGGCCCGCCCAGGCCCAGGTGGACGGGATGAACTGCATGGGGCCGACGGCCTGGTCGTAGGTGCTGTTGCCGTCGTAGGCGCCGTCGTCGGTGTCCGGGATGAGCGCGAAGCCGTTGCCGTCGAGCTGCGGGCCCAGGATCCGGCCCACGGTGGTGCCGTCGGCGTCGACCCGGCCGCCGCGGGCCTGCCCCGACTCGACCTTGCCGATGGCGGCGAGCAGTTGCCAGGGCAGGTTGCAGCCGGGCTTGGCGGAGCGCAGTTCCGCCTCGGCCTTCTTGTAGGCGTCGAGGACCGTCGCCGGGATGCCGGCCTCGGCCTCACCACGGGAGACGGGCGTGCCGGCGCTCGACGAGGGGCTGGGGTTGGGGCTCTTCAGGGGCGGCAGGTCCGTGTAGTACGGCGAGTTGCCGGTGGCGTTGGCGTCGGCGGCCCCGTCCGTCGCGGGGGCGCTGGCGCCGGCCGCCGCCGGTCTGTCGTTGTCCTCGCTGGTCACTCCCGGAGCCTGGGACGCGGAGAGAGCCGCGACCGCTGCCGCGGCCACGGCTGTGGTCGCCGCTCCCTTGCGCAGCCGCCTGCCGAAATGCGCCGCCATAGAGTGAACCCCTCCCGTGGACGCCTGTGCGTCCGTCTCCGTCTGTCTGCCTCGCTCTGGTGTGACGGTTGACCCGGTGCTGTGGTTGCGCCTGTTCCGCCTTTCCATCCGTGCGATGGGTGTACGACCGTGCGCCCGCACGGCGACGCAGGTGACCCTACGACAACTTGCTTTGAAGGGGCACCGGTTCGCGCCCGGATTTCACCGGTTGGCCAACTGTTGTTGCCCGTGCGCGCCCCGGACGGCGGTCACGCATACTGGGCTGACCTGATCACCGGCGCCGCGTTCCGGGTCGCCGACCGCTCCGGGGGGCTCTGTTGCCGTTCACGCTCAGCCATGCGGCGGCCGTACTGCCCGCGATCCGCAGGGACGGGAGCGGTCGGGGCCGACTGGTGCCGACGGTGCTCGTCGCCGGCTCCTTCGCGCCCGACATGCCCTATTACGCGGCCGGTGTCCTGCCGGGCGGAATGGAATTCGGCGCGGTCACGCACGCGTTCACCGGGGTCCTCACGGTCGACGTGCTCATCGCCTGGGCCCTGGCGGGGCTGTGGCTGCTGGTGCGGGAGCCGTTGCTCGCGTTGCTGCCGCGGGTCCGGCAGGGCCGGCCGGCCGCCCTGCTGCGCTGCGGCGCGCCCCGCGCGCGTCTACGGGCCGCGTCGGCGGGGTGGTGGTACGCCTCCGCGGCGCTCGGCGCGCTCACCCATGTGGTGTGGGACGCGTTCACCCATCACGACCGGTGGGGCACACGGCTGATTCCGGCCATCGGGCGCGACCGTCCGGCGGGCATGCCGCTGTTCACGTGGTTGCAGTACGGCTCGTCGGCGGCGGGTGCCGTGGTGATCGCCGTGTTCGTCGTACGCGCGCTGCGGCGGGCGCCGGACGGGGTGCCGGCGGGGGTGCCGGTGCTGTCCGCGCGGGACCGGTGCTGGGCGCTCGCGGTGATCGGCGGCTGCGCGCTGGCCGCGGCGGCGCAGCGGACGGCGCGGTGGTGGGAGCGACGGGGTACGGCCGCGGGGCCGTGGGAGCTGGTGCCCACCCTGTGCTTCGGGGTGGGCGCCGGGCTGGTCCTGGGGCTGCTGCTGTACGCCGCCGGGGTCAGGGTCTGGCGTCCGGCCGCTGATCCCGGGGATCCCGGGAATCCGGGCGAGGTGGTCGATGCGGGCCGGGGGCGGCCGGTCGCTCGGTGACGGACGCGACGAAGACCGTGACCGTGGGCCTGGGGCGTGATCTCGGGACCATGGTGAGGACGAGGGCGAGATAGCCGCGGGCCAGGTCGGCCCACTGGCTCCAGTCGGGGGTGCGGGCCGCGCGGCCGGCGACCCTGCGCCGGAGGTCCTTGGGGACGTTGCGGACGGTCGTGGCCAGGTCGGCCGGGATGCGGGCGGTGCTTGCGTCGGCCGCGAGGGCCGGCACCGGCGCGGCGGGCACGGCCTGCGTCGAGGCGGTGTCCGCCCAGACCCCGGCTGCTGCCTCGGGCGTCCGGCGGTGAAGCATGCGTATACCCATGCCCGCAGTGTTGCGGCTGCGGAGGGTGGGGGGCGTTTTGGCGGGGGCCGTTCGGGTTGTGACGGATCCCTCCGGGGGCCGGCCGCGTGTTCGAATCTGGGGGGGATCGGGTGTAGGGGGTGGGGCGGAAGGGGTGCGGTGGGTTCGGCGCCGCCGGGCTGCGTCGTGGGGGTGATCGCCGTCGCGGCGGAGAAGGGAAGGAGCTGCGGGGCTTGGCCGGAGAGTGCCCGGGGGCGGCGGAGGGGGCGTTGGCCTCGGCTTGGCCGGCCGGAGCGGCCGCCTTCCCTTGGTTCAGCACCCGTCCGCTTGCTTCAGCGCCCCTCCGCTTGGTTGAGCACCCTTCCGCTTGGTTCAGCACCCCTCCGCTTGCTTCAGCGCCCCCGCTTGGTTCAGCGCCCTCCGCCTGAGGACATGGCCCCTCGTTTGATGACAGCGCCCTCACTCGCTGACAGCGCCCCTCCGCCCAGGCCCCCCGCACCCGCATCTCGCCGGCTAGTGGGCCGCCGATTCCCAGTCCGGGCCCACGCCCACCGAGACGTCCAGGGGGGCCCTCAGCTGTACGGCGCCCGCCATCTCGCGGCGGACGATCTCCTCCGCGGCCGCCCGCTCGCCGGGGGCGATCTCCAGGACGATTTCGTCGTGGACCTGGAGGAGCATGCGGGACTTGAGGTCGGCCGCCCGCAGCGCGCTGTCCACCTTGAGCATGGCGATCTTCACGATGTCCGCCGCCGTGCCCTGGATGGGCGCGTTGAGGGCCATGCGCTCGGCCGCCTCGCGGCGCTGGCGGTTGTCGCTGTTGAGGTCGGGGAGGTAGCGGCGGCGACCGAAGAGCGTCGCCGTGTAGCCCGTGGCGCGTGCCTCGTCGACCGCCCGGCGCAGGTAGTCCCGGACGCCGCCGAAGCGCTCGAAGTACGCGTCCATCAGGGCCCGGGCCTCGGCCGCCTCGATGTTCAGCTGCTGGGAGAGGCCGAACGCGGACAGGCCGTAGGCCAGGCCGTACGACATCGCCTTGATCTTGCGGCGCATCTCCGCGTCGACCGCGCCGGGCTCGACGCCGAACACCTGGGACGCGGCCGTGGTGTGCAGGTCCTCGCCGGAGGTGAACGCCTGGATCAGGCCCTCGTCCTCGGACAGGTGGGCCATCACGCGCAGCTCGATCTGGCTGTAGTCGGCGGTCATGAGGGACTCGAAGCCCTCGCCGACCACGAAGCCCCGGCGGATCGCCCGGCCCTCGTCCGTGCGGACGGGGATGTTCTGGAGGTTGGGGTCGGTGGAGGACAGGCGTCCGGTCGCGGCCACCGTCTGGTTGAAGGTGGTGTGGATACGGCCGTCGCCCGCGATGGTCTTGATCAGACCCTCGACGGTGACCCGCAGCTTGGCCTGCTCCCGGTGCCGGAGCATGATCACCGGCAGTTCGTTGTCGGTCTGGGTGGCGAGCCAGGCCAGGGCGTCGGCGTCCGTGGTGTAGCCGGTCTTGGTCTTCTTCGTCTTCGGCAGGGCCAGCTCGCCGAAGAGGACCTCCTGGAGCTGCTTGGGCGAGCCCAGGTTGAACTCGTGGCCGGCCGCCGCGTGCGCCTCCTTCACGGCCTGCTGCACCGCGCCCGCGAACATCTGCTCCATCGCTTCGAGGTGCGGCCGGTCCGCCGCGATGCCGTGGCGCTCCATGCGGGCGAGCAGCGCGGACGTGGGCAGCTCCATGTCCCGGAGCAGGTCGGCCGCGCCGACCTCCTGGAGGCGGCCCTCGAAGGCCGTGCCGAGGTCCAGGACGGCGCGGGCCTGGACCATCAGGGCCTCGGCCTCGGCGCCGTCGTCCGCTCCGAAGGCCAGCTGGCCGTCGGCCGCCGCGGCGGGGGCCAGCTCGCGGTGCAGGTACTCCATCGACAGCGCGTCCAGGTCGAAGGAGCGGCGGCCGGGCTTGACCAGGTAGGCGGCGAGCGCGGTGTCCATGCGCACGCCCTCGACGCTCCAGCCGTGCTCGGCGAAGACGCGCATGGCGCCCTTGGCGTTGTGGAACACCTTGGGGTGGGCCGCGTCGGCCAGCCACGCGGCGAAGGCGTTCTCGTCGGCCTCGTCCAGCTCGGACGGGTCGAACCAGGCAGCCGCTCCCCCGGCCGCGGCGAGGGCGACCTCGGCGACCGAGCCGGCACCCAGCGCCCAGGTGTCGACGGTGGCGACGCCCAGGGGGCCGGCGCCGTGCTCGGCGAGCCACGGGGCCAGCTCGCCGGTGCGCAGGACGCTGCCGTCGATCTCGACGCCGTCGGTGGTGACCGGGGTGGCCTCGGCCTCCTCCGTGCCGGGGTCGACGGCGAAGAGACGCTCGCGCAGCGACGGGTTGCGGATCTCCAGGGTGTCCAGGACCATCGCGACGGCCTTGCGGTCGTACGGGGCCCGCTCCAGGTCGACGACCGTCTTCGGCAGCTCCACCTGGCGTTCCAGCTCGGTGAGGACGCGGTTGAGCTTGACGGACTCCAGGTGGTCGCGGAGGTTCTGCCCGGCCTTGCCCTTGACCTCCTCGACGCGCTCGACCAGCTCGGCGAAGGAGCCGAACTGGTTGATCCACTTCGCGGCGGTCTTCTCGCCGACGCCGGGGATGCCGGGGAGGTTGTCGGACGGGTCGCCGCGCAGGGCCGCGAAGTCCGGGTACTGGGCGGGCGTCAATCCGTACTTCTCGAAAACCTTCTCCGGGGTGAACCGGGTCAGCTCCGAGACGCCCTTGGTCGGGTAGAGCACGGTGGTGTGCTCGGTGACCAGCTGGAAGGAGTCGCGGTCGCCGGTGACGATCAGCACCTCGAAGCCCGCGGCCTCGGCCTGGGTGGCGAGGGTGGCGATGATGTCGTCCGCCTCGTACCCCTCGACGGCGAAGCGGTGCGCGCCCATCGCGTCGAGCAGCTCGCCGATCAGCTCGACCTGCCCCTTGAACTCGTCCGGCGTCTTGGAGCGGTTCGCCTTGTACTCGGTGAACCGCTCGGAGCGCCAGGTCTTGCGGGAGACGTCGAAGGCCACCGCGAAGTGCGTGGGCGCCTCGTCACGCAGGGTGTTGGCCAGCATCGACGCGAAACCGTAGATCGCGTTCGTCGGCTGGCCGGTCGCGGTCGTGAAGTTCTCCGCGGGCAGCGCGAAGAACGCGCGGTAGGCCAGCGAGTGCCCGTCCATGAGCATCAGCCGGGGTCGGGTGCCGCCGGGGATCTTGTCGGTCTGCTTCGATGCTGTCTCTGCCACGTCCCCGATCCTGCCACGAGCCACTGACAGCGCGGGCCGGGCGGTTCCCGCGGGGATACGGCCGGCTGTCTCCCGGTCACTCACGGCGACGAGGACTCCGCGCAGGGAACGCGCCGTGGAGCCCGCGCGAGCAATGCTGCCGCCGCACGCTCCGCCCGCCCGGCACCGTTGTCAGCGGGGCGTGGGAGGATCGTCGGCGTACTTGTCACACGCAGTCGAAGGGGAGCGTGCGATGGCGACGAAGCCGCCCAAGGGTGATCCGGTCCAGGACGCGCCGCAGGTCGCGGAGCCCAAGCACGCGGCGGCGGGGCTGCCGGCCATCGGGCACACGCTGCGCATCGCTCAGCGGCAGATGGGCGTGAAGCGCACCGCGCTGACGCTGCTGCGCGTGAACCAGAAGGACGGCTTCGACTGCCCGGGCTGCGCCTGGCCGGAGCCGGACCACCGGCACACGGCGGAGTTCTGCGAGAACGGCGCCAAGGCGGTGGCCGAGGAGGCCACCCTGCGCCGGGTCACGCCCGAGTTCTTCGCCGCGCACTCCGTGGCGGACCTGTCCGGCCGCAGCGGCTACTGGCTGGGGCAGCAGGGCCGGCTCACGCATCCCATGTACCTCCCCGAGGGCGGCACGCACTACGAGCCGGTCTCCTGGGAGCGGGCCTTCGACATCGTCGCCGAGGAGATCGCCGCCCTCGGCTCCCCAGACGAGGCCGTCTTCTACACCTCCGGCCGCACCAGCAACGAGGCCGCGTTCCTGTACCAGCTCTTCGCGCGCGAACTGGGCACGAACAACCTGCCGGACTGCTCGAACATGTGCCACGAGTCGTCCGGGTCGGCGCTCGGCGAGACCATCGGGATCGGCAAGGGCAGCGTCCTGCTGGAGGATCTGTACCAGGCCGACCTGATCATCGTCGCTGGCCAGAACCCGGGCACGAACCATCCGCGCATGCTCTCCGCGCTGGAGAAGGCCAAGGCGAACGGCGCGAGGGTCATCAGCGTCAATCCCCTGCCCGAGGCGGGCCTGGAGCGCTTCAAGAACCCCCAGACCCCGCAGGGCCTCCTCAAGGGCGCCGCGCTCACCGACCTGTTCCTCCAGATCCGCATCGGTGGCGACCAGGCCCTCTTCCGGCTCCTGAACAAGCTGATCCTGGAGACGGACGGCGCGGTCGACGAGGAGTTCGTGCGGGAACACACCCACGGTTTCGAGGAGTTCGCCGAGGCCGCGCGTGCCGCCGACTGGGAGGAGACGCTGACCGCGACCGGCCTCACGCGCGCGGAGATCGAGCAGGCCCTCGGCATGGTCCTCGCCTCGAAGCGGACCATCGTCTGCTGGGCCATGGGCCTCACCCAGCACAAGCACGCCGTCCCGACCATCCGCGAGGTGGTCAACTTCCTGCTGCTGCGCGGCAACATCGGCCGCCCGGGTGCGGGCGTCTGCCCGGTGCGCGGGCACAGCAACGTCCAGGGCGACCGCACCATGGGCATTTTCGAGCGGCCCGCCCCGGCCTTCCTGGACGCCCTGGAGAAGGAGTTCGGGTTCGCCCCGCCGCGCGAGCACGGCTTCGACGTCGTACGGGCCATCCGCGCGCTGCGCGACGGCGAGGCGAAGGTCTTCTTCGCCATGGGCGGCAACTTCGTCTCCGCCTCGCCCGACACCGAGGTCACCGAGGCCGCGATGCGCCGCGCGCGGCTGACCGTGCATGTGTCGACCAAGCTGAACCGCTCGCACGTGGTCACGGGGGCGCGGGCGCTGATCCTGCCCACCCTGGGCCGTACCGAGCGCGATCTGCGGGACAGCGGCGAGCAGTTCGTGACGGTGGAGGACTCCATGGGCATGGTGCACGCCTCGCGCGGGCGCCTGAGTCCGGCGAGCCCGCAGCTGCGGTCCGAGCCGGCCATCGTCTGCGGTCTCGCCCGCCGGGTGCTCGGCGAGCGCAGCGTCGTGCCGTGGGAGGAGTTCGCGAAGGACTACGCGACCATCCGTGACCGCATCGCGCGCGTGATCCCCGGTTTCGAGGACTTCAACGCGCGCGTGTCCCGGCCCGGCGGTTTCGCGCTGCCGCACGCCCCGCGCGACGAGCGGCGCTTCCCGACCGCCACGGGCAAGGCGAACTTCACGGCCGCACCAGTGGAGTACCCGGCGCTGCCCGAGGGCCGGCTGCTGTTGCAGACCCTGCGCTCGCACGACCAGTACAACACCACGATCTACGGCCTGGACGACCGGTACCGGGGCATCACGGGCGGGCGCCGGGTGGTGCTGGTGCACCCCGAGGACGCCCGGTCGCTCGGGGTCGGCGAGGGGTCGTACGTCGATCTGGTGAGCGAGTGGCGGGACGGGGTGGAGCGGCGGGCGCCCGGCTTCCGGGTCGTGCTGTATCCGACGGCCCGGGGATGCGCGGCGGCGTACTACCCCGAGACGAACGTGCTGGTTCCGCTGGACGCCACCGCCGACACCAGCAACACCCCGGCCAGCAAGTCCGTCGTCGTACGACTGGAGGACCACACCGGCACCGCCGGGAGCCGTCTGGAACAATCGGCGACCGACTGAGCGTTTGCTCAGCGAGCAGACAGGCGGACGACGAACGGAGCCGGGCCCATGGGTGAGCAGCAGCAAGTGAAGTTCCCGCAGGAGGTCCTCGACGAGTACGCGGCGCTCGGTGTGGACCTGCCCGCGCTGTTCTCGGCCGGGCATCTGGGTACGCGCATGGGCGTGCAGATCCTGGAGGCCTCGGCGGACCGGGTCGTCGGGACCATGCCGGTGGAGGGGAACACCCAGCCGTACGGCCTGCTGCACGGCGGCGCCTCCGCGGTGCTGGCGGAGACCCTGGGCTCGGTCGGCTCCATGCTGCACGGCGGCAGCTCGAAGATCGCGGTCGGGGTGGACCTGAACTGCACGCACCATCGCGGGGTCCGGTCCGGCATGGTGACGGGCGTGGCCACGCCGGTGCACCGGGGCCGGTCGACGGCGACGTACGAGATCGTGATCAGCGACGAGGAGGGCCGCCGGGTCTGCACCGCCCGGCTGACCTGCCTGCTGCGCGATGTCCGGCCGGGCGACGCAGCGCCCGCGGAGTCCACCGGAAGCTGAGTCCCCGTCTTCGCCGGCGGAGTCACTCGGAAGCTGACCCTTCGCCATCGCCGGGCGGAGTCCAACGGAAGCCGACCCTTCGCCGGCCGGAGTTCCCGGACGCTGAACCCCGCTTTCCTCGCGACCCCCGCCGGAGCGTTGCCCCTCGCCGTCCCTCCCCTTAGCTTCGGCACATGGGACGGCGAGGAGGCCCCCGGCCGGGGGTGAGGTTCCTGGTGCTCGGGGTGGCGTTGCCGGCGCTGCTGTGCGCGACGGGCTGCGCCGGACCGGACGGCTCCGTTCCCTCCCCCACACCGGCCTCGGCTTCGGCCTCGCCCCCGGCGCAGCCGACTTCGGACGCCGACCTGTGCACCAGGCTCGTCGTCTACTGGTCCCGCAAGGTGCTCGCCGACGACACCTATGGCGACTACCAGTCGATGGGCCTGTCCCACGGGCAGTACCAGATCCTGAGGGACGTCGTGGCCGCGGGACGCTCCGTGAGACGGCGTCAAGGTACACGAAGCGTCATCCAGTTGATGGAGCGCCAGGCGCGTACGGCGTGCACCGCGCGCTACCGTCACGGGGCCCCGAGCGGAGGTCCCTGGACATGAGCGGCATCGGCCCGCTGGAGCCCGGTGAGGGCACGCGCGCGTGGGACGGCCGGCGGCCGGAGGACCCGCGCCCGGCCGGGCGGACGTGTGCGGCCCTGGCCGCCTGGTACGCCCGCCACCGCCGGATCACCGTCGCCCTCGCCGCCGCGGCCGTCGCCCTGGCGGGGGGCGGCTATCTCTACGCCACCCGGCCGCAGCAGCCGCCCCCGCGCGCGGACCGCACGCCCGCGCAAGTGCCGTACCCCGCTCAGGTGGTGGACGTGACCTACCTCGACGGCCGGACCACTCCGGCGGGCGCACCGCCGCGCAGCTTCAGCTTCGCCGTCCTGGTGAGCGTGGCATCGGGACCGCCGGTCACCGTGACCCGGGTCACCCAGCCGTACGCGGGGCTGTCCCTGAGGACGGAGCCACCCGTTCCGTTTCGGACGGGGTCGGGCTCCGCCAGCGAGATCACGATCACGATGCGGGTGACGGAATGCGAAAAAGCCCCCAGGAACGCCGGGCTCCCTTTCCTGGACGTAACTCTGCGTAATACGCGCGCAATACAGGTACAGAGCTTCATCCTGGGCCCGCGCTACGCGCAGGACCTCTCCCGCGCCCTGCAAGTAGCCTGCAGCAACAAATTTCGGTAATCACCAAAACGGCTGAGACGCCTGGATGGATCATGGCGGGTCCTGCGGGTTCTCACAATGCGGACGGTGCGAATCCACCTGAATTCCACCTTCCACCCCACCAAGTACCGCTCTGCATTACGTCGTGTCATAACAAGAGCGTCACAGCCTGGGTCAGACACTCCTCGACGTTCCCCACACGCGCTTAGAGTCACGGCCAGTCACCGCGCCTTCGGATTGTCCAATTCAGCGCGGCGCGCGACTCGGCCGCTTCCACGGGGAGGCGGTTGTGCCTGGGGAAAGGACTGATCGTGCGTCAACGTTCGCTTATCGCCATCACCGCCGCGCTGGCGGCGGGAGCGCTCACACTCACCGCCTGCGGCTCGCGCGACAGCGGCGACAAGGGCTCCGACTCCGGCAACGGCGGCGGCAGCACCGTCGTCATCGGCGTCGACGCCCCCCTGACCGGCGACCTGTCCGCCATGGGCCTCGGCATCAAGAACTCGGCGGACCTCGCCGTCCGGAACGCCAACAAGCAGAAGCTCGTCAAGGGCGTCACCTTCAAGGTCGAGTCCCTGGACGACCAGGCGCAGCCGTCCGCCGGCCAGCAGAACGCCTCGAAGTTCGTCTCGGAGCCGGACGTCCTGGGTGTCGTCGGCCCGCTGAACTCCTCGGTCGCCGAGTCGATGCAGAAGGTCTTCGACGACGCCAAGCTGGTCCAGGTCTCTCCGGCGAACACCGGCCCGGCCCTCACCCAGGGTCCGGACTGGCAGAAGGAGAAGCACCGCCCGTACAAGGCGTACTTCCGCACCGCGACCACGGACGCCATCCAGGGCCCGTTCGCCGCCCAGTACGTCTTCAACACCGCCAAGAAGAAGAAGGTCTTCGTCATCGACGACAAGAAGACCTACGGCTCCGGCCTCGCCGCCACCTTCACCGAGGAGTTCAAGAAGCTCGGCGGTCAGGTGGTCGGCACCGAGCACATCAACCCGGACGCCAAGGACTTCTCCGCGGTCGCCACCAAGGTGAAGAACTCCGGTGCCCAGGTCGTCTACTACGGCGGCGAGTACCCGCAGGCCGGCCCGCTGAGCAAGCAGATCAAGGCCGCCGGTGCCAAGATCCCGCTGGTCGGCGGTGACGGCATCAAGGACGACACGTTCATGAAGCTGGCGGGCTCCGAGAGCACCGGCGACCTCGCCACCTCCGTCGGCGCCCCGGTCGAGGACCTGCCCTCCGCCAAGCAGTTCGTCGCCGACTACAAGGCCGCCGGCTACAAGGAGGAGTACTCGGCGTACGGCGGTTACGCCTACGACTCCGCCTGGGCGGTCATCGAGGCGGTCAAGAAGGTCGTCGACGCCAACGGCGGCAAGCTGCCCTCCGACGCCCGCGCGAAGGTCACCGAGGCGATGCAGGGCGTGGCCTTCGACGGCGTGACCGGCAAGGTCTCCTTCGACGAGTACGGTGACGCCACCAACAAGCAGCTCACCGTGTACGCCGTGAAGAACGGTGCCTGGGTTCCCGTCAAGTCCGGTACCTACACCGGCTGATCCAGCCTGAACCACTCAAGAGCCGCGCGGGGCGCTGTTCCACTGGCGCCCCGCGCGGACTCGCATCCGGCCACATCCCTCGCACTTTCCGAACGCTCGGAGGACATGCGGTGAACGAACTGCCGCAGCAGCTGGTCAACGGCCTGCTACTAGGATCCATGTACGGGCTGGTCGCCATCGGCTACACAATGGTCTACGGCATTGTCCAGCTCATCAACTTCGCCCACGGCGAGATATTCATGACGGGAGCGTTCGGCGCTCTCACCGTCTGGCTGTGGCTCCCCGGCGGCACCAGCATGTGGATCGCGCTGCCGCTGATGATCATCGGCGCCGTCGTCGTCGCGGTCGCCATCGCCGTCGGAGCGGAACGGTTCGCCTACCGGCCTCTCCGCAACGCCCCGCGTCTCGCACCCCTGATCACCGCCATCGGCCTCTCGCTGGCGCTCCAGCAGGCGGTGTGGGCCTGGTACCCGGAGGCGAAGTCCGCGCGCACCTTCCCGCAGATCGCGGGCGGCCCGTTCGAGATCGGCAGCGTCACCATCCAGACCGGCGACATCTTCCTCGTCGTCGCGGCCCCGATCAGCATGGCGGTCCTCGCCTACTTCGTGATGAAGACCCGCACCGGCCGCGGCATGCAGGCCACCGCGCAGGACCCGGACACCGCCAAGCTGATGGGCGTCAACACCGACCGCATCATCGTGATCGCGTTCGCACTCGGCGCCGCGTTCGCCGCCGTCGGGGCCGTCGCCTACGGCCTGAAGTACGGCGAGATCAACTTCCGGATGGGCTTCATCCTCGGTCTCAAGGCGTTCACCGCGGCCGTCCTCGGCGGCATCGGCAACATCTACGGAGCCATGATCGGCGGCGTGGTCCTCGGCGTGGCCGAGACCCTGGCCACCGCCTACATCGCCGACATCCCGGGCATGGACAAGTTCGGCAGCCAGTCCTGGGCCGACGTCTGGGCCTTCGTACTCCTCATCCTCGTACTGCTGTTCAGGCCACAGGGCCTGCTCGGCGAGCGCGTCGCGGACAGGGCGTGAGACCGATGACCACACAGACCACCGCACCCGACACTCCCAGCGCCCGCAAGGCCGACACCCCCTCCGGCCTGCTGCCCCTGCCCGAGAAGGCCGCCCGCGGCCTCGCCCTCGGCGGCAGCGCGCTGACGATCGTCTCCGCCTTCCTCGCCTGGACCTGGACCCCCGACTTCCCCGGCGACCTCACCGTCTACGGCTACCCGGGCGGCCTACAGGTCCTCGTCCTCATCGGCGCACTCCTCGCCACCCTGTTCGCGCTGGCCTCCTACGGCGTCCGCGGCCTGGGATGGCTGGTCCCCGCCGGCCCCGCCGCGGCCCTGAAGTTCGCCACCCTCGCCACCTTCGCCACCAGCTGGTACACCGTCCTCGCGATCAGCGTCGACCTCGGCGGACTCGTCAACCTGGAGCCCGGCGGCTTCCTCGTCGCCATCGGCAGCCTCGCCGCCCTGGCCGGCGCCCTGGCCCTGCCCTTCCAGCGCCCCGAGCCCGAGCCGATCGACCCCGACGACACCGGCTGGGAGAAGTTCAAGCACGGTGCCGCGTACAAGTGGGAGACCACCAAGGCGCTCTTCGCCGCCGGTGCCCCCCGGCCCGTCGCCACCCTGCCGTCGTACGCCGAGATCCTGATCATCGTCGCGATGCTCGCCCTCGGCCTGGTCGTCTTCACCTACGGCATCGGCACCGAGTACGACGAGCTGTTCATCGGCTTCCTGATCACCGCCGGCTTCGGCTTCGCCGCCCTCAACAAGGCCGGCCTGATCGCCCACGCCTCGCAGATCGCCTCCCGGCACACGAACATCACCATCTGCGGCGCCTTCGTCGCGGCGGCGCTGTTCCCCTTCACCCAGACCAACGACCAGTACGCGACCCTCGGCGTCTACATCCTGATCTTCGCCACCGTCGCCCTCGGCCTGAACATCGTCGTCGGCCTCGCCGGCCTCCTCGACCTCGGATACGTCGCCTTCCTCGGCGTCGGCGCCTACGCGGCCGCCCTGGTCTCCGGCTCCCCCAGCTCGCCGTTCGACGTGCACTTCCCGTTCTGGGCCGCCGTACTCGTCGGCGCCGCCGCCTCCCTCGTCTTCGGCGTGCTCATCGGCGCCCCGACGCTCCGGCTGCGCGGCGACTACCTCGCCATCGTCACCCTCGGCTTCGGTGAGATCTTCCGCATCACCGCGAACAACCTCGACGGCACCTCCGGACCCGACCTCACCAACGGCTCCAACGGCGTCTCCTCGATCCCGAACCTCGACGTCCTCGGCTTCGACTTCGGCGCCCAGCACGACATGGGCGGCTTCACCATCGGCCGGTTCGCCAACTACTTCTTCCTGATGCTGATCATCACCGCGGTCGTGGTGCTGGTCTTCCGCCGCAGCGGAAACTCCCGCATCGGACGTGCCTGGGTGGCCATCCGCGAGGACGAGACCGCCGCGCTCGCCATGGGCATCAACGGCTTCCGGGTCAAGCTCATCGCCTTCGCCGTCGGCGCCTCCCTCGCCGGCCTCGCGGGCACCGTCCAGGCCCACGTCACCTACACCGTGACGCCCGAGCAGTACCTGTTCGCCGGTCCCATCCCGCCCAACTCCGCCTTCCTGCTCGCCGCGGTCGTCCTCGGCGGCATGGGCACCATCAGCGGTCCGCTGATCGGCGCGGCCCTGCTCTTCCTGATCCCGAACAAGCTCCAGTTCCTCGGCAACTACCAGCTCTTCGCCTTCGGTCTCGCGCTCATCCTGCTGATGCGGTTCCGCCCCGAGGGCCTCATCCCCAACCGGCGCCGCCAGCTCGAGTTCCACGAAGAGGCGGAAGCACCCACCCTCCTGACGAAGGCGGGGGCCTGACCACCATGACCACCGACACCACCACGAAGGACACCACCCCCGGCGCCTCCGTGCCCGGCGAGACCGTCCTCGACGCCCGCGGCGTGACCATGCGCTTCGGCGGCCTGACCGCCGTACGCGGCGTCGACCTCACCGTCAACGCAGGCGAGATCGTCGGCCTGATCGGCCCCAACGGCGCCGGAAAGACCACCTTCTTCAACTGCCTGACCGGCCTGTACGTCCCCACCGAGGGCGAGGTCCGCTACAAGGGCAACGTCCTGCCGCCCAAGTCCTTCAAGGTCACCGCGGCCGGCATCGCGCGCACCTTCCAGAACATCCGCCTGTTCGCCAACATGACGGTCCTGGAGAACGTGCTCGTCGGCCGGCACACCCGCACCAAGGAGGGCTTCTGGTCGGCCGTGCTGCGCGGCCCCGGCTTCCACAAGGCCGAGAAGGCCTCCAAGGAACGGGCCATGGAGCTGCTGGAGTTCGTCGGCCTCGACCACAAGGCCGAGCACCTCGCCCGCAACCTGCCCTACGGCGAGCAGCGCAAGCTGGAGATCGCCCGCGCCCTGGCCAGCGAGCCCGGACTGCTGCTCCTCGACGAGCCGACGGCCGGCATGAACCCGCAGGAGACCCGGGCCACCGAGGAACTGGTCTTCGCCATCCGGGACATGGGCATCGCCGTCCTCGTCATCGAGCACGACATGCGCTTCATCTTCAACCTGTGCGACCGCGTGGCCGTGCTCGTGCAGGGCGAGAAGCTGATCGAGGGCGACAGCGCGACCGTCCAGGGCGACGAGCGCGTGGTCGCGGCCTACCTCGGCGAGCCCTTCGAGGACGCGCCCGGCGCCGAGGAGGTGGCCGAGGTGGAGGCCGCCGAGGCACACGCCGAGGCAGACGCCGACACCACGGCCCCGGGCGCCGACACCACGACCGACGCCGCGCCCGGCAAGGAGAACGACCGATGACCGCACTGCTCGAAGTCGAGGACCTGCGGGTCGCCTACGGCAAGATCGAGGCCGTCAAGGGCATCTCCTTCAAGGTCGAGGCCGGTCAGGTCGTCACCCTCATCGGCACCAACGGCGCCGGCAAGACCACCACCCTGCGCACGCTGTCCGGACTGCTGAAGCCGGTCGGCGGACAGATCAAGTTCAACGGCAGGTCGCTGAAGAAGGTCCCCGCCCACCAGGTGGTCTCCCTGGGCCTCGCCCACTCCCCCGAGGGGCGGCACATCTTCCCGCGCATGAGCATCGAGGACAACCTGCGCCTCGGCGCGTTCCTGCGCAACGACAAGCCGGGCATCGAGAAGGACATCCAGCGCGCCTACGACCTCTTCCCCATCCTCGGGGAGCGGCGCAAGCAGGCCGCGGGCACCCTCTCGGGCGGTGAGCAGCAGATGCTGGCCATGGGCAGGGCGCTGATGTCCCAGCCGAAGCTGCTGATGCTGGACGAGCCGTCGATGGGTCTGTCGCCGATCATGATGCAGAAGATCATGGCGACGATCGCCGAACTGAAGGCGCAGGGCACGACGATCCTGCTGGTCGAGCAGAACGCCCAGGCGGCGCTCTCGCTCGCCGATCAGGGGCATGTCATGGAGGTCGGCACCATCGTCCTGTCCGGCACGGGGCAGGACCTGCTGCACGACGAGTCGGTCCGGAAGGCCTACCTGGGCGAGGACTGACCGTTCGGGTACGACAGAGGCCCGCGCCCCCTTCTCCGGGGCGCGGGCCTCGTCGTACGAGCGGCGCTCAGCCCTTCTTGGCCGACTTCTTCTCCTCGCTGTCCGCGATGACCGCCTCCGCGACCTGCTGCATCGACATGCGGCGGTCCATGGAGGTCTTCTGGATCCAGCGGAACGCGGCCGGCTCGGTCAGGCCGTACTCGGTCTGGAGGATGGACTTCGCGCGGTCGACCAGCTTGCGGGTCTCCAGCCGCTGGGAGAGGTCCGCGACCTCCTGCTCCAGCTGCTTCAGCTCGGTGAACCGGGAGACGGCCATCTCGATCGCCGGGACGACGTCGCTCTTGCTGAACGGCTTGACCAGGTAGGCCATGGCACCGGCGTCCCGGGCGCGCTCGACGAGGTCGCGCTGCGAGAAGGCGGTGAGCATCAGGACCGGCGCGATGGACTCCTCGGCGATCTTCTCGGCCGCGGAGATGCCGTCCAGCTTGGGCATCTTCACATCCAGGATGACCAGGTCCGGCTTGTGCTCGCGGGCCAGCTCGACGGCCTGCTCACCGTCCCCGGCCTCGCCGACGACGGTGTACCCCTCCTCCTCCAGCATCTCTTTCAGGTCGAGCCGGATCAGGGCCTCGTCCTCGGCGATGACGACACGGGTCGTCAGCGGAGGCACGTGCGACTTGTCGTCGTCGGGCACGTCTACGGGCTGGGGCGACTCGGGGGCGGTCACTGAGGCTCCTTGGTACGGGGCAGGCCGGTACTGCTGACAAGAGCCTACCTAGCTACGGTATGGTGGACGCGCGGAGGGTAGCCTCCAACCTTTGTTTTGCAGGAAGCCCCGGTAGCCCAGCGGGAGAGGCACGGTGCTCAAACCACCGACAGCGTGGGTTCGAATCCCACCCGGGGCACTTTCCTTCGATTCCAAGGTCAGCTCGTAATGCGGAGGATCACATTCGCGTGATCTTCCGCCTTTTGCTGCGTGTCGCCGTGATCACTCTCGCATGGTGTCCACATGTACGACATCAGCACACGCAAACGAGCCCTCGCACTGGTGGGTCAGGGCCGAAGCCTGAACTCCGTGAGCAAGGAAATGGGTGTCTCACGACGCGCGATCACTTGCTGGCTGAGCCGGCTGGAGCCACTGTCTCGAACCCCTCCCTGCGTCCGATGTCAAGAATTCCCGAGGATCCCAGAAGACCGCCCGGCGTACGCCTACCTGCTCGGACTCTATTTGGGCGACGGCTACATCATCTCCAAGCCGAGGCAGCACTACCTCATGGTCACGTGCACCGCGTCCTGGCCCGGACTGGTCGATGCCGCCGAAGACGCCATGCGTCGGGTCCTGCCCGAGCCCAGCATCAGTCGTCTTGCACGGACAGGCTGTATCGACGTCAAGTCCTACACGAAGCACTGGGTGTGTCTCCTGCCCCAGCATGGTCCAGGCAAGAAGCACGAGCGCCCCATCGTCCTCGAACCCTGGCAGCAAGCCATCGTCGACGCCCACCCCTGGGTTTTCGTCCGGGGACTCATCCATTCCGACGGCTGCCGGATCACCAACTGGACGACCCGGATGGTCGGCGGTGAGCGCAAGCGGTACGAGTATCCGCGCTACTTCTTCACCAACAAGTCGGACGACATCCGGGGCCTGTACACGGACACCCTCGACAAGCTCGGCGTCGAGTGGACGCACTGCACCCGCGACGGGAACGCGTACAACATCTCCGTCGCCAAGAAGGCCTCCGTCGCCCTCATGGACACCCACGTCGGCCCCAAGCACTGAGCGGGGCCGCCCGTCACTTCGGGCTGTCGTCCTCGCCGATGTGGTGGACGCGGACCATGTTGGTCGAGCCGGAGACGCCGGGCGGGGAGCCGGCCGTGATCACCACGACGTCGCCCTTCTGGCAGCGGCCGTACTTCAGCAGCAGTTCGTCCACCTGGTCGACCATGGCGTCCGTGGAGTCCACGTGCGGGCCGAGGAAGGTCTCCGCGCCCCAGGTGAGGCTGAGCTGGGAGCGGGTGGCCGGCTCCGGGGTGAAGGCGAGCAGCGGGATCGGCGAGCGGTAGCGGGAGAGCCGGCGGGCGGTGTCCCCCGACTGGGTGAACGCCACCAGGAACTTCGCGCCGAGGAAGTCGCCCATCTCGGCGGCGGCCCGGGCCACCGCGCCACCCTGGGTGCGCGGCTTGTTCCGCTCGGTCAGCGGCGGCAGGCCCGCCGCCAGCATGTCCTCCTCGGCCGCCGCGACGATCTTTGCCATGGTGCGCACGGTCTCGACCGGGTACTTGCCGACGCTGGTCTCGCCGGAGAGCATCACCGCGTCGGTGCCGTCGAGAACAGCGTTGGCGACGTCCGAGGCCTCGGCGCGGGTGGGCCGGGAGTTCTCGATCATCGAGTCGAGCATCTGGGTGGCGACGATCACCGGCTTGGCGTTGCGCTTGGCGAGCTTGATGGCGCGCTTCTGGACGATCGGCACCTGCTCCAGCGGCATCTCCACGCCCAGGTCACCGCGTGCGACCATCAAGCCGTCGAAGGCGGCCACGATGCCGTCGAGGTCGGCCACGGCCTGCGGCTTCTCGACCTTGGCGATCACCGGGAGGCGGCGGCCCTCGTCGGCCATGATCCGGTGCACGTCCACGACGTCGTCGCCGCTGCGGACGAAGGAGAGGGCGATCACGTCGAAGCCGGTGCGCAGCGCCCAGCGCAGGTCGTCCTCGTCCTTCTTTGAGAGGGCGGGGACGGAGACGGCCACGCCGGGGAGGTTCAGGCCCTTGTGGTCGGAGATGACCCCGCCTTCGACCACCCGGGTGCGCACGCGGGGGCCGTCGACGTCGGTGACCTCCAGGCAGACCTTGCCGTCGTCGACGAGGATGCGCTCGCCGGGGGCGACGTCGGCGGCGAGGCCGGCGTGGGTGGTGCCGCACCGGTGGCGGTCGCCGTCGACGCCTTCCTCCACGGTGATGGTGAAGGTGTCGTCGCGTTCAAGGAGTACCGGTCCTTCGGCGAAGCGGCCGAGCCGGATCTTCGGTCCCTGAAGGTCGGCGAGGATTCCGACGCTGCGGCCGGTCTCGTCGGCCGCCTTTCGCACGCGCTGGTACCGCTCCTCGTGCTCGGCGTGGGTGCCGTGGCTGAGGTTGAACCGGGCGACGTCCATTCCGGCCTCGACCAGTGCCTTGATCTGGTCGTACGAGTCGGTGGCGGGCCCCAGTGTACAAACGATCTTTGCTCGGCGCATGAGTCGAGCCTATGGCTTACCGGCGGGTAGAGAATTGGCGCCGTATGACCACTCAACGGACTTTCGGCAAAGGCTTATTGACAAGTGTTGAATTGTGCGGCGGTTCGCTCCTATGAGCGATGGTCACCAGATCGCAACCTTCCGGACCTGTTGCCGTAAGTCATGCTCAGGTCAGAATCTACGCGCGTTGTTATCCCGCGCGTTGTTGTGCCACCGCCAAGGAGACCGAGAGATGCCGTTGAACCGCCGGAAGTTCCTGAAGAAGTCCGCCGCCACCGGAGCGGGAGTGGCGATCGCCGGCGCGGCGGCGGCTCCGGCGGCCGAGGCCTCGGAGGCCATGAAGCCCGGGCACCCGGTGAAGCGGTACTCCCTGACCGTCATGGGCACCACCGACCTGCACGGGCACGTCTTCAACTGGGACTACTTCAAGGACGCCGAGTACGCCGACAAGGCGGGCAACGCGATGGGCCTCGCCCGTATCTCCACCCTGGTCGAGCAGGTGCGCAAGGAGAAGGGCCGCTGCAACACGCTGCTCCTGGACGCCGGTGACACCATCCAGGGCACCCCGCTCACCTACTACTACGCCAAGGTGGACCCGATCACCGCCGAGGGCGGCCCGGTGCACCCGATGGCGCAGGCGATGAACGCGATCGGGTACGACGCGGCTGCCCTCGGCAACCACGAGTTCAACTACGGCATCGAGACGCTGCGGAAGTTCGAGGACCAGCTCGACTTCCCGCTGCTCGGCGCCAACGCCGTGGACGCGAAGACGCTGAAGCCCGCCTTCCCGCCGTACTTCATGAAGACGTTCCACGTGCCGGGCGCCAAGCCGGTCAAGGTCGCCGTGCTCGGCCTGACCAACCCGGGCATCGCGATCTGGGACAAGGCCTATGTCCAGGGCAAGCTCGCCTTCCCGGGCCTGGAGGAGCAGGCCGCCAAGTGGGTGCCGAAGCTGAAGTCGATGGGCGCCGACGTGGTGGTCGTCTCGGCGCACTCCGGCACCTCGGGCACCTCGTCGTACGGCGACCAGGTGCCGTACGTGGAGAACGCGGCGGCCAACGTGGCCCAGCAGGTGCCGGGCATCGACGCGATCCTGGTCGGCCACGCGCACCTGGAGATCCCGGAACTGAAGGTCGTCAACGAGAAGACCGGCAAGACGGTCGTCCTCTCCGAACCGCTGTGCTACGCCGAGCGGCTCACCCTCTTCGACATCGAGCTGGTGTTCAGCAAGGGCCGCTGGGAGGTCGAGTCGGTCTCCGCCTCGCTGCGCAACTCCAACACCGTCGCCGACGACCCGAAGATCACCAAGCTGCTCACCGACGAGCACAAGAAGGTCGTCGCGTACGTCAACCAGGTCGTGGGCCGGGCGACCGAGACCCTGACGACCGTCGACGCCCGCTACAAGGACGCTCCGATCATCGACCTGATCACCAAGGTCCAGGAGGACGTGGTCAAGGCCGCGCTGGCGGGCACCGCGTACGCCTCGCTGCCGGTGATCGCCCAGGCCTCGCCGTTCTCCCGGACCTCCGAGATCCCGGCCGGCGACGTCACCATCCGGGACCTGTCGAGCCTGTACGTGTACGACAACACGCTGGTCGCCAAGCTGCTGACGGGCGCCCAGGTGCGCGCCTACCTGGAGTACTCGGCGGAGTACTACGTCCAGACGGCCGCCGACGCCACGGTCGACGTGGAGAAGCTGACCAACGCCGGTGGCCGCCCGGACTACAACTACGACTACGTCTCGGGTCTGTCGTACGACATCGACATCGCCCAGCCGGCCGGGTCGCGGATCAGGAACCTGACCTTCAACGGGGCCACGCTGGACGACGCCCAGCAGTTCGTGCTCGCCGTGAACAACTACCGGGCCAACGGCGGCGGCGCCTTCCCGCACGTCGCCACGGCCAAGGAGCTGTGGTCGGAGTCGACCGAGATCCGCACCCGGATCGCGGAGTGGGTCACCGCGAAGGGTGTCCTGGACCCGAAGGAGTTCGCGTCGGTGGACTGGAAGCTGGTGCGCGACGGCAAGCCGGTCTTCTAGAGCCTGGTAGGTCCTCCGGAGCCGCAGCGGTGACAGGTCGAGGCGTCGGCGCTCACCTTCCCTCGACCAGCGGAGTGAGCCGCTGCGGCTGCCTGCCCTGCGGCACCCGGGCCGCGGGCTCCACGAGTCCGAACGAGGTGAAGGCGGTCCGGGACGGCAGCGGGTACGGCTCCTTCCCCGTGAGCGAGTTGAGGATGGTGGCGCTGCGCCAGGCGGCGAGGCCGAGGTCCGGGGCGCCGACGCCGTGCGTGTGCAGCTCGGCGTTCTGGACGTAGACCGAGCCGGTGACCGAGGGGTCCAGCACGAGGCGGAACTCCTCGTCGACGCGCGGGCGTTCGCTGCTGTCGCGGCGGATGTAGGGGTCCAGTCCGGCGAGGATGCGGCCGAGGGGGCGTTCGCGGTAGCCGGTGGCGAGGACGACGGCGTCGGTGGTGAGCCGGGAGCGGCTGTCCTGCTGGAGGTGCTCCAGATGCAGCTCGATCTTGCTGGTGGCGACCCGGCCGGCGGTGCGGACGCGGACGCCGGGGGTGAGGACGGCGTCGGGCCAGCCGCCGTGCAGGGTGCGCCGGTACAGCTCGTCGTGGATGGCGGCGAGGGTGCAGGCGTCGATGCCCTTGTACAGCTGCCACTGGGCGGCGGTCAGCCGGTCGCGGACGGGCTCGGCGAGGGCGTGGAAGTAGCGCGTGTAGTCGGGCGTGAAGTGCTCCAGGCCCAGCTTGGAGTACTCCATGGGCGCGAACGCCTCGGTACGGCCGATCCAGTGCAGCTTCTCCTGGCCGGCCGGACGGTGCCGGAGCAGGTCCAGGAAGACCTCGGCGCCGGACTGTCCGGAGCCGACGACGGTGACATGCCCGGCGGCGAGGATGCTGTCGCGGTGGTCGAGGTAGTCGGCGGCGTGGACGACGGGCACGCCGGGCGCGTCCACCAGGGGCCTGAGGGCATCGGGCACGTAGGGGGCGGTGCCGACGCCGAGGACGACGTTGCGGGCGTAGGTACGGCCGAGGGCCTCGGCCTCGCCGTCGGCGTCGAGCTGGGTGTAGTCGACCTCGAACACGTCCCGTTCGGGGTTCCAGCGGACGGCGTCGACCTGGTGGCGGAAGCGCAGCCCGGGCAGCTGCCCGGCGACCCAGCGGCCGTAGGAGTCGTACTCGGCGCGCTGGATGTGGAAGTGCTCGGCGAAGTAGAAGGGGAAGAGCCGCTCGCGGGTCTTCAGGTAGTTGAGGAAGCTCCAGGGGCTGGTGGGGTCGGCGAGGGTCACCAGGTCGGCGAGGAACGGCACTTGGACGGTGGCGCCATCGATGAGCAGCCCGGGGTGCCAGTCGAAGCCGGGGCGCTGTTCGTAGAAGACGGCGTCGAGTTCGGCGAGCGGCTGGGCGAGTGCGGCGAGGGAGAGGTTGCAGGGGCCGATGCCGACGCCGACCAGGTCGCGTGGGGAGGTGGGCTCGTGGCGTGGGGGGTGGGTCATCCGGGGAAGCTTCTTTCGGCGAGTTCGACGTGTTTGAGCAGGTGGGCCAGGTCGTCCGGCCGGGTGTGGGGGTTGAGGACGGTGGCCTTGAGCCAGAGCCGTCCGTCGAGCCGGGCGCGGCCGAGGACGGCCCGGCCCTCGTGCAACAGCCGTCGGCGGACGGCGGCCACGGCGTCGTCGTCGGCCTCGGCCGGCCGGAACAGGACGGTGCTGATGACGGGCCGGTCGTACAGCTCGAAGCCGGGGTGCTCGCGGATCAGGGCGGCGAACTCGCGGGCCCGGGCGCAGACCTGGTCGACCAGGGCGCCGAGCCCGCTGCGGCCCAGCGCCTTCAGGGTGACGGCGATCTTCAGGATGTCGGGGCGGCGGCTGGTGCGCGGGGAGCGGCCGAGCAGGTCGGGGAGGCCGGCCTCGGTGTCGTCGTCGGCGTTCAGGTAGTCGGCGCGCTGGTGGAGTGCGGCGAGTTCGTGCGGGCGGGCGACGGCGAGGAGTCCGGCGGCGACCGGCTGCCAGCCGAGCTCGTGCAGGTCGAGGGTGACGGTGTGGGCGGCTTCGAGTCCGGCGAGTTTGTCGCGGTGCCGGTCGCTGAGGAGGAGGCCGCCGCCGTAGGCCGCGTCGATGTGCAGCCGGGCGCCGTGGGCGGTGCACAGGCCGGCGATCTCGGGCAGTGGGTCGATGAGGCCGGCGTCGGTGGTGCCGGCGGTGGCGGCGACGAGCAGCGGGCCGGGGAGCGCGGTGAGGGCCTCGTGGAGGGCGGCCGGGTCCAGGGTGCCGTTCGGTGTCGGGATGACGACCGGGTCGGGCAGGCCGAGCAGCCAGGCGGCGCGTGGCAGCGAGTGGTGGGCGTTCGCGCCGCACACGAGGCGCACGCCGCCGCCGTGCGCCTCGCGGGCGAGCAGCAGCGCGAGTTGGTTGGACTCGGTGCCGCCGGTGGTGACGAGGGCGTCGGCGAGTCCGGCCGTACGGGCGAGGGTGCGGGTGACCGCGGCCTCCAGGGCGGAGGCGGCCGGGGCCTGGTCCCAGGAGTCCAGGGAGGGGTTGAGGGCGCTGGCGGCGAGGTCGGCGGCGGTGGCCACGGCGAGCGGCGGGCAGTGCAGATGGGCCGCGCACAGCGGGTCGGCGGGGTCGGCGGAGCCCGCGGCGAGCGCGTGCACGAGGGCGCGCAGGGCGTCCGGGTCGCCGGTGTCCGGCAGGACGTCCCCGAGGGCGTCGGCGACGCGCGCGGCGACGGCGTCCGGTCCGCCGGCGGGCAGCGGTCCGCCCCGCTCGTCGCGGCCTGCCGCGAGGGCGTCGAGCACGGTGTCGAGGAGGGGCCGCAGGGCGTCGGGACCGGCGGCGCCGGAGGCCAGGGGCGGCAAGGCATCGGGACCGGCGGGACCGGAGGCGAGGGGCGGCAGGCTCATGGGCTCTCCTGCGCTCATGGGCTCTCCTCCGGGCAGGGGAACGTCCGGCGGGCATCCGGGGCCCGGGGCTTCCGGCGTGTGGGTGGAGTTCCAGCTTGTACCGGAAGAGTGCCCTGTGTCCCGGAAGCCGGGCGAACGAAACCCGAAAGTGTGTACTGCCGTACCCGGAAGAGGCGTTGGGCCGCTGGGGTTCCCTGGGGCTACGCCCGGAAGTCGGCGGCGTGGTCCCGGGCCCACCGGGCGAAGGTGCGGGCCGGGGTGCCGGTGAGCTTCTCCACCGTGCCCGTGATCTCCGGAGGCACGCCGACGGTCGCCGCGAAGGTCTCCAGCAGTCGTTCGAGCATCTGCGGCGGCACGTGGGGGAACAGCTCCGGGCCCGCCTCGGCCGGGTCGGTCTCCACGAAGGTCAGCTTCCTGCCGAGGGCCTCGCCTATCGCCGCGACCTGGTCGGCGTTGCTGATCGCCGCGGGCCCGGTCAGCCGGTGCGCGGCGCCCTCGTGCCCGCCGTCGAGGAGGACGCGCTCGGCGACGGCCGCGATGTCGTCCTCGTGGATCGGGGCGGAGAGCCCGCCCGCGAAGACGCCCCGGACGGTGTCGCCCGCGCGGATCTGCGACGCGTACTGGAGTGCGTTGGTGGCGAAGGCGTTGGGGCGCAGAAACGTCCAGGCGACCCCGCTGTCGCGGATCTGCCGCTCGGCGGTGGCGTGCAGGATGTGGATGGGGTGGGTCGCGTCGGCGCCCTCCTGGATGATGCCGCTGGAGAGCAGGACGACGTGCCGCGCGCCGTGCTCGCGGGCCGCCGCCAGCAGCGCGGCCGTGGTCGCCTGCGCGTACAGGAACAGCTTCGTCGCCCCGGCGAACAGGGCGGCGGGCTCGTCGGGGTGGAACCGCACCACCTCGGCCCGGTCGGGCAGCGCGGCCCGCCGCGGATCGCGGGTCAGTGCCCGGACGGGCTGTCCCGTGGCGAGGAGACGGTCGACGAGGGCTCGGCCGACGTTGCCGGTCGCGCCGGTCACTACGATCACGGTGCCGCCTTTCGTGGGATTCGTTGCTCCCTGACCCGCCCGAGCTTAGGAAGGGCGGCCGGTCCGCCGCATCATCGGCAGGGACCAGCCGCGTCCTACGTCGTCGGACCTACGCCACCCTTCTCCGGCCTCCTCTCCTCGCCTACTCCGCCCGCTCCTCGCCGCGCACCTTCAGGGCGCGGGACAGGTCGTCCAGGCGGTCGGCGAGGGTGCGGCGCAGGGCCGGGGTGATGTCGGCGTCGCGCAGGCAGGCCTCGCCGAGCCGCAGGTGCTCGGCGTCGACGGCGTGGGCGGGGAAGCACCAGCGGCCGGCGGCGACGGCGATGGCGGGGCCGCGGCGGGCGGCGACGGCGACCGCGTCCGCGTAGAAGCGCGGCACGTACTCCCGCACCAGCTCGGCCTGTTCGGGCTGCCAGAAGCCCTGGGCGGTGGCCGTGAAGAGGTAGTTGGACAGGTCGTCGCCGGCGAACATCGCCTCCCACGCGGCGCGCTTGGCCTCCGGGTCGGGCAGGGCGGCACGGCAGCGGGTGGCGCCCTCCTGGCCGGTGGCGCTCGGGTCGCGCGCCAGCTCGGCGGCGATGGCGTCCTCGTCGGTGGCGCCGAGCACGGCGAGCCGGGCGAGGATGCGCCAGCGCAGCTCGGGGTCGAGTTCCGGTCCGCCGGGCACCGTGCCGTCGGCGAGCCAGGCGGCGATGGTCTCGGGGTGGGCGGCCACGTCGATCAGGTGCCGTACGGCGATCAGCCGCAGGCCGGGGTGGTCGCCGTCCTCGGTGCGTCGCAGCAGGTCGCGGCAGAGCGAGGTGAGGGTGGCCAGGGCGGCCGGGCGGTCCTCCGGTGTCAGGTACTGGTCGGCGAGCTGGCCGGCGGCGAAGGCGAGGACGCCCTCGGCGACGGCCAGGTCGGTCTCGTGGGGCAGATGGGCGCGGGCCGTATCCAGGTAGGCGGCGGGCGGAAGTTCGCCGTCGCGGACGGCGTCCCTGAGGGCGTTCCAGACGACCGCGCGGGTGAGCGGGTCGGGCAGGCCGGACAGGCTGGTGCGGAGCGTCTCGAAGGACGCGGCGTCGAACCGGATCTTGGCGTAGGTGAGGTCGCCGTCGTTGAGGAGGACCAGTGCGGGGCGCTTGCCGATGGGCTGCGGAGCGGCCTGCGGGACGTCGAGGTCGATGCGCTCACGCAGCACCAGCCGGCCCTCCCCGGCGACGTCGTGGTCGTACAGGCCGGCGCTGAGGCGGTGCGGGCGGCTGCCCGCGCGGTCGGCGGTCAGCGCGCAGGTGCCGCCGGAGGAGACGATCTGGGGGGTGAGTGTGTCGACGCCGGTGGTGCGCAGCCAGCTGTCGGCCCAGGCGTGCACGTCGCGGTCGGTGGCCGAGGCGAGGGAGTCGATGAAGTCGGCGAGGGTGGCGTTGCCGAACTTGTGCCGCGCGAAGTGGGCGTTGATGCCGGCGAGGAAGTCCTTCTCGCCGAGCCAGGCGGCCAGCTGGCGCAGCGCGGAGGCGCCCTTGGCGTAGGAGATGCCGTCGAAGTTGAGCAGGGCGGAGGCCGTGTCGTCGACGTTCTCGGGGGCGACCGGGTGGGTGGTGGGCCGCTGGTCGGCGTCGTAGCCCCAGGACTTGCGGGTGACGCCGAACTCGGTCCAGGGGTCGGTGAAGCGGGTGGCCTCGGCGGTGGTCTGGTAGCCCATGTACTCGGCGAAGGACTCGTTCAGCCAGATGTCGTCCCACCACTTGAGGGTGACGAGGTCGCCGAACCACATGTGGGCCATCTCGTGCGCGATGACCATGGCGCGGGTCTGCCGCTCGGTGTCGGTGACGGCGGAGCGGTAGACGAAGTCGTCGCGGAAGGTGACCAGGCCCGGGTTCTCCATGGCGCCCGCGTTGAACTCGGGGACGAACGCCTGGTCGTAGGAGTCGAACGGGTACGGTTCCTCGAACTTCTCGTGGTAGCGGTCGAAGCACGCGCGCGTGACGTCGAGGATCTCGTCGGCGTCGGTGTCGAGGTGCGGTGCGAGCGAGCGGCGGCAGTGGATGCCGAAGGGCAGTCCGCGGTGCTCGGTGCGCACCGAGTGCCAGGGGCCGGCGGCGACGGCGACCATGTAGGTGGAGACCGGCGGGGTGGGCGCGGCCTGCCAGAGGCCGTCACCGCGGTGCTCGGTGACGCCGTTGGCGAGGACGCTCCAGCCCTCGGGTGCCCGGACGGAGACCTCGAAGACGGACTTCAGGTCGGGCTGGTCGAAGGCGGCGAAGACGCGCTGGACGTCGTCCAGGAACATCTGCGTGTAGACGTACGTCTCGCCGTCGCTCGGATCGGTGAAGCGGTGCATGCCCTCGCCGGTGCGGGAGTAGCGCATGACCGCGTCGACACGCAGTTCGTGCTCGCCGGCGGTGAGGTTCTTCAGCGGCAGCCGGTCCTCGCACAGCGACTCCGGGTCGAGCGGCTGTCCGTCGAGCGTGACACCGCGCAGCTCGGCGGGCTTCAGCTCGACGAACGTGTCCCCGTCGGACCGCGCCGTGAACCGGATCGCGGTACGGGAGTCGAAGGTCTCGCCACCGGTCGTGAGGTCCAGTTCGACCGTGTACCGGTGGACGTCGAGGAACTGTGCTCGGAGCTGCGCTTCGTCGCGCGTGAGTACGGACATGCAGGCCATGCTGCCTGATGCGGCTGACAGCGCACAGGGGCGGATCGGTACACGGCTTTTGTCCCCTGCGCGCCCCCCTGGTCGCTCACCTGGTCGGGCCCTTGGGGCCCCCGGTCAGGGCCCTGCTCAGTCCTCGTGCGCCGGCTGTCCGTTGTGGGTGTCCTCGGCGATGCGTTCGTGGTGCCGGATCACCTCGGCGATGATGAAGTTCAGGAACTTCTCGGCGAACGCCGGGTCGAGCTTGGCGTTCTCGGCGAGGCGGCGCAGCCGTTCGATCTGCCGGGCCTCGCGGGCCGGGTCGGCGGGCGGCAGCTGGTGCAGCGCCTTGAGCCGGCCGACCTGCTGGGTGCACTTGAAGCGCTCGGCGAGCATGTGGACGACGGCCGCGTCGATGTTGTCGATGCTGTCGCGCAGCCGCTCCAGTTCCTGGCGGACCCGGGGGTCGTCGGCACCGGTGCCGGTGTTGCTGGTGGTCATGGGGGCCCACCCTATGCGTTTCACGGGCCGGGCCCTATGGGGTGTCCGGAGAGTGGATCATCGGCGGATCGCCGGGGTCGGGGACGCGGTCGCTCCAGCCGCCGGGGACGGTACGGCCCTGCTGGGCGCGGAACCGGACGGGGGCGAGGCCGACGCGCCGGGTGAACAGCCGGGAGAAGTAGGCGGGGTCGTCGTAGCCGACGCGGCGGGCGACGGCGGCGACGGGCAGCTCGGTGCCGGCGAGGAGTTCCTTGGCCCGGCCGAGCCGGATGCCGAGCAGGTAGTCCTTCGGGGTGCACCCGGCCGCCCGGCGGACCGCGTCGCGCAGCTCGGCGGTGGTCATCCCGTGCCGGGCGGCGTGGTCGGCGACGCTCATCGGCGTGCAGGCGTCCCGGGCCAGGGCCGCCAGCACCTGGTCGCCGTCGGGGGTGAGATCGGCGCGGGCGCGGCGCAGCGCGACGAGGAGTTCGTGGACGGCGGCGCCGGTCTCCACCTCCAGCAGGGGGTTGCCGCGGCGGGCGGCCCGGACGACGCGGGCGATGACCGCGCGCGGGCCGGCGGCGTCGGAGAGCGGGACGACGGGCCGGTCGGGTTCGATGTAGCCGAGGTCGCGGTAGGCCGCCGTGGCGGGCCCGGTGAAGTCGACGAACCCCTCGTCCCAGCCGGTGTCCGGGTCGGGCGCGTAGTGGTGGGGGACGCCGGGGGTGAGCCACAGCAGCGCGGGCGCGGTGACGGTCGTACGGCGGCCGTCGGCGCCGCGGTACCAGCCGCCGCCCTCGCTGATCACCACGGCGACGTGGTGATCCAGGGTGCGCGGGCCGACCGTGGGCAGCGCGCCGTGCTGGAGGCCGACGCCGAGGCAGGCCAGGCCGAGGCGGTGGTGGGCGGGGCCGGGGGTGAGGAACCGCATCCAGGTCTGGTACATCGGCGCTCCTCCCGGCGTGCCGCGCGCCGCGTTTTCGGGGGCGAGACAGCGCCGGTCTTCTTCTTGTCCGAGCGGCGCCGACTTCCGTTTGTCCAAGCAGCGCCGATCTTCGTCCATGGCGCCGGTCGCCGGAAGGGGGTGAGGCTGGGGCGCATGGACAAGATCACGGTGGGGGACGGCGGATGAGCGAGTTTTCGGTCGGGGAGTCCGAGTTCCTGCTGGACGGGCGGCCGGTGCGGCTGCTGTCCGGGGCGCTGCACTACTTCCGGGTGCACGAGGCCCAGTGGGGGCACCGGCTGGCGATGCTGCGGGCGATGGGCCTGAACTGCGTGGAGACGTATGTCCCGTGGAACCTGCACGAGCCGCGTCCGGGCACCTTCCGGGACGTGCGGGCGGTCGGCCGGTTCCTGGACGCGGTCCGTGAGGCGGGCCTGTGGGCGATCGTGCGGCCGGGTCCGTACATCTGCGCCGAGTGGGAGAACGGCGGGCTGCCGGCGTGGCTGACGGGCGAGCCGGGCACGCGCGCGCGTACGCGTGTCGAGCGCTCCATGGTCCACGTCCGGAACTGGTTCCACCGGCTGCTGCCCGAGATCGTGCCCCGCCAGATCGACCGCGGCGGCCCCGTGCTCATGGTCCAGGTGGAGAACGAGTACGGCAGCTACGGCAGCGACACCGGCTATCTGGAGGAGCTGGCCGACGTGCTGCGCGCCGAGGGCGTCAGTGTTCCGCTGTTCACGTCGGACGGCCCGGAGGACCACATGCTGACCGGGGGTTCGCTGCCCGGTGTGCTCGCCACGGTGAACTTCGGCTCCCACGCGCGCGAGGCGTTCGGGACGCTGCGCCGCCACCGCCCCGGAGGCCCGCTGATGTGCATGGAGTTCTGGTGCGGCTGGTTCGACCACTGGGCCGGCGAGCATGTCGTACGGGATACGGCCGAGGCCGCCGAGGCGCTGCGGGAGATCCTGGAGTGCGGGGCGTCGGTGAACCTCTACATGGCGCACGGCGGCACGAGCTTCGGGGGCTGGGCGGGCGCCAACCGGCGCGGCGGCGAGCTGCACGAGGGCCCGCTGGAGCCGGACGTGACCTCGTACGACTACGACGCGCCGGTGGACGAGTACGGCCGCCCCACGGAGAAGTTCTGGCGCTTCCGCGAGGTGCTGGCCGCGTACCGGCCCGGCCCGCTGCCCGGCCTGCCCTCCCAGCCCGCCGCACTGGGCGCCCCGGCCGAGGCCGCGCTCACCGGCTGGGCGCCTCTGGCCGATGTCCTGGAGGCGCTGGGCGGCCCGGAGACGGTCGGCCCCGTGCCGCCCACGTTCGAGGAACTGGGGATCACCCGGGGCCTCGTGCGCTACACGGTGGACGTGCCCGGCCCCCGCCGGCCGTACCCGCTGACCGTGCGGGGGCTGCGGGATCTCGCGGTGGTGTACGTCGACGGGGAGCGGGCCGGGGTGCTCACGGAGGAGGAGCCGCGGCTGAGGGAGCCGGTCGCGGGGCCCGCGCGCGTGGAGCTGTGGGCGGAGTCCCTGGGGCGGGTGAACTACGGGCCCCGGCTCGGCGAGGCGAAGGGTGTCACCGGCGGCGTCCTGCACGAGCGGCAGTATCTGCACGGGGTACGCGCGCGTGGGCTGGATCTGGACGCGTTCGCCGACGGGGTGGACGCGGTGCCCTTCGGCGCGCTGCCCGGGGAGGGGGCGCCGGGGCTGTACCGGGGCACGGTCACGGTCCACGGGGCCGGGGACGCCCGGCTGGAGCTGCCGGGCGGGACGCGCGGCTTCGTCTGGATCAACGGTTTCGACCTGGGCCGTTACTGGGCGGTGGGCCCGCAGCGGTCGCTGTACGTGCCCGGGCCGGTGCTGCGGGAGGGCGAGAACGAGGTGTGGCTGCTGGAGCTGGACGGGGGTGCACCGGACCGGTCGGCGCCGCGCCTGCTGCCCGTGTGACCGGCCGACGGCTGGGGGTCCCGCCCGCTGCCCGTATGGCCGGCCCCCCAGCGGGTCCCGCCCGCTGCCCGTGCGACCGGCCACCCACTGGGGGTCCCGCCCGCTGCCCATATGGCCGGCCACCCACGCGGGTCCCGCCTGCTGCCCATTTGGCCGACCACCCACTGGGGGCCCCGCCCGCTACCCGTGTGCCGGCCGCCCACTGGTGCTCTTCCCGCCTGCCGTCCGTGTGACGGCCGCCCGACGGGGCCGCCCAACGGGCCCTTCCCGCCTCCCGTCCCGCCTACAGTGGAAAGGAGTTCCGGCGTCTTCAGGGGGTGCCGACGTGGTGAACGGCGGACCTGTCCAGCACGGCTACCCGCACCTGGAGACGGTGCGGGCCGCCATCACCGCGCTGTACCGGCGCCTGTCCCGCGACACCATCGAGACGTTCTCGGCCAGCGTGGCCCCGGCCGACGTGACCTTCTGCGACACCGACGACCTGCACCTGGGCGCGCAGCGCGTGGCCCGGGAGATCGTGCGGCACTTCCGGCTGCCGGACGCACGGCTGATCGTCGGCTTCCGGGAGATGACCCACGCGGCGAACGTCGAACTGGCGGCGGGCCCCGAGTACTTCGTCGAGCTGAACGACCGCTTCCGCACCCACCGCAGGGACATCGGCGCCGCGCTCGCCCACGAGGTGGCGCACGTCTATCTGCACCGCCTGGATCTCGCCTTCCCCACCACCGCGGAGAACGAGATCCTCACGGACACGGCGACGACCTATCTGGGCGCGGGCTGGCTGCTGCTGGACGCCTACCGGGAGGACGGGGTCTCGTCGCAGAAGCTCGGCTATCTCACCCCGGAGGAGTTCGGTTACGTCCTGGCCAAGCGGGCCCTGCTCTTCCAGGAGGATCCCTCGGTGTGGTTCACCAGTCCGCAGGCCTACACCGCCTACGTCAAGGGGATGACCCGGGCCCGCCAGGACGGGCAGCAGCCGCCGCTGACCGGGGCCGGCTGGGCGGGCCGCCGCCGCTACGCCCACGACCGCCGGCAGGCCTCCGGTGCCCCGCCGACGGCCCCGTACGCCTTCGCCCCCGACAGCGGCGGCCACCTCGGGGTGACCTTCCCGTGCCCGACCTGCCACCAGCGGATCAGGGTGCCGGTGCGGGGGCGGGTACGGGCGCGGTGCGGGTTGTGCCGGACGGTGCTGGAGTGCGACACGTAGCCTCGTCGCCGCGTCACTGCCGAGTTGCCGCCCGCCCGGCCCGGTCGGCTGACGAGCGCGGGCCGACGGTGTTGTCCTTCGCGGGGTCGCGGTGTCAGCCCGCCTGTTCCGGCATCGCTGAGCCATGGAGAAGATCCCGGACGCTCCCGCACGGCTCAGTTCGTAAGCCACCGCACGGCTCAGTCCGCAAGCCACCGCACGCTTACCTCGTAAGCCACATCCCACTCACCGCATAAGAGGTACCCGCGGGCTCCCTACGCCCCGTACGCCCGCCCCGGCGGCTCCGTCCGTGCCAGCAGCTTCCGGGTCGCCTCCCCCGCCTCCGCCGGTGTCCAGCGTGCCCCCTTGTCGGCGGTGGGGCCGGGGCGCCAGCCCTCCATGACGGTGATCCGGCCGCCCTCCGCCTCGAACACGCGGCCGGTCACGCCCGCGCTCCCGGCCGAGCCGAGCCAGACGACGAGCGGGGAGACGTTCTCGGCCGCCATGGCGTCGAAACCGGTGGCCGGGGCCGCCATGGTCGCGGCGAAGGTACGTTCCGTCATGCGGGTGCGGGCGGCGGGCGCCACGGCGTTGACCTGGACGCCGTAGCGGGCCAGTTCGGCCGCCGCGACGAGGGTGAGCCCGACGATCCCGGCCTTGGCGGCGCTGTAGTTGCCCTGCCCGACCGAGCCCAGCAGGCCGGCGCCGCTGCTGGTGTGCACGACCCGGGCCACCGGGGTGCGCCCGGCCTTGGCCTCGGCCCGCCAGTGCGCGGCGGCGTGCTTCAGCGGCAGGAAGTGGCCCTTGAGGTGGACGCGGATCACGGCGTCCCAGTCGTCCTCGCCGAGATTGACCAGCATGCGGTCGCGCAGGAATCCGGCGTTGCTGACGAGCGTGTCCAGCCGGCCGTACGTCTCGACGGCCGTGCGGATCAGGTCGGCCGCGCCCTCGCCGGTGGCGATGTCGGCGCCGTGGGCGACCGCGTCACCGCCCGCCGCCCGGATCTCGGCCACGACGGTGTCCGCCGGCCGCTCGGCGTCCGGGGCGCCGTCCAGGGCGACCCCCAGGTCGTTGACGACGACCCGGGCGCCCTCCGCCGCGAAGGCCAGGGCGTGGGCGCGGCCGAGCCCCCGGCCGGCACCGGTGACGACGACGACCCGGTCCGCGCAGATTCCGCTCATCTCAGCTCTCTTTCCTTCTGGTCGACGCGTCGGGGACGTGGGGTGCGGCGGCGTCCAGGAAGGCCGGCCGTTCCCCGCCGCCGTGCACGTGCAGGCTCGCCCCGCTGATGTAGGCGGCGGCGTCGGAGGCGAGGAAGACGGCGGCGGCGCCGACGTCGGCGGGGAGGGCCAGCCGGCCCAGCGGGACGGTGCGGGAGACGGCGGCGACGCCGTCGGGGCCGCCGTAGTGCAGGGGGGCCAGGTCGGTGTGGACCATGCCGACGACGAGCGTGTTGACGCGGATCTCCGGCGCCCACTCCACGGCCATGGAGGCGGCCAGGTTCGCGAGCCCGGCCTTGGCCGCGCCGTAGGCGGCCGAGCCGGGTGAGGGGCGACCCCCGCTGACGCTGCCGACCATCACGATCGAGCCCCTGCTGCGCCTGAGGTGGTGGTAGGCGGCGAGGGACGCGGTCAGCGGGGTGATCAGGTTCAGCTCGATGACCTTGGCGTGCCGTTCGGCGTCCGCGTCGGCGAGGTGCCGGTACGGGGTGCCGCCGGCGTTGTTGACGAGGACGTCCAGCCGGGGAAGCCCGGCGAAGAAGGCCCGGACGGCGGGCGGGTCGCGCAGGTCGAGGGGGGTGAACTCGACGTCGGCGCAGGGCTGTTCGGGCGGTCTGCGGGCGCAGGCCAGGACCCGGGCGCCCGCCTCGGCGAAGGCCCGGGCGATGCCCGCGCCCACGCCCCGGGTGCCGCCGGTGACCACCACGGTGCTGCCGCGCAGTGACTTGTCCACAGGGCCGGTTGCCACAGGGGCGTTGTCCACAGGGCCGTTGTCCACAGGGCCTCCCGGTTGTCCGCGCCGACTGCTAGCTTCGAAGCCTCGCACCTAACAAATGTTTGGTGGAAAGGTAGCTGATGCGCCCATGGGTGTCTCCCGTTCGTCCCCGGAAAAGGGGATTTCCGTAGTCACCGTCGACTACCCGCCGGTCAACGCACTGCCGGTGCGCGGCTGGTTCGACCTGGCCGACGCCGTGCGCGCGGCCGGACGGGACCCGGAGATCCGGTGCGTGGTCCTGGCCGCGGCGGGGCGCGGGTTCAACGCGGGCGTGGACATCAAGGAGATACAAGCGGCCGGACAGGAGGCGCTGATCGGCGCGAACCAGGGCTGCGCGGAGGCCTTCGCGGCGGTCTACGACTGCGAGACACCGGTCGTCGCGGCGGTGCAGGGCTTCTGCCTGGGCGGCGGGATCGGCCTGGTGGGCACCGCGGACGCGGTGGTGGCGAGCGAGGACGCCGTCTTCGGGCTGCCCGAGCTGGACCGGGGCGCGCTGGGCGCGGCGACCCATCTGGCCCGACTGGTCCCGCAGCACCTGATGCGCGCGCTGTACTACACCGGGCGCACGGCGAGCGCCGCCGAGCTGCACGGGCACGGCTCGGTCTGGCGGGTGGTGCCGCGCGGTGAGCTGGCGGGGGCCGCGCTGGAGCTGGCCCGGGAGATCGCCGCCAAGGACGGACGGCTGCTGCGCATGGCCAAGTCGGCCATCAACGGCATCGATCCGGTCGACGTGCGCCGCAGCTACCGCTTCGAGCAGGGCTTCACGTTCGAGGCCAACCTCAGCGGCCTGGCCAACCGGGTCCGCGACACGTTCGGGAAGCCAGAGGGCTCTGGGACGCCGGGAAACCGCGGGAAGCCCGGGGACCCCGGAAGGTTCGGGAAGGAGGGGGTGTAGATGGGCGACAAGACGATGACCGCCGAGGAGGTGGTCTCCCGGCTGGCGAGCGGGATGACCCTCGGCATCGGCGGCTGGGGCTCCCGCCGCAAGCCGATGGCGCTGGTCCGGGCGCTGCTGCGGTCGGACATCGGCGATCTGACGGTCGTCTCGTACGGCGGCCCGGACGTCGGCATGCTGGCCGCCGCCGGCCGGATCCGCAAGCTGGTCACCGCCTTCGTCACACTGGACTCCCTCCCGCTGGAACCCCACTACCGGGCGGCGCGCGAGCGCGGCGGCTTCGCGCTGACGGAGGTCGACGAGGGGATGCTCCAGTGCGGGCTGCGGGCGGCGGCGCAGCGTCTGCCCTTCCTGCCGGTGCGGGCGGGGCTCGGCTCGGACGTCATGCGGGTCACCCCGGCCCTCAGAACGGTGACGTCGCCGTACGCGGACGGGGAGACGCTCGTGGCCATGCCCGCGCTGCGGCTGGACGCGGCCCTGGTGCACGTCAACCGCGCCGACCGGCTGGGCAACGGGCAGTACCTCGGCCCGGACCCGTACTTCGACGACCTGTTCTGCGAGGCGGCGGACGCGGCCTACGTCTCCTGCGAACAGCTCGTGGACACGGCCGAGTTGACCAAGTCGGCCGCCCCGCAGTCGCTGCTGCTCAAGCGGCTGGCGGTGACGGGTGTGGTGGAGGCCCCGAACGGCGCGCACTTCACGTCCTGCGCGCCGGAGTACGGCAGGGACGAGGAGTTCCAGCGGCGGTACGCGACCACGCCCTGGCCGGAGTTCGCCGCCCGCTTCCTCGGCGCGGACGAGGCCGCCTACCGGGCGGCGGTCCGGGACTGGCGGAAGGAGGAGGAGCGATGACGGCCACCCGCGCCGAGTACTGCGTGATCGCCTGCGCCGAGGCCTGGCGCGGCGCCGGGGAGGTCCTGGCCAGCCCCATGGGCCTGATTCCCTCGCTGGGCGCGCGGCTGGCCCGGCTCACCTTCGCGCCGGACCTGCTGCTGACCGACGGCGAGGCCCTGCTGGTCCGCCCCGACGGCACACCGGAGGGCTGGCTGCCCTACCGTCAGCACCTGGAGCTGGTGGCGGGCGGCCGGCGGCACGTGATGATGGGCGCGAGCCAGCTCGACCGGTACGGCAACCAGAACATCTCCTGCGTCGGCGACTGGGCGCACCCCCGCAGACAGCTGCTCGGAGTGCGCGGAGCGCCGCTCAACACGCTGAACAATCCGACGAGTTACTGGGTCCCCCGACACTCCCGGCGGGTGTTCGTGGAGCGGGTGGACATGGTGTGCGGGGTGGGGTACGACCGGGCGGCCGGGCTGGGTCGCGCGGCCCGCTTCCACCACCTCGCGCGGGTCGTCACCGACCTCGGCGTCTTCGACTTCGCCACCCCCGACCACTCCATGCGGCTGGTCTCGGTGCATCCGGGGGTGAGCGTGGGGCGGGTGCGGGAGGCGACGGGGTTCCCGCTGGCCGTGCCGGACGACGTGCCGTGCACCCGGGAGCCCGGGGCGGAGGAGCTGCGGCTGATCCGTGAGGTGCTGGACCCGGCGGCGGCACGCTCGCGCGAGGTGCCGGAAGGGACGGAGAGCTGATGGAGACCGCGCTCACCCGGCTGGTCGGGGTCCGCCATCCGATCGTGCAGACCGGGATGGGGTGGGTGGCCGGGCCGCGCCTGGTCTCGGCGGCGGCGAACGCCGGCGCCCTCGGCATCCTGGCCTCGGCGACGATGACGCCGGACCAACTGCGGGACGCGATACGGGAGGTGCGGTCCCGCACCGGCGCGCCGTTCGGGGTGAACCTCCGGGCCGACGCGGGCGACGCCCCGGACCGGGTGCGGATCCTGCTGGAGGAGGGTGTCCGGGTGGCCTCCTTCGCGCTGGCCCCCTCCGCCGAGCTGATCGCCGAACTGAAGGCGGCGGGAGTGGTGGTGATCCCGACGGTCGGCGCCCGGCGGCATGCCGAGAAGGTGGCGGCCTGGGGTGCGGACGCGGTGCTCGTACAGGGCGGCGAGGGCGGCGGGCACACCGGCGAGGTGGCGACGAGCGTGCTGCTGCCGCAGGTCGTGGACGCGGTGCGGATACCGGTCGTGGCGGCGGGCGGCTTCTTCGACGGGCGGGGGCTGGTCGCGGCGCTGGCGTACGGGGCGGCCGGGGTGGCGATGGGCACGCGGTTCCTGCTCACCTCCGACTCGACGGTGCCGGACGCGGTGAAGACCAGATACCTCGCGGCGACGGTCCGGGACGTCACGGTGACCCGGGCGGTGGACGGACTGCCGCACCGCATGCTGCGCACCGACCTGGTGGCGGCGCTGGAGCGGTCGGGCCGGATACGCGGCTTCGCGCACGCGGCGCGGCGGGCGGCAGGCTTCCGGCGGCTGTCGGGGCTCACCTGGCGGCGGCTGGTCCGCGAGGGCCTCGCCCTCCGGCGCGACAAGGAACTGTCCTGGAGTCAGGTGCTGCTCGCCGCGAACACGCCGATGCTGCTGAAGTCGGCGATGGTGGACGGCCGTACGGATCTGGGGGTGATGGCGGCGGGGCAGGTCGCCGGGGTGATCGACGACCTGCCGTCGTGCGCGGAACTGGTGGACCGGATCATGAAGGAGGCGGAGGAGGTGCTGACCGGACTGACGGGGCTGAGAGCGGCCCGGTGACGGTTGACATGACCGCCGGTCGACCGCCGTCCCGCCGCTCCGTCACAGCCGTTCGGCGACCACCACCCGGCCGCTGCCCCACCGCCGTCCGGCGATCGTCGCCCGGCCGCTGCCCCACCCCTGCGTCACAGCCGCTCGGTGATCGCCACCCGGCCGCTGCCCCACCCCCGCCCGCCGCTCCGTCACAGCGTTCGGCGATCGCCACCTGGCCGCCGCTCCACCGCCGTTCGGCGACCACCACCCGGCCGCCGCTCCACCGCCGCCCCACCCCCGCGTCACAGCCGTTCGATGATCGTCACGTTGGCCTGGCCGCCGCCCTCGCACATGGTCTGGAGGCCGTAGCGGCCGCCGGTGCGCTCCAGTTCGTGCAGGAGGGTCGTCATCAGCCGGGCGCCGGTCGCGCCGAGGGGGTGGCCGAGGGCGATGGCGCCGCCGTTGACGTTGACCTTGTCGGGGTCGGCGCCGGTCTCCTTCAGCCAGGCGAGGACGACCGGCGCGAAGGCCTCGTTGATCTCCACGAGGTCGATGTCGTCGAGGGTCAGACCGGTCTTCTTCAGGGCGTGCGCGGTGGCCGGGATGGGCGCGGTGAGCATGCGGATGGGGTCCTCGCCGCGCGCGGAGAGGTGGTGGACGCGGGCGCGAGGGCGCAACCCGTGGTCGCGTACGGCCCGTTCGGAGGCGAGCAGCAGGGCCGCTGCCCCGTCGGAGACCTGGGAGGAGCAGGCCGCGGTGACGGTGCCGCCGTCGAGAACGGGGCGCAGGGCGGCCATCTTCTCCAGGGAGGTGTCCCGGCGCGGGCCCTCGTCCACGGTGGCCTCGCCGCAGGGGACGGTCTCGCGGGTGAAGCGGCCGGTGTCGATCGCCCAGATCGCGCGCCGGTGCGAGCGCAGGGCGAACTCCTCCTGTTCCTCGCGGCCGATGCCCCACTGGGCGGCGATCGTCTCGGCGCCGGCGAACTGGTTGACGGGCCGGTCGCCGTAGCGGGCGCGCCAGCCGGCGCTGCCGAGGAAGGGGCCCTCCGTCAGGCCGAGGGGGACGGCGGCCTGACGGGAGGCGAAGGCGATGGGGACCTGGGACATGTTCTGCACCCCGCCCGCGACCACCAGGTCCTGGGTGCCGGAGAGCACGGCCTGCGCGGCGAAGTGCACGGCCTGCTGGGAGGAGCCGCACTGCCGGTCGACGGTGACGCCGGGCACCTCCTCGGGGAGGCCCGCGGCCAGCCAGCAGGTGCGGGCGATGTCGCCGGCCTGCGGCCCGACCGTGTCCAGACAGCCGAAGACCACGTCGTCCACGGCGGCCGGGTCGATCCCGGAGCGCTCCACCAGCGCGGTCAGCACCCCCGCGCCCAGGTCGGCCGGGTGGACCGCGCTGAGTCCTCCCCCGCGCCGCCCGACCGGTGTGCGGACCGCTTCGACGATGTAGGCCTCGGCCATGGCAACTCCCTCTGTCGGAAAGGGCTATGCGCGTACGGCGATCCCGTCCAGGACCATCGACAGGTACTGGCGGGCGATCTCCTCGGGGCTGTGCTTGCCGCCGGGCCGGTACCAGGAGGCGGCGACCCACACGGTGTCGCGGACGAACCGGTAGGTGAGCCGGACGTCGAGGTCCGCGCGGAAGACCCGCTCGGCGACCCCGCGTTCCAGCGTGCTGAGCCAGGCCTTCTCGAACCGGCGCTGGGACTCGGCGAGGAAGGCGAACCGGTCCTGGGCGACGAGCTGCCTGCTCTCCTTCTGGTAGATCGCGACGGCGGCCCGGTGCCGGTCGATCTCCCGGAAGGACTCGGTGACCAGCGCCTCCAGCGTCTCGCGGGGCCCGAGTCCGGAGGCGAGGACGGTGTCGTAGCCGTCCCACAGTTCGTCGAGGAAGGTCCGCAGGATCTCCTCGAGCATCGACTCCTTGGAGTCGAAGTGGTAGTAGAGGCTGCCCGCGAGCATCCCGGCGTGGTCGGCGATCCTGCGGACGGTGGTGGCGTTGTAGCCATGCTCGGCGAAGACCTCGGCGGCGGTGCTCAGGAGTTCTCCGCGCCGGGCCGCTGTCGCGGTCACCTGGGGCTTCTTCTTGGTCGGCACGCACCCATTGTGGTCTGCCCGCCCCTCAGGGGTGCTGGCTGCTGACGGCGACGACCTCGCCGGTCAGGTACGAGGAGTAGTCGGAGGCGAGGAAGACGATCACGTTGGCCACCTCCCAGGGCCGCGCGTACCGTCCGAAGGCCTCCCGTCGGGTCAGCTCGGCGAGCAGTTCCGCGGAGGTGACCTTCTCCAGGTGGGGGTGCATGGCGAGGCTGGGGGCGACCGCGTTGACCCGCACGCCGTACGCGGCGGCCTCGATCGCCGCGCACCGGGTCAGCGCCATCACACCGGCCTTGGCGGCGGCGTAGTGGGCCTGGCCGGCCTGGGCGCGCCAGCCGACGACGGAGGCGTTGTTGACGATCACCCCGCCGCCGCTCTCGCGCAGGGCGCGCAGGGCTGCCCGGGTGCAGCGGAAGGTGCCGTTCAGGGTGACGTCCAGGACGCGGGTCCACTGGTCGTCGGTCATGTCGACGAGGGCCGACGTGCCGCCGAGTCCGGCGTTGTTGACGACGACGTCCAGCCGTCCGTGGGCGGCGACGGCCGCGTCGAACATGGCTCGCACCTGGTCCTCGTCGGTGACGTCGCACGGCACCGCGGTGACCGCGCCGGGGAACTCCCGGCCCAGTGCGGCCTCGTGCTCCTTCAGCCGGCGCGGGTGGGCGTCGCTGATCAGGACCCGGGCGCCCTCCTCCAGGAAGCGGCGCGCGGTGGCTCCGCCGATGCCGGTGCCGGCCGCCGCCGTGATGACGGCGGTGCGCCCGCGCAGCAGTCCGTGCCCGGGTACGTAGGCCGGGCTCTCGACGCCTGTCATAGGGCCACGCTAACCTACCAAACACTTGTTAGGGAAGAAGAGCGGCACTGGAGGAAGGCGGCGACCGTGGACCTGACCCACTCTCCGGCCGACGAGGAGTTCCGCGCCGCGGCCCGGTCCTGGCTGGCCGCGCACGTGCCGCGTACGCCGCTGCCGTCCCTGGAGACGGAGGAGGGCTTCGCGGCCCACCGCGCGTGGGAGGCGGAACTGGCCGCGGACCGCTGGTCGGTGGTGTCCTGGCCGGAGCGGTTCGGCGGACGGGACGCCGGGCTTCTGCGCTGGCTGGTGTTCGAGGAGGAGTACTGGGCGGCGGGCGCGCCCGGCCGGGTCGGCCAGAACGGCGTGAGCCTGCTCGCCCCGACCCTCTTCGCGTACGGCACGCAGGAGCAACGCGCGCGCGTGCTGCCGCCGATGGCCACGGGTGAGGTGGTCTGGGCGCAGGCCTGGTCCGAGCCGGAGGCGGGCTCGGACCTCGCCGCGCTCACCTCCCGGGCGGTGCGCGCGGCCGGCGGCTGGCGACTGCGCGGGCAGAAGACCTGGTCCTCGCGCGCCGCGTTCGCGGACCGGGCCTTCGGCCTGTTCCGCAGCGATCCCGACGCCCCCAGGCGGCACGAGGGGCTCACGTACCTCATGTTCGACCTGCGGGCCCCCGGTGTCACCGTCCGCCCGGTCGGCCGCCTGGACGGCAAGCCGGCCTTCGCGGAGCTGTTCCTGGACGACGTGTTCGTCCCGGACGAGGACGTGATCGGCGAGCCGGGCCAGGGCTGGCGGATCGCGATGTCCACGGCGGGCGACGAACGCGGGCTCACCCTGCGCTCCCCGGGCCGCTTCCTGGCCTCCGCCGCCCGGCTGCGCGACCTGTGGCGCGCCCAGGGTTCACCCGGGCACGCCCGCGCCCGGGTGGCCGACGCCCTGGTCGCGGCCCGCGCCTACCAGTTGTTCACCTACGCCGCCGCCTCCCGGGTCCTGGACGGCGCCCGGCTCGGCCCGGAGTCCAGCATGAACAAGGTGTTCTGGTCCGAGCTGGACCTCGCCCTGCACGAGACGGCGCTCGATCTGCTGGGCCCGGAGGGCGAACTGGCGGACGGCGCCTGGTCCGAGGGGTACGTCTTCTCCCTGGCCGGGCCCGTGTACGCGGGCACGAACGAGATCCAGCGGGACATCGTCGCCGAGCGGCTGCTCGGCCTGCCGAAGGGACGCCGCTGATGCGCTTCCTCCTCGACGCCGACCAGCGCGCCCTCGCCGACACCCTGCACGCGATGCTGAGCGCCGCGGACACCCCGGCGGTGGTCCGGGACTGGAGCCGGGGCGACCGCACGCGCGGGCGTGCGCTGTGGTCACGGATCGCGGAGGTGGGGGTCTTCGGTCTGGCGGTGCCGGAGGAGTACGGCGGGCTGGGGCCGCGCCCGGTGGAACTGGCGGTGGCGTTCGTGGAGTTGGGTCGGCACGCGGTGCCCGGTCCGCTCGCGGAGACGGTCGCGGCGGCCGTACTCCTGGGCGAGCCCCCGCTGGCCGAGCGCTTCCTGCCGGGGCTCGCGGCCGGGACGGACACGGCGACCGTGGCGGCGCCCACCGGCTACGCCCTCGACGGGGACGCCGTATCCCTCCGCCTGTCCCCGGCCCCCGAGGGCCTGTACCTGTCCACGGCGCCCCCCGGCCCGGTGCGCCGCTCCCTGGACCCGGCCCGCCGGCTGACCCGGCTGGCCCCCGCCGGCGAACTCCTCAGCCCCGACGCGCCGTACGACCGGGCGCTCACCTGGGCCCGCCTGGCCACCGCCGCCCAGGCCCTCGGCGTCGGACTCGCCCTGCTCGACCGGACCGTCGCCTACGTGAAGCAGCGCACCCAGTTCGGCGTCCCCGTCGGCTCGTTCCAGGCCGTGAAACACCGCCTGGCCGACGCGAAGACCGCCCTGGAGTTCGCCCGCCCCCTCGTGTTCGGCGCGGCGATGTCCCTGCGCCCGGCGGAGGTGGCCGCCGCCAAGCTCACGGCGTGCGAGGCGGCGTACCGGACGGCCCGCACGGCGCTGCACCTGCACGGCGCGATCGGGTACACGGCGGAGTACGACCTGTCCCTGTGGCTCACCAAGGCCCGGGCGCTGCGATCGGCGTGGGGAACGCCGGAGGAGTGCCGGGATCTGGTGCTCGCGGACGGGCTCTAGGAGCTGGTGGCGGATCGCCGCGGGTCTCAGTCCGGTCGTACGACGCCCGCCGCGCGTGCGGCCGCCAGCCATGTCGGGAACTCGCCGACGAGACGGTCGTACAGCTCGGCGTCGGAGACCCGGCGCGGGTCCTGGCCGGCGTGGAAGAAGCCGGCGTTGTCCACGATCCGTCTGCCGGGCACCGCCAGTTCGTCCAGCTTGCGCAGGAACTGGAACTGCCGGCTGTCCGGGTCGCCGAAGCCGACGAACTGCCAGAACAGCGGGAGTTTCGCGGCTTTGCACAGATAGCGTTCGGCGGCGAGCTTGTTGATGGGGCCGCCGTCGGTCTGGAAGACGACCAGTGCGGGAGCGGTGGCGCCGCTGTCCAGGTAGTGGTCGATGACGGCGTCCATCGCCAGGTGGTAGCTGGTCTTGCCCATGTGGCCGAGCCCGGCCACGATCCGCTCGATACGGCCCTCGTGTCCGGCGAGGGCGATGTCGGTGACCGCGTCGACGTCCGTGGAGAAGAACACGACGGGCACCCGGCCGTCGTCGTCCAGGTGCGCGGACAGGCCCAGCACCCGGTCGGCGAGCGTCTGCACACTGCCGTCCTGGTAGTACGGCCTCATCGAGCCCGAGTAGTCGACCACGAGGTAGACGGCGGCCCGCAGCCCGTCCAGGCCGTGCTTGCGCAGGGACACTCCCGCCGACCGGTAGGCGCCGACCAGCGCGGGCGCGGTCTCCTCCACCTTCCGCAGACTGATCGCGGCCATGATCTCCCCCGTCGGCTGTTCCGGCGCCCGAGCGTACCCGCAGCCCACATATGCGACGACGCCTGCCCAGTCGTCCGGTCGGGGACAGGCGGGCAGGCGCCGTTCATGTTCCGTACGCCTTTGTACGGGACGTCTCTGCGGGACCTGGGGTCCGTTGTGCGCGCGTCAGACCGCCAGGGCGCGGTCCGTCGGGCGGATCGGGGCTGGCAGGTCGCTGGCTCCGGTCAGGAAGCGGTCGACTCCGCGGGCGGCCGAGCGGCCCTCCGCGATCGCCCACACGATGAGGGACTGGCCGCGGCCGGCGTCACCGGCGACGAACACACCCGGCACGTTGGTCTGGAAGTCGGCGTCGCGGGCGATGTTACCGCGTTCGTCGAGTTCCAGGCCGAACTGCTCCACCAGGCCGTTCTCCCGGTCCGTGCCGGTGAACCCCATGGCGAGGGTGACCAGCTGGGCCGGGATCTTGCGCTCGGTGCCCGGCTTGGAGGTCAGCTTGCCGTCGACGAACTCCACCTCGGTGAGGTGCAGCCACTGCACGTTGCCGTCCTCGTCGCCCTCGAAGTGGGTGGTCGAGACGGAGTAGACCCGCTCGCCGCCCTCCTCGTGGGCCGAGGTGACCTTGTAGAGCATCGGGAAGGTCGGCCAGGGCTGGTTCGTCGGGTGCCGCTCGTCGCTCGGGCGGGGCATGATCTCCAGCTGGGTGACGGAGGCCGCGCCCTGCCGGTGGGCGGTGCCCACGCAGTCCGCGCCGGTGTCACCGCCGCCGATCACGACGACGTGCTTGCCCTCGGCCGAGATCGGGGCGGTGACGTAGTCACCCTCCTGGACCTTGTTGGCCAGCGGCAGATACTCCATGGCCTGGTAGATGCCCTTGAGCTCGCGGCCGGGCACCGGCAGGTCACGGGCGGTCGTGGCGCCGACGGCCAGGACCACCGCGTCGTACCGCTTCTTCAGGTCGGTCGCCTTGAGGTCGCGGCCGATCTCGATCCCGGTGCGGAAGCGGGTGCCCTCCGCGCGCATCTGCTCGATACGGCGGTTGATGTGCCGCTTCTCCATCTTGAACTCGGGGATGCCGTACCGGAGGAGGCCTCCGACGCGGTCCGCGCGCTCGTAGACGGCGACCGTGTGGCCGGCCCGGGTCAGCTGCTGCGCGGCGGCGAGACCCGCCGGGCCGGAGCCGATGACCGCGACCGTCTTGCCGGACAGGCGCTCGGGGATCTGCGGGGCGACGTCCCCGGTCTCCCACGCCTTGTCGATGATCGAGACCTCGACGTTCTTGATGGTGACCGGCGGCTGGTTGATGCCCAGCACGCACGCCGACTCGCAGGGGGCCGGGCAGAGGCGACCGGTGAACTCCGGGAAGTTGTTGGTCGCGTGCAGCCGCTCCTGGGCGGCCGCCCAGTCCTCGCGGTAGGCGTAGTCGTTCCACTCGGGGATCAGGTTCCCCAGCGGACAGCCGTTGTGGCAGAACGGGATGCCGCAGTCCATGCAGCGGCTGGCCTGCTTGCTGATGATCGGCAGCAGGGAGCCGGGGACGTAGACCTCGTTCCAGTCCTTGACCCGCTCGTCGACGGGGCGGGTCTTGGCGACCTGACGGCCGTGGTTCAGGAAGCCCTTGGGGTCAGCCATTGCTCGCCGCCTCCATCATCTTCTCGGTGATCTCGGTCTCGGTGAGACCGGCTCGCTCGGCGGCGTCCTTGGCGGCGAGCACTGCCTTGTACGTGCTGGGGATGATCTTGCTGAACCGCTCCACGGCCGTGTCCCAGTCGGCGAGCAGCTTCTCGGCGACCGTCGAGCCGGTCTCCTCGGCGTGGCGGCGCACCACGTCGTGCAGCCACTGCTTGTCCGTGTCGTCCAGCGCCTCGACGGACCCGGCGTTGCCGGCGTTGACGTTGTCGCGGTCGAGGTCGATGACGTAGGCGACGCCGCCGGACATGCCCGCCGCGAAGTTGCGGCCGGTCGGACCGAGGACGACCGCGTGACCGCCGGTCATGTACTCGCAGCCGTGGTCGCCCACGCCCTCGGAGACGACCAGCGCGCCGGAGTTGCGGACGCAGAACCGCTCACCGGTACGGCCGCGCAGGAACAGTTCGCCGCCGGTGGCGCCGTAGGCGATGGTGTTGCCCGCGATGGTCGAGTACTCGGCGAGGTGGTCGGCCGCCCGGTCCGGACGGACGATGACCCGGCCGCCCGAGAGGCCCTTGCCGACGTAGTCGTTGGCGTCGCCCTCCAGGCGGAGCGTGACACCGCGCGGCAGGAACGCGCCGAAGGACTGGCCGGCGGAGCCGGTGAAGGTGATGTCGATGGTGTCGTCGGGCAGGCCCGCGCCACCGAACTTCTTCGTCACCTCATGGCCGAGCATGGTGCCGACCGTGCGGTTGATGTTGCGGATGGCGACCTGGGCCCGCACCGGCTGCGCCTCGGTGGCGTCGTTCGCGGCCAGGGCGTCGGCGGCGAGCTTGATCAGCTCGTTGTCCAGGGCCTTCTCCAGGCCGTGGTCCTGCTCGACGATCCGGTGGCGGACGGCGCCCTCGGGCAGGTCCGGCACGTGGAACAGCGGCTCCAGGTCCAGGCCCTGCGCCTTCCAGTGGTCGACCGCGCGCTCGACGTCCAGCACCTCGGCGTGGCCGACGGCCTCCTCGATGGAGCGGAAGCCCAGCTCGGCGAGCAGCTCGCGGACCTCCTCGGCGATGAACCGGAAGAAGTTCACCACGTGCTCGGCCTTGCCGGCGAAGCGGTCGCGCAGGGTCGGGTTCTGGGTGGCGATGCCGACCGGGCAGGTGTCCAGGTGGCAGACGCGCATCATCACGCAGCCGGAGACGACGAGCGGAGCGGTCGCGAAACCGAACTCCTCGGCGCCGAGCAGCGCGGCGATGATCACATCGCGGCCGGTCTTCAGCTGACCGTCGGTCTGGACGACGATCCGGTCGCGCAGGCCGTTGAGCAGCAGGGTCTGCTGGGTCTCGGCGAGGCCCAGCTCCCAGGGGCCGCCCGCGTGCTTCAGCGACGTCAACGGGGAGGCACCCGTACCGCCGTCGTGACCGGAGATGAGGACGACGTCCGCGTGCGCCTTGGACACACCGGCCGCGACCGTGCCGACGCCGACCTCGGAGACCAGCTTCACGTGAATCCGCGCCTGCGGGTTCGCGTTCTTCAGGTCGTGGATCAGCTGGGCCAGGTCCTCGATGGAGTAGATGTCGTGGTGCGGCGGCGGCGAGATCAGGCCGACGCCCGGCGTCGAGTGCCGGGTCTTGGCGACCCACGGGTAGACCTTGTGGCCGGGCAGCTGGCCGCCCTCGCCGGGCTTGGCGCCCTGGGCCATCTTGATCTGGATGTCGTCCGCGTTGACCAGGTACTCGGAGGTCACGCCGAAGCGGCCGGAGGCGACCTGCTTGATGGCGGACCGGCGGGCCGGGTCGTACAGGCGCTCGGGGTCCTCGCCGCCCTCACCGGTGTTGGACTTGCCGCCCAGCTGGTTCATGGCGATGGCGAGGGTCTCGTGCGCCTCCTTGGAGATGGAGCCGTACGACATGGCGCCCGTCGAGAACCGCTTGACGATCTCGGAGACCGGCTCGACCTCGTCGATCGGGATCGGCTGCCGGTCGGACTTGAAGCCGAACAGGCCGCGCAGCGTCATCAGGCGCTCGGACTGCTCGTTCACACGGGACGTGTACTTCTTGAAGATGTCGTACCGGCCGGTGCGCGTGGAGTGCTGGAGGCGGAAGACCGTCTCCGGGTCGAACAGGTGGGGCTCGCCCTCGCGGCGCCACTGGTACTCGCCGCCGATCTCCAGCGCGCGGTGCGCGGGAGCGATGCCGGAGGCCGGGTAGGCCTTGGCGTGGCGGGCCGCGACCTCCTGGGCGATGACGTCGATGCCGACGCCGCCGATCTTGGTGGCGGTGCCGTTGAAGTACTTCTCCACGAAGGCCTCGTCCAGGCCGACGGCCTCGAAGACCTGGGCGCCTCGGTAGGAGGCGACGGTGGAGATGCCCATCTTGGACATGACCTTCAGGACGCCCTTGCCGAGGGCGTAGATCAGGTTGCGGATGGCCTTCTCGGGCTCGATGCCGTTGATGAAGGTGCCCGCGCGCAGCAGGTCCTCCACCGACTCCATCGCCAGGTACGGGTTGACGGCGGCGGCGCCGTAGCCGATGAGCAGGGCGACGTGGTGGACCTCGCGGACGTCACCGGCCTCGACCAGCAGACCCACCTGGGTGCGCTGCTTGGTGCGGATGAGGTGGTGGTGGACGGCCGCGGTGAGCAGCAGCGACGGGATCGGGGCGTGCTCGGCGTCCGAGTGGCGGTCGGACAGGACGATCAGGCGGGCGCCGTTCTCGATCGCCGCGTCCGCCTCGGCGCAGATCTCGTCGATGCGGGCGGCGAGGGCCTCACCGCCACCGGAGACCCGGTACAGGCCGGACAGGGTCGCGGCCTTGAAGCCGGGCATGTCGCCGTCGGCGTTGATGTGGATGAGCTTGGCCAGCTCGTCGTTGTCGATGACCGGGAAGGGCAGCACGACGGACCGGCAGGAGGCGGCGGTCGGCTCCAGCAGGTTGCCCTGCGGGCCCAGCGACGAGCGCAGGGAGGTGACCAGCTCCTCGCGGATCGCGTCCAGCGGCGGGTTGGTGACCTGCGCGAACAGCTGGGTGAAGTAGTCGAAGAGCAGGCGCGGGCGCTCGGACAGGGCCGCGATCGGCGAGTCCGTGCCCATGGAGCCGATCGGCTCGGCGGCGGTGCGGGCCATCGGGGCGAGGAGGACGCGCAGCTCCTCCTCGGTGTATCCGAAGGTCTGCTGGCGGCGGGTGACCGAGGCGTGGGTGTGGACGATGTGCTCGCGCTCGGGCAGGTCGCCCAGCTCGATCTCGCCGGCCTCCAGCCACTCGGCGTACGGCTTCTCGGCGGCGAGGGACGCCTTGATCTCGTCGTCCTCGATGATGCGGTGCTCGGCGGTGTCGACGAGGAACATCTTGCCGGGCTGGAGGCGGCCCTTGCGGACGACCTTGGCCGGGTCGATGTCGAGGACGCCGACCTCGGAGCCGAGGACGACGAGGCCGTCGTCGGTGACCCAGTAGCGGCCGGGGCGCAGGCCGTTGCGGTCGAGCACGGCGCCGACCTGGGTGCCGTCGGTGAAGGTGACGCAGGCGGGGCCGTCCCAGGGCTCCATCAGCGTGGAGTGGAACTGGTAGAAGGCGCGCCGGGCCGGGTCCATGGAGTCGTGGTTCTCCCACGCCTCCGGGATCATCATCAGCACGGAGTGGGGCAGCGAACGGCCGCCGAGGTGCAGCAGCTCCAGGACCTCGTCGAAGGAGGCGGAGTCGGAGGCGTCCGGCGTACAGACCGGGAAGATCCGATCGATGGCCTTCTCCTCCGAGCCGAACAGGTCGGAGACCAGCTGCGACTCGCGGGCGACCATCCAGTTGCGGTTGCCCTTGACGGTGTTGATCTCACCGTTGTGCGCGACGAAGCGGTACGGGTGCGCGAGCGGCCACGACGGGAAGGTGTTCGTGGAGAACCGGGAGTGCACGAGCGCGATCGCGGAGGCGAAGCGCCGGTCGGACAGGTCCGGGAAGAAGGGCTCCAGCTGGCCGGTGGTCAGCATGCCCTTGTAGACGATCGTGCGGGCGGACAGGGACGGGAAGTAGACCCCGGCCTCGCGCTCGGCGCGCTTGCGCAGCACGAACGCCTTGCGGTCCAGCGCGATGCCCTCGCTGGCACCGTCGGTGACGAAGATCTGCCGGAAGGCCGGCATGGTGGAGCGGGCGGTGGCGCCCAGCAGCTCGGGCGCGACCGGGACCTCACGCCAGCCGAGGACGGTCAGGCCCTCGTCCGCGGCGATCGTCTCGACGTGTGAGACGGCGTCCTCGCTCCCGCCCTCCGGCAGGAAGGCGATGCCTACGGCATAGGAGCCGGCCGCGGGAAGGTCGAAACCGGCCACTTCGCGGAGGAAGGCATCCGGCACCTGGGAGAGAATGCCCGCGCCGTCGCCGGAGTCGGGCTCGGAGCCGGTGGCACCACGGTGCTCCAGGTTGCGCAGGACGGTGAGGGCCTGCTCGACCAGGGTGTGGGACGCCTCGCCGGTGAGGGTGGCGACGAAACCGACGCCGCACGCGTCGTGTTCGTTGCGGGGGTCGTACATACCCTGCGCAGCAGGGCGAGCATCCATGAACGACCAGTTCTGGCCATTCGCGGAATGCTGGGACGGCTGGCGCGGCGTACGCATCGGCTCTCCCGTCGTCGTCATGTGGCATGTGGCAGGTGCCGAGGGACGACGTTGGCCCTCTGCGTGAGATCTGCGATGAGATCAAAATTTCGTGCAGGTTACATGATGGGGCGGTTCTCGGGAACCGGAAACACCGTTCCAACATGCGGACGCCGCGGTCGCGGCGGAGGTGCCGCGCGGACGCGGCGGGTGCCGTGCGGTGGCGGCGCGGTTGCCGTGCGAGGACGGCGGTGCCGTGCGGTGACGGCGGGGGCCGCGCGGTGGCGGCCGACGTTTTCGGGGGACCGTTGCGGACACGATCGGTCGGATCGGCGTCCGGCGGTCCGAAGGGGTCCAGGACGAGCGTATCGCCCACCCCGTGGGGTGCGGCAGGCGTCATTGCCCACAGCGCTTACGGCTCATGCCCGGTGGACATGCACTCGAAACCAGCGAGTAACGGGTAGTTATGCGGCCCATCGCATAGGTACCGGTCGAGCTATCCTACGGCCGTTCCGAACAGGCTGCCCAGGGCGTACGTCACACCGGCCGCCGCGCCACCGAGCGCGAGCTGCCGCAGACCGCTGAACCACCAGCTGCGCGCGGTCACCTTGGCCACGACGGCACCGCACCCGAAGAGTCCGGCGAGGGCGAGCAGGACGGCGGGCCACAGCGCGGTCGCGCCGAGCAGGTACGGCAGCACGGGCAGCAGGGCGCCGAGCGCGAACGACCCGAACGACGAGACGGCGGCGACCAGCGGCGAGGGCAGATCCCCGGGGTCGATGCCCAGCTCCTCGCGGGCGTGGATCTCCAGCGCCTGCTCCGGGTCCTTGGACAGCTGCCGGGCGACCTGCCGGGCCAGTCCCGGCTCGACCCCACGGGCCACGTACAGCGCGGCCAGCTCGTCCTCCTCATCCTGCGGATGCCTGCGCAGCTCACGGCGTTCGACGTCGAGTTCCGCCTCGACGAGTTCCCGCTGGGAGGCGACGGAGGTGTACTCACCGGCCGCCATGGAGAAGGCGCCGGCGGCGAGCCCCGCGAGACCGGTGATGATGATGGTGTGCTGGCTCACGGACCCGCCGGCCACTCCCGTCATCAGGGCGAGGTTGGAGACGAGACCGTCCATCGCACCGAAGACGGCGGGCCGCAGCCACCCGCCGTTCACATCGCGGTGCGTGTGGTTGTCGCGGTGCGCCTCGTGCAGCGTCGCCTCGGTTTCGATGATGGCCATCCGGGTCCCCCAGGGAAGCTAAGCCAAAGCTAACTTTGGACGAGTTCTACTTTTCGACAACACAGAACTTACGCTCATCATTTCGCCCACGCCAGCAAGGAAAGGCTGAGCTAACCTGCACTTTCCGTACTGGACGCTCATATGTGCGAAAGAAGGCTCAGATGCCGACCGGGTGACAGAGCCTCGCCCCCGGCTCACGCGGGCGCCTCCCGTGGGACACATCCGCAAAGGGTCCCGTGCGACCCCGCCGAAGGAGGCCGCCCCATGGCATCGATCGCCTGCACTCCCCCGGCCCCGGCGCCCGGTGACGCCGCCGGACTGCGTGAGCGGGCCCGCGGTGCGCTGCTCGGCCTGGCCGTCGGAGACGCGCTGGGCGCACCGGCGGAGAACCTCAGACCCTCCGAGATCCGCGCCCGCTGGGGCCGGATCACCGGGTACGTCAGCGAGCAGCCGTGCGGCACGGACGACACCGAGTACGCCATCTTCTCCGGTCTACTGCTGGCCCGGCACGGGTCGGCACTCACCCCCGAGCATGTCGAGGCGGCCTGGCACGAGTGGATCGCCGACCGTGCCGAGGGCCCCTTCCGCGGGGCGGGCTTCAGCGAGCGCGGCACGCTGGAGAACCTCCGCCGTGGCCTCGCGGCCCCCATCTCGGCCCAGCACCGGCACGCCTGGAGCGACGGGCTGGCGATGCGGGCGGCGCCGTTCGGGGTCTTCGCCGCCGGGCGCCCCGCCGAGGCGGCCCGGCTGGTCGCCATCGACGGCTCGGTCAGCCACGAGGGCGAGGGCATCTACGGCGGCCAGGCGGTCGCGGCGGGCGTGGCGGCGGCGATGACCGGCGCCACGGTTCCGGTGGTGATCGCCGCCGCTCTCGCGGTCGTCCCGGACGACTCCTGGACGGCTCGCTCCCTGCGGCGCGCGGTGGCGGTGGCCCACCGCGGCGAACGGGCGGTCCGCTCCGCGGTCGTCATCGGCGGCTATCCCTGGACCGACCTCGCCCCGGAAGCGGTCGCCCTCGCCTTCGGCGCGTACGCGGCGGCCGACGGCGACTTCCGGGCGGCGGTCCTGACGGCCGTCAACATGGGCCGCGACGCGGACACGACGGCGGCGGTGGCAGGCGCCCTCGCCGGCGCGACCCAGGGCCTCTCGGCGATCCCGCAAGTCTGGGCGACGGCCATCGGCCCGGCCCGCGGCCGCTGCCTACCGTCCATCGCCGGCCACCACGTACTGGAGGTCGCGGACCAATTGGTGAGGGCGGCGGAAGGGGTCACCGAACTCCTCCGACCCCCGCCCTCCACCACCCAGCCGACCGAGCTACTCCCCTCCCCGCCTCACACCACCCAGCCAACCGAACTCCTTCCACCCCCGACCCCGACCACCCAGCCAGCCGAACTCCTCCCACCCCCGGCCCCCACCACTCAGCCGACCGAGTCGGGTGGTGGGCGGGCGGAGGGTCGGGGGTCCAGGGGGCGCAGCCCCCTGGTGGGGGTCGGGAATCCCGGGGAACCGGACAGCGGGCGCAGCCCCCTCGTGGGGGTCGGGAATTCCGGGGAACCGGACAGCGGGCGGAACCCCCTCGTGGGGGTCGGGCAACCGGACAGTGAGGGGCGGCCATGAGCGGGCGCCGTATCGAGGGCCTCCTCCTCGGCCTCGCCGCCGGAGACGCCGCCGGCTGGCCCGCCGCCCGGCACCGCGCCGCCCGCATGCCCGAGTGGACCCGCCGTCTCACCCGGGAACTGGACACCTTCGCCGAGCAGAACGCCACCACCACCCTCCCGGTGCCGATCGCCCTCAACCAACCCCCCGAGCCCCTCCGCCTCGGCCCCTCCGACGACGCCGAGTGGGCGGCGTTCGCCGCGGAGGCAGTCCTGCGCGCCGGCGACGACGACGTCCTCGGCGACCTCAGCCGAGCCCGCCGTATGCGCGCCGCCATCGACCTCACCTGGACCGCCGTGGCCTCGGAGGTCGCCGCCGCGGCGGACCGCGCCCCGGAGATCGAGTCCGCCGTACTGCCGCTGCGCGCCCGCATCTCCGTCCGCGCCGGCCTCGGCAACCTCGCCACCGGCCTGCGCCCGCCCGCCACCGGCCACGACAACCCGCACTACTTCGACGACGCGGCCTGCGTCCGCGCCTGCGTCCTCGCCGTGGCCCACCCCGGTGATCCGCAACAGGCCGCCGCGCTCGCCGAGTTCGACGCCCGCTACACCCAGGACGGCGACGGCGTGCACGGCGCGCGGGCCATGGCGGCGGCCCTCTCCCTCGCCCTCGCCGACGCGGACACCGACACCTGCGTGACCGCCGCGCTCGCCGAACTCCCGGCGGACACCGAGATCGGCCGCAACGCCCGGCACGCCCTCGCCCTGGCCGAGGACAGCGAGTCCGCCTTCGCCCTCGTCCCCCTCCTGGAACACCAGATCGTCGACCACGTCTACAGCTACGGCATCGCCGCCGCCGAGACCGTCCCCGTCGCGCTCGCCCTGACCACCGCCTCCCGGGGCCGGATCGCCGAGGCCGTACCGGCCGCCGCCTGTCTGTCCCGGGTGGCCGACTCCGCCCCCGCCCTCGCCGGCGCGCTCACCGGCGCGCTCGGCGGCGGCGCGGCCATCCCGGGCACCTGGCGGGACGCCTGCCGGACCCTGCCCGGCTGCACCCTGCCCCGCCTCACCGGCACGGACCTGGTGGAACTCGCCGGACTCCTGGAAGCCGCACAACCGGCCCGCCCAGGAGGATGATTCGGGGCATGACGCCCGAACACCCCACAGAACTGACAGAACCCACAGAAGAACCCGCAGACGGCACGCCACGGAACAGCGAAGGCCCGCTCCCGCTCGCCGACCGCGTCACCGCCGCCCTGGTGGGAGCCGCCGTCGGTGACGCCCTCGGCGGCCCGGTCGAGGGCTACTCCCCCGACCAGATCGCCGAGCGGCACGGCGGTCGCGTGCGCGGCGTCGTCGGCCCCTGGCACGGTGACGCCTGGCGCACCGCCCGCCCCATCGCGCCGTACCACAAGGGCGACGGCCACGTCACCGACGACACCCTGATGACGCACGCGCTGATCCGCGTCTATGACCGCGTCCGCGACCACCTCGACGCGTACGCGATCGCCGACCACCTGGTCCCGGACCTGATGACCACCCGCCGCTGGATCCCGGAGCTGGAGGCCGAGGCCCTGCCGCTGCACCGCCTCTTCCTCGCCGAGAAGTGGCTGGTGGCCCGGCTGGCCTACGGTCACGCCGACCCCCGGGAAGCGGGCACCGGCAACATCGTCAACTGCGGCGCGGCGATGTACATGGCCCCGGTCGGCCTGGTCAACGCGGCCAACCCGGCCGCCGCCTACGCCGAGGCGCTGGACATCGCGGGCGCGCACCAGTCGTCGTACGGCCGTGAGGCGGCCGGTGTGTTCGCCGCGGCGGTGGCCGCCGCGGCCGCGCCCGGCGCGACCCCGGACTCGGTGGTGAGCGCCTGTCTGTCCCTGGCCAAGGACGGCACCCGCACGGCGATCGAGAAGGTCTGCGAAGTCGCGGCGGAGTACCGGGACTTCGAGTCGGCGCTCGGTCCGCTGCGCGCGGCGGTGGCGCCGTACGACACCGTCGGCCCGGACTACCGCGCCCCCTCCCTCGCCGCGCGCCGCCCCTCCCGGCTGCACTCGATCGAGGAACTCCCCGTCGCCCTGGGCATGCTGGTCGTCTCCGGCGGCGACTACCGGCAGGCCGTGCTCGGCTCGGTCAACTACGGCCGTGACTGCGACTCGATCGCGACGATGGCCGGTGCCCTCGCGGGCGCGCTCGGCTCGCCCGCCCCCGAGGAGTGGGCGAAGACCGTCGCCGACGCCAGCCGCCTGGATCTGTGGGCGCCGGCCCGGACGCTCACCGAGGTCACACGCGAGATCTTCGACCGGGACGTGCGCCGCCGGCGCGCCCACGAGGAGGCGTTCACCGCGCTCGGAGGCCGCCCGTGCTCCGACTGACCTGGGTCCAGCCGGAGGATCTGCTGGGCCACGAACTGCGCCAGGCCCGCCTGGACGGGCGTGAGCCGAAGGCGATCGAGGCGCGCTGGCGGGCGGCGGGCGGCCCCGAGGCCCCGGAGCGGGCGGGCGCGTCCCCGCACCGGGTGTCCCGTTATCTGCGCCTGCTGGCGGAGGATCTGCTGGACGAACTCGCCGATCTGCCCAGCCGTTTCGCCGAGGACGAGCCGACGGACCTGGCCCGCGTCAGGTCCCAGTGCCCCGACTGGCCCACCGGCCGGTCCGCCGCCGCACCGGACCCCCGCGCCCTGGAGGCCGCCTGGCTCGGCCGGGCCATCGGCTGTCTGCTCGGCAAACCCGTCGAGAAACTCCCCCTCGACGGCATCCGCGCCCTCGCCCGGGCGACCGGGAACTGGCCCCTCGCCACCTGGTTCACCGCCAGAGGAGTCCCCGACGACCTCCTGGCCGCCCATCCCTGGAACCGGCGCTCGGCCACCACCTCGCTCGCCGAGAACATCGACGGCATGCCCGAGGACGACGACCTGAACTATCCCCTGCTCAACCTCCTGCTGCTCCAGCGCCACGGGAGGAGCTTCACCACCGACGACGTGGCCCGGCTCTGGCTCGAAGAACTCCCGCCCGGCCGCACCTTCACCGCCGAGCGCGTCGCCCACCGCAACCTCCTCGCCGGCATCGAACCCCCGCACACGGCCCGCCACCGCAACCCGTTCCGCGAGTGGATCGGCGCGCTGATCCGCGCCGACATGCACGGCTGGAGCAATCCCGGGGACCCGGCCGCAGCCGCCGAACAGGCCCACCGCGACGCGGTCCTCACCCACACCGCCAACGGCGTCTACGCGGCGATGTTCACGGCCGCCGTCATCGCCACGGCCGCCACCGGCACGCACGACGTCCACGCCTGTCTGCGCGCCGGCCGCACGGTGGTCCCGGCCCGCTCCCGCCTGGCGAAGGCGATCGACCACGCCGTCCGACTGGCCACCGCCACCCGCGACTTCGACGACGTCGTGGACGAACTCCACACCGTCTACGCCCCCACCCACCACTGGGTCCACGCCCTGCCCAACACCGCCGTGACCGTCGCCGCGCTCACCCACGCCGAGGGCGACTTCACCGGCTCCGTCTGCCGTGCCGTGTCGGGTGGTTGGGACACCGATTCCAACGGTGCCACCGCCGGAAGCATCGCCGGCCTCCTCGCCGGCAGCCCGGGCGCGCTCCCTGACCGCTGGCGGGCCCCGCTGAAGAACCGGCTCGCCACCACCGTCGCGGACTTCGACGGCACCGGCTTCGACATCCTCGCCCACCTCACCCACCTGGAGGCGACCCGACCATGACCCACATCGTCGTCCTCGGCAGCACGAACATGGACCTCGTCACGTATGTCGGCAAGGCCCCGCAGCGCGGGGAGACCGTGACGGGACGGGAGTTCCGTACGATCCCCGGCGGCAAGGGCGCCAACCAGGCGATCGCCGCGGCCCGCGCCGGCGCCACCGTCTCGATGATCGGCGCGGTCGGCAACGACGCCTTCGGCACGCGGCTGCGCGACACCCTGGAGCACTCCGGCGTGGACACCGACTTCCTGCGCACGGTCGAGGGCCCGTCCGGCACCGCGCACATCGTGGTGGACGACGAGGGCGGCAACGCGATCGTCGTCATCCCCGGCGCGAACGGCACCGTCGACCATCTCTCCCCCGGCGACGAGGGGCTGATCGCCACCGCCGACGCCCTGCTGCTGCAACTGGAGATCCCGCCGGCGGCGGTCGTCGCCGGCGCGGAGGCGGCCCACCGGCACGGCGTCCGTACGGTCCTCACCCCGTCCCCGGTCCAGCCGCTGCCGCCCGAACTCCTGTCCGCCGTCGACCTGTTGGTGCCGAACGAGTACGAGGCGGTCACCCTCACCGGCCGGACCGACCCGCGTGAGGCGGCAGCCGCCCTGCTGGACCTGGTGCCGGAGGTCGTGGTCACCCTGGGCGCCACGGGCTGCCTGTACCTGACCCGGGGCGCCGAACCGCTCGTCGTCCCCGCGCCCCGCGTGACCGCCGTGGACTCCACGGGCGCGGGCGACACGTTCGTCGGCACGCTGGCGGTGGCCCTCGCCGAGGAGAAACCGGTACGGGAGGCCCTGACCTGGGCGGCAGCCGCGGCGGCGATCTCCGTCCAGCGGGAAGGCGCGTCGGCGTCGATGCCGTACCGCCCGGAGATCGAGGCCCAGTACAGCGCATGAACACGACGAGCACGACACACACGGCGGCTACGACGGCACGGACGTCCCCGGCGCTGGACGGCCTGCGGGTGCTGGACCTCGCGACCCTCTTCGCCGGACCGATGGCCGCCACGCTGCTCGGTGACTTCGGCGCCGAGGTGATCAAGGTGGAGCATCCCCGGCGGCCCGACCCCTCCCGGGGCCACGGCCCGGCCAAGGACGGCGTCGGCCTGTGGTGGAAGGTGCTCGCCCGCAACAAGCGGACCGTCACCCTGGACCTGTCCACACCCGGCGGCCGGGCCACCCTGCTGCGGCTAGCCGCCACAGCCGACGTGATGATCGAGAACTTCCGCCCCGGAACCCTGGAGAAATGGGACCTCGGCTGGGCGGAGCTGTCCGCGGCGAACCCCCGGCTGGTCCTCGCCCGGGTCACCGCCTTCGGCCAGTTCGGCCCCTACGCGCACCGCCCCGGCTTCGGCACCCTCGCCGAGGCGATGAGCGGCTTCGCCGCGGTCACCGGCGAACCGGACGCACCCCCGACGCTGCCGCCCTTCGGTCTCGCCGACTCGATCGCGGGCCTGGCGACCGCCTACGCCGTGCTGACGGCGCTGGCCGCGCGCGAGCGCACCGGCACGGGACAGACGGTCGACATGGCGATCATCGAACCCATCCTGTCGGTCCTCGGCCCCCACGCCACCTGGTACGACCAGCTCGGCTACGTCCAGGAACGCACCGGCAACCGGTCCGCGAACAACGCCCCGCGCAACACCTACCGCACGGCCGACGGCACCTGGGTCGCCGTCTCCACCTCCGCCCAGTCGGTCGCCGAGCGGGTGCTACGGCTCGTGGGCCGCCCGGAGCTGATCGAGGAGCCGTGGTTCGCCACCGGCGCGGACCGGGCCGCCCACGCCGACGTGCTGGACCAGGCGGTCGGCTCCTGGATCGCCACCCGCACCCGCGCCGAGGTGCTCGCGGCCTTCGAGAAGGCGGAGGCCGCGGTGGCCCCCGTCCAGGACGTGCGGGACGTCCTGGCGGACCCCCAGTATCAGGCCCTGGACACGGTCACCACCGTCGACGACCCGGAGCTGGGCCCGCTGCGCATGCAGAACGTCCTCTTCCGGCTGTCCGCCACACCCTGCGCGATCCGCTGGGCCGGCCGCCCGCACGGCGCCGACACCGACGCCGTGCTCACCGAACTCGGTCTCACCCCGGCCGACATCGCGGCGCTGCGCGCGGAGGGCGCCCTGTGACCCGCTTCCCGCTCACCTGGCTCTACGTCCCCGGCGACCGCCCTCATGTCGTGGCCAAGGCCCTGGTGGCGGGCGCCGACGTGGTGGTGATCGACCTGGAGGACGCGGTCGCCCCGGACCGCAAGGAGTACGCCCGCGCGGCCACCGCGGAACTCCTCACAGAGCCTCAGCCGGTCCCGGTGCACGTGCGCGTCAACGCCCTGGACGGTCCCTGGGCCGCCGCCGACCTCCATGCCCTGGCCGGCCTGCCGGGCCTGTCCGGTCTGCGGCTGCCGAAGGTGACGACCCCGGGCGAGGTACGGCAGGTCGCGGTGGCCACGCCCGTCCCCCTGTACGCGCTCCTGGAATCCGCCCTCGGCATCGAGCACGCCTACGCCATCGCCACCGCCCACCCCGCCCTGCGGGGCATCGCCCTGGGCGAGGCGGACCTCCGCGCCGACCTCGGGGTACGGGCCGACGCGGGCCTGGACTGGCCGCGCTCGCGGGTGATCGTCGCCGCCCGCGCGGCGGGCCTGGCCCCGCCGTCCCAGACCGTCTATCCGGACATCCGTGACCTCGACGGCCTGGCCGCCTCCTGCGCCCACGGCCGCGCTCTCGGGTTCCTGGGCCGCGCCGCGATCCACCCCCGCCAGCTGCCGGTGATCGAGCGGGCCTACCTGCCGACGGAGGCGGAGATCGAACACGCGGAGACGGTCATCAAAGCGGCCTCGGCGAACGAGGGCGCCCAGGCCCTCCCCGACGGCCGTTTCATCGACGCGGCGGTGGTGGCGCTGGCCCGCCGAACGCTGTCCTTGGCGAGCAGAACCTGAGCACACCCCCTTGGCCGCCGTTTCCTGCTCCCCCCACACACGCCGAGGGCGCCCGGAAGAACTCCGGGCGCCCTCGGTGTCGTACGAGAGACGGTCAGCTCTTCTCGGCCGGCGCCGCCTTCTCCTCGCCCTCGGCGTCGGCGTCGGCATCGGCGTCGCCCTCGGCGTCAGCCTCTGTGTCCTCGGCCGAACCGTCGGAGATCCCCGGCTCGACCACGGCTTCCCGCCCCGGCCGCTTCTTCGCCGACACCACCATGTACGCCACCGCCAGCAGGAAGACGAGCAGCGCGGTCCAGTCGTTCAGACGGAGGCCCAGGATGTGGTGGGCGTCGTCCACCCGCATGTACTCGATCCAGCCCCGGCCCACGCAGTACGCGGCGACGTACAGGGCGAACGCCCGGCCATGCCCCAGCTTGAAGCGGCGGTCCGCCCAGATGACCAGGAGGCCCACCCCGACGCACCACAGGGACTCGTAGAGGAAGGTCGGGTGGTAGTACCCCGGCACCCGGCCGCCCTCGGAGGAGGTGATGTGCAGCGCCCAGGGGAGATGGGTCTCGCGGCCGTACAGCTCCTGGTTGAACCAGTTGCCCCAGCGGCCGATGGCCTGCGCGAACGCGATGCCGGGCGCGACGGCGTCGGCGTACGCGGGCATCGGGATGCCCCGGCGCCGCGCGCCGATCCACGCGCCGAGCGCCCCGAGCGCGATGGCGCCCCAGATGCCCAGGCCGCCCTCCCACACCTTGAAGGCGTCCACCCAGTCACGGCCCTCGCTGAAGTACAGCTCGTAGTCCGTGATCACGTGGTAGAGCCGGCCGCCGACCAGTCCGAACGGCACGGCCCAGACAGCGATGTCGGCGACCGTGCCGGACTGCCCGCCACGGGCGATCCAGCGCTTGTTGCCGAACCAGACGGCAACGAAGACGCCGATGATGATGCAGAAGGCGTAGCCGCGCAGCGGGATGGGGCCGAGATACAGCACCCCGTGCGACGGGCTGGGGATATAGGCAAGGTTCATGGCAGGTCCGACGCTACCGTGCCGGGCGGTGGGGACGGCAAGCAGCCCGGCTACGGGTCCATAACAGGGGCGTGAGAAACGCTTACCCCCGGTCGGCCTCCTCCACCAGTTGCTTGAGCTTGGCCGGGGTCATCGTCTGGTCCTGGTAGATGTTCTTGCCGCCGAGCAGCACCGTGGGCGTGCCGGTGAAGCCGCCGGAGCGGAAGGCCTGGTTGGACTTGTCGACCCAGCTGTTGTGGGTGCCGTCCTGGACGCACTTGCGGAAGGCGGGCGTGTCCAGGCCCTTCACCTTGCCGGCCAGCTCGATCAGCTTGCCGTTGTCCGCGAAGGCGTCGTCGGTCTCCTTGGGCTGGTTCGCGTACAGCACGTCGTGGTAGTCGCGGAACTTCCCGGCGTCCTGGGCGCAGGCCGCGGCGTTGGCGGCCCGGAGCGAGCCGGTGCCGCCGAGGTTGCCGTCGATCAGCCGGACCAGGTGGTACTCGACTCTGAGTTTGCCGGCGTCGGTCAGTTCGTGGAGCGTCGGCCGGTACGCCACCTCGAAGGCCTGACAGGCCGGGCAGCGGAAGTCCTCCCAGACGGTGAGCGTCGACTTGGCGCCGTCCTTGCCGACCGGGATCGCGAGGCCGTCCTTGCCCTGCGCGCCCGAGGGTGCCACGGCCGGGCCCGCGCTGCTGCCCTTGTGCTTTCCGGCGTTCGCGGCGACGACGCCGATCACCGCCGCCAGGCCCAGGACGCAGACGACGCTCGCGCCCACGATCAGCGTGCGCCGTCGCTTCTCCGCGGCCTTCTGCTTCTCGCGCTCGACCGCCAGCCGCTCCCGGGCGGTGCGCTTTCCGTCACGGTTCTTCTCGCTCACACCCCCAGAACGAACCGGGGAGGCGCAGCGCGCCTCCCCGGCCCGAGGTCCACCCGTTCGAGTGACCGAATCATCCGATACGGGACATTCGCCGACGGTTACGCCTGTCGGTCACGCCTGTCCGCGCACGCCTTTCGCCAGCTCACCGGCCAGCTCGCGGACCGCCGCGACACCGGCGGCGTGGTCCGGCGCGTCCAGCATCCGCTTCACGAACGCCGAACCGACGATCACGCCGTCGGCGAAGCCGGCGACCTCGGCGGCCTGGGCCCGGTTGGAGACGCCGAGCCCGACGCAGACGGGCAGCTCGGTGCCGGTGGCGCGGGTGCGCCGGACCAGGTCCTGGGCCTGCGCGCCGACGGACTCCCGGGTGCCGGTGACGCCCATGAGGGAGGCCGCGTAGACGAACCCGCTGCCCGCCGCGGTGATCTGGGCGAGCCGCTCGTCCTTGCTGCTCGGTGCCACGACGAAGACCGTCGCGAGGCCGTGCTTCTCGGCGTGCTCCCGCCACAGCGCCGACTCCTGCACGGGCAGGTCGGGCAGGATGCAGCCCGCGCCGCCGGCCTCGGCCAGCTCGGCGGTGAAGCGCTCCACGCCGTAGCGGTCGATGGGGTTCCAGTACGTCATGACGAGCACCGGCTTCCCCGTGGCCTCGTGGGCCTCCCGTACCGTGCGCATGACGTCGGCGATCTTCACGCCGCCCCGCAGGGCGATGTCGTCGGCGGTCTGGATGACCGGGCCGTCGAGCACCGGGTCGCTGTGCGGCAGGCCCACCTCGACGACGTCGGCGCCGCCGTCGAAGACGGCCTTGATCGCCTCGATGCCGCCGTCCACGGTCGGGAAGCCGGCCGGGAGGTAGGCGATGAGCGCGGAGCGGCCCTCGGCCTTGGCGGCGGCGAGGGTGTCGTTCAGCAGCCGGATGTTCCCGCTCACTTGGCGTCCCCCTCGATCTCGGCGGTGTCGGCTTCGTTGGCGGCAACCTCGGCGTCGGTGTCGTAGAGGCCGAACCAGCGGGCGGCGGTGTCCATGTCCTTGTCGCCGCGGCCGGACAGGTTGACGACGATCAGGCCGTCCTTGCCCAGCTCCTTGCCGACCTCCAGGGCGCCGGCCAGCGCGTGGGCGCTCTCGATCGCCGGGATGATGCCCTCGGTGCGCGACAGCAGGCGCAGGGCCTGCATGGCGGCGTCGTCGGTGATCGCGCGGTACTCGCCGCGGCCGGAGTCGCGGAGGTAGGAGTGCTCCGGGCCGACGCCCGGGTAGTCCAGGCCGGCCGAGATCGAGTACGGCTCGGTGATCTGGCCCTCGTCGTCCTGGAGGACGTACGACCGGGAGCCGTGCAGGATGCCGGGCTCGCCGGCGGTGAGGGTCGCCGCGTGCTCGCCGGTCTCGACGCCGTGGCCCGCCGGCTCGCAGCCGATGAGGCGGACGCCCTCGTCGGGGATGAAGGCGTGGAAGAGGCCGATGGCGTTGGAGCCGCCGCCGACACAGGCGACGGCCGCGTCGGGAAGACGGCCGGCGCGCTCCAGCAGCTGGCGCCGCGCCTCCACGCCGATCACCCGGTGGAAGTCGCGCACCATGGCCGGGAACGGGTGCGGACCGGCGACCGTGCCGAAGAGGTAGTGGGTGTGGTCGACGTTGGCGACCCAGTCCCGGAACGCCTCGTTGATGGCGTCCTTGAGGGTGCGGCTGCCGGACTTCACGGAGACGACCTCGGCGCCGAGCATGCGCATACGGGCCACGTTGAGGGCCTGGCGCCGGGTGTCGACCTCGCCCATGTAGATGGTGCAGTCGAGGCCGAACAGCGCGCAGGCGGTGGCCGTCGCGACACCGTGCTGACCGGCGCCGGTCTCGGCGATGACCCGCGTCTTGCCCATGCGCTTGGTGAGCAGGGCCTGGCCGAGCACGTTGTTGATCTTGTGGGATCCGGTGTGGTTGAGGTCCTCGCGCTTGAGGAACACGCGGGCGCCACCGGCGTGTTCGGCGAACCGGGGCACTTCGGTGAGCGCCGACGGGCGGCCGGTGTAGTTGACGAGCAGGTCGTCCAGCTCACGGGCGAACTCGGGGTCGTTCTTGGCCTTGTCGTACTCGACGGCGACCTCGTCCACGGCGGCGACGAGGGCCTCCGGGATGAACTTGCCGCCGAACGCGCCGAAGTAGCCCTCGACGGTGGGCACCTGGCCGGTGGGATCAGGGATGAAGAACTCGCTGGGCATGCGGATACCTCACGGTGAGTGCGGTGAAAAAACACTGATCGCCGTGGGGGCGGGGCCAGTCGGTCGGCCTCAGGTCGTCTGTGGCTGGTCGCGCAGTTCCCCGCGCCCCTTCGGGGCGCGCTGCCATCGGCGTCCGTTGACCTGCCCGGGTTCGTCACCGATGACGTACCGGACGCGACGGCCGTGAACGCGCCGCGCGGGTGCGCGGCAGCCACGCGGACGGCAGCCGCGCGCCAGGCGGGCGTGCCGGTCCAGGGTCGTCACGGTGAGAGTCATCGGCGCCAAGCCTAGCGGGATCAGCCGCGGCCGTGTCGCAGTGCCGGGTGCTCGCCCGCCGCCACCAGGTCGGCCACCGCCGCTTTCGGGTCGCGGCCGGTCACCAGGGACTCGCCGACCAGCACCGCGTCGGCACCCGCGTTGGCGTAGGCGATCAGGTCGTGCGGGCCACGGACGCCGGACTCGGCGACCTTCACGATGCTGTCCGGGATCTCCGGTGCGACCCGGTCGAACGTGCCGCGGTCCACCTCCAGCGTCTTCAGGTTGCGGGCGTTGACGCCGATGACCTTGGCGCCCGCGTCCACCGCCCGCTCCACCTCGTCCTCGTCGTGCACCTCGACGAGGGGGGTCAGGCCGATGGACACCGCCCGCTCGATCAGCGACTCCAGGGCCGGCTGGTCCAGGGCGGCCACGATCAGCAGCGCGAGGTCGGCGCCGTACGCCCGGGCCTCCCAGAGCTGGTACGACGTGACGATGAAGTCCTTGCGCAGGACGGGGATGTCGACCCGCGCGCGCACCGCCTCCAGGTCGGCGAGCGAGCCGCCGAAGCGGCGCTGCTCGGTGAGGACGGAGATGACGGCCGCACCGCCCGCCTCGTAGTCCGCGGCGAGTCCGGCCGGGTCGGCGATCGCGGCCAGCGCGCCCTTGGAGGGGCTGGAGCGCTTCACCTCGCAGATCACCTTGACGCCGTCGCCCTTGAGCGCGGCCACCCCGTCCTTGGCGGCGGGGGCCTTGGCCGCGCGCTCCTTGAGCTCGTCGAGGGTGACGCGTGCCTGCCGCTCCGCGAGGTCGGCACGGACTCCGTCGATGATCTCGTCGAGCACACTCACGCGAGCGGCCCCCTTCCTGACGGTGGTTCCTTCAGGTTCTGAAAACCCGTGGTCAAACCGATGGTATCCGCAGGAGCGCCGAGGCCTCGCATCCGGTGGAGGGCGGTCCCACTACCTGGACATTCGCTGTTCGATCAAGGGTGAAGCCAGCCACCGAACGGCAGGTTCCGGACGACGGTGAACACCAGCAGCAACGCGCCGAGCGCCCACAGCGGTGCCGGTCCGAGGTCGATGCGCAGCGGCCTGCCGCGCGCCGCGCGGGCCACCCAGACGGTCCACAGCACCGCGAAGGCCAGGTAGGCGGCCACGGCCGGCGCGTTGTCGCGCAGGGCGGCGAGGAGATCACCGTGCACGAAGGCATGCGCGCTGCGCAGCCCCCCACAGCCCGGGCAGTACAGACCGGTCAGCCGGTACAGGGGGCAGACGGGGTAGTGCCCGGGTTCACCCGGATCGACGACCCCGACGTAGGCGAAGGCCGCGACGACGACCGCGAACAGCCCTGCGGGGACCGCGACCCGCCGCAAGAAGGGGGCGAGCTGCGGTACCGGGCGGCTGAAGGCGTTCACGCGGGAATTCTCCCCCGCCGAACGCGGACCTGCCCGCCGTGGCCGGAACCCGTACACACGAAGGGCGGCCCGCATCCCACAGGATGCCGACCGCCCTCGCGGAAACCCTGAGGCTCAGCTCTCCGCGGCAGCCGGCTCCCGCGTGGCCGCGGGCGCGGTGTGCGGCAGCGGACGGGACTCCTTCGGCTGCCCAAGACCCATCGCGCGCATGATGCCGCCGACCACACCACCGAGGAGCGTGAGTACCATGCCGGCCCAGAAGCCGACGGGCTGGGCCATCACCATGAAGGCGCCCGCGACGCAGAAACCGATGAAGGCGATGATGACACCGGTCCAGGCGGCCGGGGTGTGACCGTGGCTGCTGCCCGCCATGACTTGCTCCTCGTTGCTGTGTACGTGTCGTACTGTCCGAGCCGGACGCTCGCCGTCCATTGTCCCGTACGCGTGCGTGTGCCCGACGCGGGGGTGGCGTCTGTTTCACCACACCGGGGGTTCAGGCGCCGGTCGGGTCCTCGCCCCGGTCCAGCGCCTTCCAGATCTCCTCGGGCCGCTCCGGGTCGACCGGCCGGGCCGTGCGCCGCGGGCGGGCGGTGCCGCGCTCGTAGCGGCCGGACATCGCGGGCCACAGCCGGCCGTAGCGCAGGGCGAGCAGCCCGGCGAGCAGGAGCAGCGCACCGCCGACGGCCGCGACATAGGGCCAGCCGGTGTGGGTGAGCGCGCTCACCGTGGCGGAGGTGTCGCCGCTCGCCTTGGCCGCCTGCTCGTCCAGCGCGGAGCTGTCGGAGGCGCCCGCGAGGGCCGCGGCGACGATCCCGGCGCCGGACAGCGCGAGCAGCCCGGAGACGAGGAACCGGCCGGCCCTGCGGACGGCGAAGACGGCGACGAGCGCGGCGAGGCCCACTATGGCGAGGGCCGCGGGAACGCCCGTGACGTCGCTGCCCTTGACGGTCAGCGGGAACGCGCCGCCGGCCACCGTCGCGGTGCCCTCCGCCCAGCGCTGCCGGGTCGCGAGCAGCGCGACGGCCGCGCCGAGCGCACCGCACAGGAGGGCAACGGCGAGGCTCCGCCGGCCGGACCGGGCGGACGCGGCGGCTTGGGAACGGGGGTGAGGTACGGCAGTCACGTACTCCACTATCGCCTGAACCCCGGGCGAACCGTCACCCGGGGTTCGTATGAGAAGCGCCCTACGTGCGAGCAGGGTGCCCTACTTGTGCAGCCGGTTGGCGGTGTGCACCGCGCGGAGCACCGCCGCCGCCTTGTTGCGGCACTCCTGGTCCTCCGCGACCGGGTCGGAGTCGGCGACGATGCCGGCGCCGGCCTGGACGTAGGCCGTGCCGTCGCGGAGCAGGGCCGTACGGATGGCGATCGCGGTGTCGGAGTCGCCGGCGAAGTCCAGATAGCCGACGCAGCCGCCGTACAGGCCGCGCCGGGACGGCTCCAGTTCGTCGATGATCTGCATCGCGCGGGGCTTGGGGGCGCCGGAGAGGGTGCCGGCCGGGAAGCAGGCGGTGAGCACGTCGAAGGCCGTGCGGCCCGGGGCGACCCTGCCGGTGACGGTCGAGACGATGTGCATCACGTGCGAGTAGCGCTCGACGGACATGAAGTCGACCACCTCGACCGAGCCCGGCTCGCAGACCCGGCCGAGGTCGTTGCGGCCGAGGTCGACCAGCATCAGGTGCTCGGCGCGCTCCTTGGGGTCGGCGAGGAGTTCCTCGGCGAGGGCCTGGTCCTCCTGCGGGGTGGCCCCCCGGTGCCGGGTGCCGGCGATGGGGTGGACCATCGCGCGCCCGTCCTCGACCTTCACCAGCGCCTCGGGGGAGGAGCCGACGACGTCGAACCCGTCGAAGCGGAAGAGGTACATGTACGGCGAGGGGTTGGTGGCCCGCAGGACCCGGTAGACGTCCAGGGCGCTCGCCGTGCACGGCGTCTCGAAGCGCTGGGAGGGCACGACCTGGAAGGCCTCGCCCGCGCGGATGCGCTCCTTGACGTCCTCGACGGCCCGCTGGAAGTCGGCGCCGCCCCATCGGGCGCTGTACTCGGGCAGCTCGGACGGCGGGAGGTGGGCCGGGGGCTGGGCGACCGGGCGGGAGAGGTCGGCCTCCATGGCGTCGAGGCGGGCGACGGCGTCCGCGTACGCCTCGTCGACGCCGGTGTCGAGGTCGTTGTGGTTGATCGCGTTGGCGATCAGCAGGACCGAGCCCTCCCAGTGGTCCATCACCGCGAGGTCGCTGGTCAGCAGCATGGTCAGCTCGGGCAGCTTCAGGTCGTCGCGCTCGCCGGGGCCGATCTTCTCCAGGCGGCGGACGATGTCGTAGCCGAGGTAGCCCACCATGCCGCCGGTGAAGGGCGGCAGGCCCTCCTGGTGCGGGGTGTGCAGGGCCTGGAGGGTGGCGCGCAGGGCGGCGAGGGGGTCGCCGTCCGTGGGGACGCCGACGGGCGGGGCGCCGAGCCAGTGTGCCTGGCCGTCCCGCGCGGTGAGCGTGGCGGCGCTGCGGACACCGACGAAGGAGTAGCGGGACCAGGAACGGCCGTTCTCCGCGGACTCCAGCAGGAAGGTGCCGGGTCGCTCGGCGGCGAGCTTGCGGTAGAGCGCGACCGGGGTGTCGCCGTCGGCGAGGAGCTTGCGCGTGACCGGGATGACTCGCCGGTCGGTGGCCAGCTTGCGGAAGGTCTCCAGTTCCATGGCCGCTGACCTTACTGATCGGATCCGGGTACGCCGGAATCGGCGTTCCCCCGCAGCACGTCCGCGTCGAAGCAGGTGCGGGCGCCGGTGTGGCAGGCGGCACCCACCTGGTCGACCTTGACCAGCAACGTGTCGGCGTCGCAGTCCAGCGCGACCGACTTCACCCACTGGACGTGGCCGGAGGTGTCGCCCTTGACCCAGTACTCCCGGCGGCTGCGCGACCAGTAGGTGCAGCGGCCGGTGGTCAGCGTCCGGTGCAGCGCCTCGTCGTCCATCCAGCCGAGCATGAGCACCTCGCCGGTGTCGTACTGCTGGGCGATGGCGGGGACGAGCCCGTCGGCGCTGCGCTTGAGCCGCGCGGCGATCTCCGGGTCGAGGCTGCTGCTGGGCCGGGGGGCACCGGTCGTACTGGTCATGGGTCACATTGTGCCGCGCGGGACCGACACCGCCGGGACGGTGTCCATGGAATGGTCACGGCGGCGCGAAGGGTGACGGGTGGGCGGACCGTTTACGTGGTCGTAGGCTGACAGCATGTCGACCTTCGCCAAGCGTGAACGGCTTCTTCTCGCCGACCTCTTGGAAACCGTCGGGCCGGACGCCGAGACCCTCTGCGAGGGCTGGCGGACCAGGGACCTGGCCGCGCATCTGATCGTGCGCGAGCGCCGCCCGGACGCGGCGGGGGGCGCGCTGATCAAGCAGCTCGCGCCGCGTCTGGAGAAGGTGATGGCCGAGTACACGGCGAAGCCGTACGAGGAGCTGATCCAGCTGATCCGTACCGGCCCGCCGCGCTTCTCACCCTTCCAGCTCAAGCAGGTCGACGAGGCGGCCAACATCGTGGAGTTCTACGTCCACACGGAGGACGTCCGCCGCGCCCAGCCGGACTGGAGCCCGCGCGAGCTGGACCCGGTCTTCCAGGACGCGCTGTGGTCCCGCCTCGAACGCGCCGCGCGGCTGATGGGCCGGGGCGCGCCGACGGGTCTGGTGCTGCGCCGCCCGGACGGGCAGACGGTGGTGGCGCACCGGGGCACGCCGGTGGTCACGGTCACCGGTGAGCCGTCGGAGCTGCTGCTGTTCGCGTACGGCCGGCAGAGCGCGGCCAAGGTGGAGCTGGACGGCGACGCGGACGCGATCGCCACGCTGCACGAGACCAAGCGGCTGGGCATCTGAGAGGGTCGGCCCATGATCAAGGTGGCGATGACCGGCGTGTACGTGGACGACGTGGCGACGGCGCACGCCTTCTACACGGGCGTCCTCGGTTTCGAGACCCGCACGCACATGGACCTCGGCGACGGCACGCTCTTCGTGACGGTCGGGGCGCGGGAAGGGGCCCAGCCGGATCTCCAGCTGCTGCTGGAGCCCGGCCAGGGCCCGATCGCGGAGCCGTACCGCAGGGCGCTGTACGAGGCGGGGCTGCCGTGCATCGTCTTCTCCGTGGACGACCTGGGAGCGGAGTACGACAGGCTGCGCGGCCTGGGTGTCCGGTTCACGCACGCGCCGCGGGAGCAGGGGCCGGTGATCGCGGCGGTGTTCGACGACACCGTGGGCAACCTGGTGCAGCTGGTTCAGCCCAGGGAGTGAAAGCCCGTCAGCCCGGGAGTTCGGCGCGGCGCAGGGCCGGTACGGCGAGGGCGACGGCCCCGCCGAGCCCGCACACCACCGCGCTGACGACGAACACCGGGCCGAGGCCCCACGCCCCGATCGCGGCGGCGGCGAACGGCATGCTCAGCGGGGTGAGACCGAGGCTGACCAGGCTGGAGACCGAGGTGACCCGGCCGAGGTAGGCGGGGTCGGCCTGGGTCTGGAGCAGGGCACCGCACATCGCGCCGCTGAGCCCGGTGAGCAGGCCGACGAGCACGGCCGTGCCGACGGCGGCGACGAGACCGGGCACGTAGGCGAGGGCGCCGATGGCCACGCAGCCCGCGATGACGGCGTACCCGGCGACCAGCCCGGCGCGCGGCAGCCGCCCCCGGACCGTCAGCAGCAGCGAGGCGGCCCCCGCGCCGACCCCGAACCCGGCGAGCACCCAGCCCATGCCCGCCGCACCCCAGCCACGCCGGTCGGCGAGCAGGGTCAGCCCGACGTTCAGCGGACCGACGAAGCCGAGGTCACCGAGAGCGATGGCGACCATCAGCGGCGCGAGGACACGGTGCCGGCGGATGTACCGCAGCCCGGCCTTCAGTTCGCTCCAAGCGGTTCCCGCCGTGCCGGGCGTGCCGTCCTTCGGCAGCTCCCGTACCCGCACCGACGCCAGCAGGGGCAGCGACACGGCGATGAGGAGCCCGGCGAGGGTGAACGCGGCCGGGGCGCCGCCGGTGGCCACGCCGAGTCCGCCGAGCGGGGCGCCCACGACGCTCGCGAAGCGGATGGCGAGGCCGCGCATGCCCTGGACCCGGGTGAGCTGGCCCTTCTCGGTGAGGCGGGCCGGCAGGGCGCCCACGGCGGGCATGAACACGGCGTCGACGGTGCCGAAGACCAGTGCCAGCAGGGCGAGCGGCCACAGCCCGGGGCTGGTGAGGAACAGCAGGGCGGCCACGGCGAGGACGGCGGCACAGCGTACGGCGTCACTGCCGAGGACGACCCGGCGCGGCCCGAACCGGTCGGCGACCACTCCCCCGCCGAGCATCAGCACGGCCCTGGGCAGTGCGCTGGCCGACATCACGAGCCCGGCCTGCGCGGGGCTTCCGGCCTGGACGGCGGCCCAGGACAGGGCGAGGTAGTAGACGCTGTCGCCGAGCATCGAGGAGGTGTAGGCCCCGAGCCAGCGCAGCACGTTGGGGTCGCGGTGGGCCTGCGCGGCGGCCGGCGGTATGAGCGTGGCGGTCACGGGAGGGCTGTCCTCTCAGACGTCAGACGCGGAACGGGAAGCCGTACACATGCAGCGCGACATGCTCGCGCCCCTCGGTGTCACCGGCGGCCTCACGGGCTCGCCCCTGCTCGTCGTACCGCTCGAGCAGGCCGGTCAGGTCCTTCTTCAGCTCGGCGAGTTCACCGGCGGTGAGCCGCAGCAGTGACTCCGAGTCATGGGCCGCCGTGTTCCACTCGGCCCCCCAGTGGGCGCGTTCGTCGAGGTACCTCCGGTACATCTCGGCGCGCTGCTCCAGGAACATCCGGGAGGCCGCCAGGTGCGCCGCCGCCTTCTCGGGGGCGTCCTGGAAGTCCTCGTCGCGGATGGTGACGCCGTCGGACGCCGGCTGCCACCAGCGCTCCCGCGCGTCCGCGCTGCGCGGCTCGGCCTCCTCGACGAGACCGTGCTCGGCCAGCTTGCGCAGGTGGTAGCTGACGAGGGAGACGGCCTCGTCCACCTGGTCGGCCAGCTGTGAGGCGGTGGCGACCTCGGCGACGAACAGCAGGCGGTACAGCTTCATGCGCAGTGGATGCGCGAGCGCCTTGAGCGTCCCGATGTCCGTGATCCGGCGGTTCTCCTCGCGTGCCATGGCACCGACCCTAGATACGAAAGAGAAACTGCGCAATATTCTTTGCGCAACTTTCCTTTCGCATCTGCCGGCAGAAAGGCCCCGGCCACCCGGCCGGGGCCTCGAAGGCGACGGCTACCGCATGACGGCTACCGCACAGGGTGCCCCGCCCCCCGCAGCGTCTCCTTCACCTCGCCGATCCTCAGGTCGCCGAAGTGGAACACCGACGCCGCCAGGACCGCGTCCGCGCCCGCCTCGATGGCCGGCGGGAAGTCGGTCAGCTTCCCGGCGCCGCCGGAGGCGATCACCGGGACGGTCACGTGCTTGCGGACCGCCGCGATCATCTCCAGGTCGTAGCCGTCCTTCGTGCCGTCCGCGTCCATGGAGTTCAGCAGGATCTCCCCCGCGCCCAGCTCGGCCGCCCGGTGCGCCCACTCCACCGCGTCGATGCCGGTGCCGCGCCGGCCGCCGTGGGTGGTGACCTCGAAGGTGCCCTCAGGGGTGCGGCGCGCGTCCACCGAGAGGACCAGCACCTGTCGCCCGAACCGCTCGGCGATCTCGCGGATCAGGTCGGGGCGCGCGATGGCCGCCGTGTTGACGCCCACCTTGTCGGCGCCCGCCCGCAGCAGCTTGTCCACGTCCTCGGCCGTGCGGACACCACCGCCGACGGTCAGCGGGATGAACACCTGCTCGGCGGTGCGCCGCACCACGTCGTAGGTCGTCTCCCGGTTGCCGGAGGACGCGGTGATGTCCAGGAACGTCAGCTCGTCGGCGCCCTCGGCGTCGTACACCTTGGCCATCTCGACGGGGTCGCCGGCGTCGCGCAGGTTCTGGAAGTTGACGCCCTTGACGACCCGGCCGTTGTCCACGTCCAGGCAGGGGATGACTCGTACGGCCAGGGTCATGCGGAAACTCCTCGGAACGCCTCCACCTCGACCTCGACGACCAGACTGGGGTCCACGAAACCGGAGACGATGATCATGGATGCGGCGGGCCGGACGGTGTCGAACAGCTCCTTGTGGGCACGGCCGACCTCGTCGACGTCCCGGGCGTGCGTGATGTACATGCGCGTCCGCACCACGTCGTCACGGCCGAGCCCCAGCTGTTCGAGCGCCGCCAGGGCGACCTTGAAGGCGTTGACCGCCTGCTCGTACGGGCCGCCCCCGGCGATCTGCCCGTCCACGATGGACGTGCAGCCCGAGACCAGCACCAAGCCGTTCGGCAGCTCCACCGCACGGGAGTAGCCGAACTCCTCCTCCCAGGGCGCGCCGGTCGACACACGTCGCACGTCACTCACTTGGCTACCGCCTCCAAGGCCTCTTCCAGGGTGAACGCCTTCGCGTACAGCGCCTTCCCTACGATGGCGCCCTCGACACCGAGGGGTACCAGCTCGGCGATGGCGCGCAGGTCGTCCAGGGACGACACGCCGCCGGAGGCCACGACCGGGCGGTCCGTGGCGGCGCACACGTTCTTCAGCAGCTCCAGGTTGGGGCCCTGGAGGGTGCCGTCCTTGGCGATGTCGGTGACGACGTAGCGGGCGCAGCCCTCCTTGTTCAGGCGCTCCAGCGTCTCGTAGAGGTCGCCGCCGTCGCGGGTCCAGCCCCGGCCGCGCAGGGTGGTGCCACGCACGTCCAGACCGACGGCGATCTTGTCGCCGTGCTCGGCGATGACCTTGGCGACCCACTCGGGGGTCTCCAGGGCGGCCGTGCCGAGGTTCACCCGGGTGCAGCCGGTGGCGAGGGCGGCGGCGAGGGTGTCGTCGTCGCGGATGCCGCCGGACAGCTCCACCTTGATGTCCATCGCCCCCGCGACCTCGGCGATCAGGGCGCGGTTGTCCCCCGTGCCGAACGCGGCGTCCAGGTCGACCAGGTGCAGCCACTCGGCGCCGGACCGCTGCCAGGCGAGGGCGGCCTCCAGCGGGGAGCCGTAGGAGGTCTCGGTCCCGGACTCGCCGTGCACGAGGCGGACGGCCTGGCCGTCGCGGACGTCGACGGCGGGGAGGAGTTCGAGCTTGGCCATGGTCTACAGGGTTCCGATCCAGTTGGTGAGGAGCTGGGCGCCGGCGTCGCCGGACTTCTCGGGGTGGAACTGGGTGGCCCACAGGGCGCCGTTCTCCACGGCGGCCACGAACGGCTTGCCGTGCGTCGACCAGGTGACCTTGGGGGCCGCGATCACCGGGTTGTGGGATTCCAGCGCCCAGTCGTGGACGGCGTAGGAGTGCACGAAGTAGAAGCGCGCGTCGGCGTCCAGGCCGGCGAACAGCTGCGAGTCGGCCGGGGCGTCGACGGTGTTCCAGCCCATGTGGGGGACGACGTCGGCCTGGAGCGGCGCGACCGTGCCGGGCCACTCGTCCAGGCCCTCGGCCTCCACGCCGTGCTCGATGCCGCGCGCGAAGAGGATCTGCATGCCGACGCAGATGCCCATGACCGGGCGCCCACCGGACAGCCGGCGGTCCACGACCCAGTCGCCCCGGGCGGCGCGCAGGCCCCGCATGCAGGCGGCGAAGGCGCCGACGCCCGGCACGAGCAGGCCGTCGGCGTTCATCGCCTTGTCGAAGTCACGCGTGATCTCGACGTCGGCGCCCACGCGCGCGAGGGCCCGCTCGGCGGAGCGGACGTTGCCGAAGCCGTAGTCGAAGACGACGACCTTCTTGGTGCTCAATTCCACACCTCCAGCCGGATGACACCCGCCACCAGGCACAGGCCCGCGCCGATCGAGAGGAGCACGATCAGGCTGGTGGGCATCTTCTGCTTGACGAAGGAGATGATGCCGCCGACCAGGAAGAGGCCGACGACGATCAGGAGGGTCGACAGTCCGGTCATGGGTTACAGCGCGCCCTTCGTCGACGGGAGGATGCCGGCCGCGCGCGGGTCGCGCTCGGAGGCGTAACGCAGCGCCCGGGCCAGCGCCTTGAACTGGCACTCCACGATGTGGTGCGCGTTGCGCCCGTACGGGACGTGCACGTGCAGCGCGATCTGCGCCTGGGCGACGAAGGACTCCAGGATGTGCCGGGTCATCGTCGTGTCGTACTCGCCGATCATCGGCGCCATGTTCTCGGGCTCGGTGTGCACGAGGTACGGGCGGCCGGACAGGTCGACGGTGACCTGGGCGAGGGACTCGTCCAGCGGGACCGTGCAGTTGCCGAAGCGGTAGATGCCCACCTTGTCGCCGAGCGCCTGCTTGAAGGCGGCGCCGAGCGCGAGGGCCGTGTCCTCGATGGTGTGGTGGGAGTCGATGTGCAGGTCGCCGTCGGTCTTCACGGTCAGGTCGAACAGACCGTGCCGGCCGAGCTGGTCGAGCATGTGGTCGTAGAAGCCGACGCCGGTGGCGATGTCGGTCCGGCCGGTGCCGTCGAGGTCTATCTCGACCAGCACCGACGTCTCCTTGGTGGTGCGCTCCACGCGTCCTGTGCGGCTCATGCGTTACAGCTCCTTCTTCAACTCACGGACCGCGTCGAGGAACGCGTCGTTCTCCTCCGGGGTGCCGGCGGACACCCGCAGCCATCCCGGTACGCCGTTGTCCCGGACCAGCACGCCCCGGTCGAGGATCTTCCGCCAGGCCTCGTGGGCGCTGTCGAACCGGCCGAACTGCACGAAGTTCGCGTCGGACTCGGTGACCTCGTAGCCGATCGCGCGCAGCTCGGCGACCAGCCGGTCCCGCTCCGCCTTCAGCTGCTCGACGTACCCGAGCAGGGTGTCGGTGTGCTCCAGCGCGGCCAGGGCGGTCGCCTGGGTGATCGCCGACAGGTGGTACGGCAGCCGGACCAGCTGGACGGCGTCCACGACGGCCGGATGCGCGGCCAGGTAGCCGAGGCGCAGGCCGGCCGCGCCGAACGCCTTGGACATCGTCCGGGAGATCACCAGGTGCGGGCGGCCCTCCAGCAGCGGCAGCAGCGAGTCGCCGTGGCTGAACTCGATGTACGCCTCGTCCACGATCACCATGGACGGCTTGGCCGCCTGCGCCGCCTCGTACAGCGCGAGGACCGTCTCGGGCGGGACCGCGTTGCCGGTGGGGTTGTTGGGGGTGGTGATGAAGACGACGTCCGGCTTGTGCTCGGCGATGGCCTGCCGGGCCGCGGCGAGGTCGATCGTGAAGTCCTCGCTTCGCGGGCCGGAGATCCAGCCGGTGCCGGTCCCGCGCGCGATGAGCGCGTGCATCGAGTACGACGGCTCGAAGCCGATCGCCGTACGGCCCGGTCCGCCGAAGGTCTGCAACAGCTGCTGGATGACCTCGTTGGAGCCGTTGGCGGCCCACACGTTCTCGATGCCGAGGGGGTACTTGCCGGTCTTCGTCAGGTACTTGGCCAGCTCGGTGCGCAGCTGGACCGCGTCCCGGTCCGGGTAGCGGTTCAGGTCGCGGGCGGCCTCCCGCACCCGCTCCGCGATCCGCTCGACCAGCGGCTCGGGCAGCGGGTAGGGGTTCTCGTTGGTGTTCAGCCGTACGGGGACGTCCAGCTGGGGCGCGCCGTAGGGGGACTTGCCACGCAGCTCGTCCCGTACGGGAAGATCGTCGATCCGCACGTCGCTCACTTGCTCTCGGGTACCTTCCAGCCGAACCTCGCCTTGATCGCCGCGCCGTGCGCGGGCAGGTCCTCCGCCTCCGCCAGCGTCACCACGTGGTGCGCGACCTCGGCGAGCGCGTCCTTCGTGTAGTCCACGATGTGGATGCCGCGCAGGAAGGACTGGACCGACAGGCCCGAGGAGTGGCATGCGCAGCCGCCGGTGGGCAGGACGTGGTTGGACCCGGCCGCGTAGTCGCCGAGCGAGACGGGGGCCCAGGGGCCGATGAAGACCGCGCCGGCGTTCCTCACGCGGTCGGCCACCGCAGCGGCGTCCGCCGTCTGGATCTCCAGGTGCTCGGCGCCGTACGCGTCGACCACCCTCAGGCCCTCCTCGATGCCGTCCACGAGGACGATCGCGGACTGCTTGCCCTTCAGGGCGGGCACGATCCGGTCGTCGATGTGCTTGCTGGCCGCGACCTGCGGCTCCAGCTCCTTCTCGACCGCCTCCGCCAGCTCGACGGAGTCGGTGACGAGGACGGCCGCCGCCAGCGGGTCGTGCTCGGCCTGGCTGATCAGGTCGGAGGCGACGTGCACCGGGTCGGCGCCGGCGTCCGCGAGGATCGCGATCTCGGTCGGGCCCGCCTCGGCGTCGATGCCGATCTTGCCGGTGAAGTAGCGCTTGGCGGCGGCGACCCAGATGTTGCCGGGGCCGGTGACCATGTTGGCGGGCGGGCAGGACTCGGTGCCGTACGCGAACATCGCGACGGCGGTGGCGCCGCCGGCCGCGTACACCTCGTCCACGCCGAGCAGGGCGCAGGCGGCGAGGATCGTCAGGTGCGGCAGTCCACCGAACTCGGCCTGGGCCGGTGAGGCGAGCGCGATGGACGCGACGCCGGCCTCCTGGGCGGGCACCACGTTCATCACCACGGACGACGGGTAGACCGAGCGGCCACCGGGCGCGTACAGGCCGACACGCTCGACCGGAACCCACTTCTCGGTCACCGAGCCGCCCGGCACGACCTGCGTGGTGTGGGCCGTCCGGCGCTGCTCGCGGTGGACCAGCCGGGCACGGCGGATGGACTCCTCCAGGGCTGCGCGCACGGCCGGGTCGAGACCGGCGAGCGCGTCGGTGAGCGCCTGGGCCGGGACACGGACGGTTTCCAGCCGTACTCCGTCGAACTTCTCGGCGAAGTCGATCAGCGCCGCGTCGCCACGATGATGCACGGCCTCGCAGATCGGGCGCACCTTCTCCAGGGCGGCCTGAACGTCGAAGTCGGCTCGGGGCAGCAGGTCGCGCAGGGCGGGGCCCTCGGGAAGGGCGTCGCCGCGCAGATCGATTCGGGAAATCACACTCCCAATTCTCTCAGACCGCCGTCGGGAGCCGTTCGCGCGTATCAATGGCTGATACAGAACGTGGGCCAATGACTGGTACAAATGTGGGCCAATGACTGGCACATAGGGTGGCCGGAACGCGGAAGATCACCTTCACGGGTGGTGTTCCGACGGTCACAGAGGGCATGAACGGCTGTACGAAAACCACCGAACCGGAAGAGGAGAACGGTGAGCGAGGGTGCCGGCATCCGCACGGGGGACCTGCCGGACGACCTGACCGCGACCGAGGCGGGCATGTGGCAGGCCTTCCGCAACGGCAGCGTGTACGACCTGAGCAGCGGCGACTTGGCGGTGGACGATCCGCACGGCGGGCACCCCTGGGGCCCCGACCGGACCGTACGGGCCCGCATCGTCTGCTGGCTGCTTCTCGACGGCCCGCCGGCACTCGCCGGCCGGGTGTCCGCGCTGAAGCTCGTCGGTGTGCGCGTCACCGACCCGCTGGACCTGGCGGGCGGCCAGGTCGTGCCGTACGTCGAACTGCGCGGCTGCCGCTTCGACGAGGAGATCCGGCTGCCCGAGGCCCGGTTCACGACCGTACGCCTGGTGGACTGCGCGGTGCCGCGCCTGGAGGCGGCCCGCGTGCACACGGAGGGTGATCTGCATCTGCCGCGCTGCCGGTTCCAGAACGGGGTGCGGCTGACGGACGCGCACATCGGCACCGATCTGCTGCTCAACCAGGCGGTCGCGTACCGGGACCGCAGCGGCCGGTCGATCGCGGCCGACGGCCTGTCCGTCGGCCAGGACCTCCAGGCGGAGATGCTGGAGTCGCACGGCGAGTTCAGCCTGCGCGGCGCCCAGATCGGCGTCTCGCTCAGCCTGCGCGGCGCGAAGCTCGCCAACCCCTACGCCCGCTTCGCCCTCAACGCCCCCCAGCTGACGGTCGAGCGGACCCTGTACCTGACCCCGGCCGGCGTGGGCAACCCGCTACTGAGCGGCACGACACCCGCGCGCGGGACCCGCATCCAGCGGTTCGAGTCCCGGGGCGGGGTGCGCCTCGACGACGGGCGGTTCGGGGACGCCGTCGACCTGGAGCGGGCCCGGTTCTCCTTCACCGACGAGCAGGAACTGTCGTTGCGCCGGGTGCAGACGCCGGAGCTGCGCTTCCTCGGGGACAAGCCGGAGCGCGGCAAGGTCGTGCTGTCCGGCGCGCGGGTCGTGAACCTGGTGGACCGGGCGAGCAGCTGGCCGGACGCGGGCAGCCTGCACATGGGCGGGTTCGCCTACGAGAGCCTGGTGCCGCAGGGCCCGTTCCCGCTGACGCGGCGCCTGGACTGGGTGGCGGCGGCCACCGCCGAGTACGCCCCGGAGCCGTACGAGCGGCTGGCGGCGGTCCTGCGCGCCGCCGGGGAGGACGAGGACGCGCGCGAGGTGCTGCTCGCCAAGCAGCGCAGGCGACGCGAGACGCTGCCGCTGGCCGGCAAGTTCTGGGGTTATCTCCAGGACTGGACGGTCGCCTACGGCTATCGTCCGGGCCGGGCCGCCGTGTGGATGGCGGTGCTGTGGGCGGCGGGCACGCTCGCCTTCGCGCGCGCGGACCATCCGCCGGTCAGCTCCGGCGGTCATCCGGTCTGGAGCCCGGCGCTGTTCACGCTGGACCTGCTGCTGCCGGTGATCGACCTGGGCCAGGCCGGCCAGTGGCAGCTGCGCGGCGGCTGGCAGTGGCTGGCGGCGGCGCTGATCCTGATCGGCTGGGTCCTGGCCACGACGGTGGCGGCGGGCGCGACCCGGCTGCTGCGGCGGGGCTGACGGAACCCGGCGGGGCCGACGGGACGCAGTGGCGGCGACGGGACTCACTGGCGGTGACGCCGGCGGAATCTACCCTTCACGCACACACGCCCGCACAAAATACACATTCACCCTTTACCGGTCCTTGACTGTCGGCCGTACAACTTTCCATGAGTTGCCCAGACCCTCTGGCGCCGCCCCGACCTGCGGACTTTCAATGGTCGGCACCATGGCTCTGCTGCCCTCGTTCATCCGCCCCACCCGGATGACCAAACGCTCCGCGCGCCCGGCCGCCCGGCCGCCGGCCGGGGACGAGTCCGTCCTGGACGCGCCGGACGACCGCCTCTCGCCCGCGCTGGTCGCGGCCGGCCAGGGCGAGTACGCCGCCGCGGCCGACCTGCTCGGCTCGACCCGTGCCGCCGCCGAGTGGGAGAACCGGGACCGGTATCTACGACGCCTGGCCGCCTTCGCCCGCTCGCGCCCCGAGTGGTACGACGAGTGGCGTGCCGCCGCCCCGGACGACCCCGGCGTGCTCCTGCTCGGGGCCCAGCTGGCGGTGGACCGCGCCTGGCCCTCGCCCGCCCGCGCCGAGCTGCTGCGCGAGGTGAGCCCGCTCATCACCGCCGCCGCCCGCGCCGACGACCGCGACCCGGTGCCCTGGCGGATCGCGCTCGACCACGCGCGCGGCTCGCGGGCCGGGCACCGCTACTTCGAGGAGCTGTGGGAGGCGGCCGTCCGGCGCGCCCCGCACCACTACGGCTGCCATGTGGCCGCCCTGCGCTACCTGGCCGCCTTCTGCTGCGCCCGGTGGGGAGACACGCCCCACACTCCCCATGGCTCCCACCCCGCGTGCTTCGACTTCGCCGACCGGGCCGCGCAGGACGCCCCGGCCGACTCGCTCGTCCAGGCGCTGCCCGCCCGGGCGGCCTTCGGCTGTCTGACCGACGGCTGCGGCCCCGAGGTGCCGCGCGCCCGGCTGGACGCGGCGGCCGACCGCGCCATCGCGCTGTCCGGGCGCTTCCCGGCGGCCGACCCGTGGCCCGCCGAGGTCCGCAACAAACTGCTGTACGTCCTGCTGCGGCTGGACCGCTGGGAGGACGCCCGCACCCAGCTGCGCCTGATCGGCCCGTACGCCACCTCCTTCCCCTGGGACCGGCTCTCGGACGACCCGCTCGGCCACTTCCTGCGCGTGCGTGAACACCTGGAGACGGCGGGTCCGCGGCCCGCCCCGGCCGGGCTGCTGACGGCGTCCCCGGACCCCCTCGGTGAGCACGGCGGACACGCCCGCGCCGCCGACCACTAGGCTGGGGCGCCGTGACCACCGTCCGTCTCCCGCTCTTTCCGCTGAACTCGGTGCTGTTCCCGGGGCTCGTGCTGCCGCTGAACGTCTTCGAGGAGCGTTATCGCGCCATGATGCGCGCGCTGCTGAAGACCCCCGAGGAGGAGCCGCGCCGCTTCGCCGTCGTCGCCATCCGCGACGGCCACGAGGTCGCGCCGAGCGCCCCGGGCATGCCCGATCCCACGGCCCAGCCCGACCGGGGCCCGGCCGCGGGCTTCGGCCCCGACCCGCTCAAGGCCTTCCACGGGGTGGGCTGTGTGGCGGACGCGGCGACCGTCCGGGAACGCTCCGACGGCACCTTCGAGGTGCTGGCGACGGGCACGACCCGCGTCCGCCTGCTGTCCGTGGACGCGTCCGGCCCGTTCCTGACCGCCGAGCTGGAGGAGCTGCCGGAGGAGCCCGGGGACGAGGCCGGCGCGCTGGCCGAGGGCGTCCTGCGCTCCTTCCGCCAGTACCAGAAGCGCCTGGCGGGCGCCCGCGAGCGATCGCTGTCCACCAGCGCCGACCTGCCGGACGACCCGAGTGTGGTGTCGTATCTGGTGGCCGCCGCGATGGTGCACGACACGCCGACCAAGCAGCGGCTGCTCCAGGCCCCGGACACCGCCTCCCGGCTGCGGGACGAGCTGAAACTCCTTCGCGCGGAGACGTCCATCATCCGTAGCCTGCCCTCGTTGCCCGCGTTCGAGCTGACGCGGACGCCGACGAGTCTGAACTGAGGGAAGCCCGACACCCTGATGGCGAAGAAGTCGAAGAAGCAGCAGCAGTCCGGGGGTACGCCCGCGACGGTGGCCCTGACGGCGGCGGGCGTGGACTTCACCGTCCACGCCTACGACCACGACCCGTCCCACCCCTCCTACGGCGAGGAGGCGGCGGAGGCGATGGGCGTCTCCCCCGACCGCGTCTTCAAGACCCTGGTGGCCGACGTGGACGGTTCCCTGGTGGTCGGGGTGGTCCCGGTGGCCGGCTCGCTGGATCTGAAGGCCCTCGCGGCGGCGGTGGGCGGCAAACGGGCGACCATGGCCGACCCGACCCTCGCCGAACGCACCACGGGCTACGTCCGGGGCGGCATCTCCCCGCTCGGTCAGCGCAAGAAGCTCCCGACGGTCATCGACGACTCGGCGGAGTCCCACGCGACGATCTGCGTGTCGGCGGGGCGGCGGGGGCTTGAAGTGGAGCTGGCGCCGGGGGATCTGGCGAAGCTGACGGAGGCGGTGCTGGCGCCGATCGGACGGGGCTGACGGGCTCGCCCTCCACGACACCTCACTCCGCGGTCTCTCGTTATGGCCTCTCGCCGTACGGCACCTCGGGATCGCGGGGACCGAACGCCGCCGTGAGCCCCAGATGCACCAGCAGCCCGGCCAAGGGCCAGGCCAGCAGCGCGCCCTTCGCCGACAGCTTCAGCGGCGCCGAGAACGTCACTCCCTTGCCCACGGCCCGCGCGTGCGCGAGCACGTCGGACTCGGGTCCCAGCCACATCCCGAGCCGGCAGGCCAGCAAGGAGCCGAGCAGCCCGCCGAGGCCGAGTGCCACCACGGCCGGCACACCGCCGCGCCGCCGCAGCAGAAACACCACCACGGCGCTGACCAGTCCGAAGGCGAGGCCCAGCAGAGTGAACGTTCCGTCCACGCCGACCGCCTGTTCGCCCTCGCTGTCCTTGACGTAGACGACCCAGTTCTTGCCGATCTCGTCAGCGATCAGCGGCACGTGCGGCGCCAGCCACCACCACAGCAGCCCCAGCAGCACCCCGCCGAGCGCCGTCGCCACCGTGATCACGGTGGCCTCCCGCAGTTCCGTCCTCATCCCGGGACCGTCCTGTTCGTACGCGCCCTCGCCCGGCACCCCGGCGGGCGGCGGCGCCTGCCAGACCTGGTGCGGGGAGTTCTCGTGCGGCGGCGGAGGCGGAGTCAGCGGTGCGGTCACCTGACCATCGTGCCAGGTCGTGCTGTGGGCCGCGTCACCGGACGGCGGCCCTGCGGTACGCCCAGGTCGCCACGGCCAGCGAGATCACACCGACACCCGCGCACACCCCCAGGTCAGCGAGGACGACGGGCCAGTCGGGGTCCGCCCCGAAGGTCCGCGCGTACGCCTCCACGCCGTAGGTCGACGGCAGCAGATCACGGGCCAGCCGTACGGCCTCCGGCATCCGGTCGGCGGGCAGCACGCCCAACAGCAGCGCGGCCGACATGCCGAGCTGCCCGAGCAGCGTGGCCAGCTCCGGCCGGGGCGCGAGCAGCCCGCAGGCGGCGCCCAGCCCGGCCAGCGCGGCCCCGGCGAGCGGGATGACGGCCACCAGGATCCACAGGTTGGACAGCGGCAGCCCGAAGAGCACACAGCCGAAGACGGCCGTCACCAGGGTCCCCGGCACGGTGAAGGAGGCGTACGCCGCCGCCGCGCCCAGCACCACGGCCGCCGGCGGCACCGGCAGCGTGGCGTAGTGGTCGAGCCCGCCGCTGGCCCGCAGCTGCCCGAAGTACTGCGACAGCAGGTTCAGCGCGACGTACGCGACGACCAGCACGGAGGACCCGGCCACCACGGACTGGGCCTCATGGCCGCTGTCGACGACGCCGCGCATCATCACGGCGATGCCGATGGACTGGAAGGTCGCCACGAACAGCAGCGGAATCCGCGCCACCCGGGCCCGGGACAGCTGCGCCCGGTAGACGGCCACCAGCGACGGCCACAGCCGCGCGGCCGGCCCGAGCCGGGCCGCGCCGGCCGCCGTCTCCGGCACGGCCCGGGCACCGCCCGGCAGAACCTCGGCGGGTACGACACTCACGACGGGCTGCTCCTCTTCCCTACGGCGGCCGCCACGACGGGCCTCCCGGCCACGGCACTCGCCACGACAGGCCTCCCGGCCACGGCACTCGCCACGACAGGCCGCCCCGCTACGACGGTCGCCACGACGGGCTTCCCCGCTGCGGCGGCCGCCACGACAGGCCTCCCGGCCACAGCACTCGCCACGACGGACCTCCCGGCGACAGCAGTCGCCACGACAGGCCTCCCCGCTACGGCGGCCGCCACGACGGGCCTCCCGGCCACGGCACTCGCCGCGGCGGCCGCCACGACAGGCCTCCCGGCCACAGCAGTCGCCATGACAGGCCTCCCCGCTGCGGCGGCCGCCACGACGGGCCTCCCGGCCACGGCACTCGCCGCGACGGACCTCGTCGCCGCGGCCGCCGCCACGACAGGCCTCCCGGCCACAGCAGTCCCCACGACAGGCCTCCCCGCTGCGGCGGCCGCCACGACAGGGCTTCCCGCTGCGGCGGTCACCACGACAGGCCTCTTCGCCGCGGCGGTACCGCAGACCCATACGCGTTCCGTAGCCGGTGTGCTCACGCCTTCACCAGCCCCTGCCGGGCCGCGCCGCCCAGTGCCAGATAGACGTCCTCCAGGCTGGGCGTGGCGAGTGTGAAGTCGTCCAGGGCGGCGAAGGCGGCCCCGCCGGTCACCGTGGCGACGACGGCGCGGGCCTCCTCGGGCGCGAGCCGGAGCGTCCAGCGCCGGCCGGACTCCACGGCCCGTTCGCGCAGCACGGCGACCTCGGGCACCTCCAGCGGCGCCCGCTCCCGCCACACCAGCTCGACCCGCACCTCGCCGGCGACCTGCGCCTTGAGTCCGGCGGGGCTGTCGCAGGCGATGACGCGGCCCTGGTCGAGCACGGCGACCCGGTCCAGGACCGTCTCGGCCTCGATGACGTTGTGGGTGACCAGCAGCACCGTCGTACCGCGCTCGGCCCGCCGCCGGTCCACGGCCGCCCAGACCGCGCGCCGGGCCACCGGGTCCATGCCGGTGGTCGGCTCGTCCAGCACGAGCAGCGGCCGTTCCCCGACGAGGGCGGCGGCGAAGCAGGCGAGCCGCCGCTGCCCGCCGGACAGCTTCTTCAGCGCGCGTCCCGCGATCGGGGTCAGCCCCAGCTCGTCCAGGACGGCGTCCCGCTCGGCCCGGGCCCGCCGGACGTCCAGGCCGCGCAGGCGTCCGGTGGTCTCGGCGGCGAGGGAGACGGTCAGCTCGTCCAGCGCGGTGGACTCCTGGCCCAGGTAGGCGAGGAGCCGGGCGGCCCGCTCGGGGTGGCGCACGATGTCGTGGCCGAGTATCCGGACGCTGCCCGTGTCCGGCCGCAGCAGCCCGGTGAGCTGCCGTACGAGGGTGGACTTGCCGGCGCCGTTCGGGCCGAGCAGCCCGAACACCTCGCCGCGCCGCACGTCCAGCTCCACCCCGTCGGTGGCCCGCACCTCGGGGGTGCCCGACGCGCCCCGCCGGCCCTTCACGGCCGGGTAGGTCTTGCTGAGCCCGCGCACGCGTACGACCTCGTCGTACCGAAGTGCCTGTCCCGCGCGCGTACTCACAAGGGACGAGACTACGGGGTCGGGGGCCTTTACTCGCCTTTGGGGGCGGCCAGGGGGCTTCAGTCGGCGGCGGGCGCGTGCTGTTCCGCCGCCGCCGGGACGTCGATCTCCCGCCAGAACCCCGCCCGAATGGCGTAACGGTCGTGCTCGTCGATCTGGTCGTCCTTGTGCGCGAGCAGCCCGAACCGCGCCGCGTACCGCAGCAGCTCCCCGTCGATCCGGTGCGGGATGCGCGGATACATCTGCGACAGCCGCTGGAGATGGCTCTGGTCGCCGAGCCGGGACATCCAGCGGCGGGCGAAGACCTGCCCGACCTCGTACGGATCGCCGCCGACGGTGGTGATGTCCTCCTCGCGGTCGGCCCACCGCTGCTCGGCGGTGGTGAGCTGGGCCAGCGTCGGCATGGAGGCGACCTCGGGGGGCTCGGTCACCGCGCCGGGCCGGTCGACCCAGCCCTTGTCGGAGGACCAGCGCAGGGTCGCCGTCGCCGGGTGCTGCACGGGCTGGGTGCCGGGTGCCCGCAGCGCGGCCAGGTCCTTGGGGGTGGGGACGCCCTTGGGGGCGGTCACCCGCTCCTGGGTGCCGTTCTCGGTCGCGGCGGTGGCCGGCTGGGCGGGCTGTTCGGCAGGCCGCTCGCTCGCCGCGGAGAGCGCGGACTCGGGCAGCGGGGCGGAGAGGATCGCGGCGATCTCGGGGCGGGGCGCGGGCGGCGGGGCGCAGACGCCGGTCAGCTCCTTGGCGCGGACGGCCTGGGTGATCCAGGCGCGGTCCAGCACGCGCCGCTCGTCGGCCTCGGCGACCAGGTCCTCGGACTGGTTGTAGTCGCCGTCGGCGGCCTGGACGGCCCACAGGTGGACGGCGACGCCGTGCTCCTTGGCGGCCATCATGCCGGGCAGCAGATCGCCGTCGCCGGTCACGAGGACGACGTCGGAGCAGGCGCGGTTGCGGGCCAGCTCGGTCAGCTCGGCGTGCATGGCGGCGTCGACGCCCTTCTGGGCCCAGCGTCCGTCGCTCCGGGTGAGGGCGCCGAGCCGGACGGTGACCCGGGGCATCACGCGCAGCCGGCGATGCTCCGGCTGGGGGACCCGGTCGGGGGCGCCGTCGAACCAGTAGATGCGCAGCAGGGGGCGCTCGGTGTCGGACTCCGCGCGTTCCCGCAGCGCCTGGATCAGCGCGGCGTGGTCGACGGTGATCCGGGACCGCGAGGGCTCACCGGCGAGGAGGCTGGCGGCGGCTCCCAGCAGATACCCGGCGTCCACCAGGACGATGCAGCGGTCCACGCGACTCACCCTCTTCCCGGGAGGTTTTGCTTCGGACTTCCTTCGAGTCTGCCCGACCACGCGGGGGTTAACGGCCGGAACTCGATCTTCGGCGTGGCGTTTGCGGTTCCGGTCCGCCCACCACCCCTGTCACACACGGTAATTATCCGACATGCGCTTGATGTCAGCGTATGTGAATCTGGTCCCGGCCCTGGCCCCTAGATCCCCCACAGGAGGCAGATCACCATGGCCAAGAACAAGAACCGCAAGCAGTCCGGCCCGCAGAACCGCGCTCCGCAGTCCGAGCACGCGCAGCGTCCGCAGGCGGAGGAGCACGAGCCGCCGATGGCGCACGTCCCGGGCAGCCCCTCGGAGGCCGCTCGCAAGAAGCAGAAGAGCTTCGGCCACAACTAAAGGGCAGTTGTAGCCCGGGCACACGTGAGGGGCGCACCCGTCAAGGGTGCGCCCCTTCCCGTTGACGCCCTCCGCCGGGCCTCAGCCGGCCAGGCAGGACGGGCCGAGCAGGACCTTCAGGTCGCCGAACAGCGCCGGGTCGGGCTTGACCCGGTGCCGGTCCAGGCGGAGCACGGTGGTCTTGCGCGGGCCCTGGAGCTTGATCCGGACCTCGCTGTCGCCCTTGTGGTGGCTGAGGATCTCGCCGAGGCGGCTGACCATCGGCGGGGTCACCTTCACGGCCGGGATGGTGAGCACAACGGGCGCGTTGGTGCCCGCGTTGGACAGGTCCGGGACCATCAGCTCCATGGCGACGAGCCGGGGCACGTCCTCCCGCTTGTCGAGGCGGCCCTTGACGAACACCACGGCGTCCTCGACCAGTTGGGTCGACACCAGCTGGTAGGTGGCCGGGAAGAACATGCACTCGATGGAGCCCGCCAGGTCCTCGACGGTGGCGATGGCCCAGGCGTTGCCCTGCTTGGTCATCTTGCGCTGAAGGCCGGAGATGATGCCGCCGATGGTCACCACCGAGCCGTCCGCGTAGTCACCGCCGGTGAGCTGGGCGATGCCCGCGTCCGCCTTGTCGGAGAGCACGTGCTCCAGGCCGAAGAGCGGGTGGTCGGAGACGTACAGACCGAGCATCTCCCGCTCCTGGGCGAGCAGATAGGTCTTGTCCCACTCGTCGTCGGTGAACTGCACGTCGAGCCCGAAGCCGGGCTGGTCGCTGGTCTCCTCGCCCATCCCGCCGAAGAGGTCGAACTGGCCCTCGGCCTCCTTGCGCTTGACCGCGACCACGTTGTCGATCATCGGCTCGTACTGGGCCATGAGGCCCTTGCGGGTGTGGCCCATCGAGTCGAAGGCGCCGGCCTTGATCAGCGATTCCGTGGTGCGCTTGTTGCAGACCACCGCGTCGACCTTGTCGAGGTAGTCGGGGAAAGAGGTGTACTTCCCCTTCGCCTTGCGGCACTTGATGATCGACTCGACCACGTTGGTGCCGACGTTGCGGACGGCGGACAGGCCGAAGAGGATCACTTCGTCGCCCTGGGCGGCGAAGTTCGCCTCGGACTCGTTGACGTTCGGCGGGAGCACCCGGATGCCCATGCGGCGGCACTCGTTGAGGTAGACCGCCGACTTGTCCTTGTCGTCCTTGACCGAGGTCAGCAGGGCGGCCATGTACTCGGCGGGGTGGTTCGCCTTCAGGTACGCCGTCCAGTACGACACCAGGCCGTACGCGGCGGAGTGCGCCTTGTTGAACGCGTAGCCGGCGAAGGGGACCAGCACGTCCCACAGCGCCTGGATGGCCTCGTCGCTGTAGCCGTTCTTGCGGGCGCCGGCCTGGAAGATGACGAAGTTCTTCTCCAGCTCCTCCGGCTTCTTCTTGCCCATCACACGGCGCAGGATGTCGGCCTCGCCGAGCGAGTAGCCCGCGATGATCTGAGCGGCCTTCTGCACCTGCTCCTGGTAGACGATCAGGCCGTAGGTGACGTCCAGGACCTCCTTGAGCGGCGCCTCCAGCTCGGGATGGATCGGCGTGATCTCCTGCTGCCCGTTCTTGCGCAGCGCGTAGTTCGTGTGGGAGTTCATGCCCATCGGGCCCGGCCGGTACAGGGCCGACACGGCGGAGATGTCCTCGAAGTTGTCCGGCTTCATCAGCCGCAGCAGGGACCGCATGGGGCCGCCGTCGAACTGGAAGACGCCGAGCGTGTCACCGCGCTGGAGCAGCTCGAAGGTCGTGGGGTCGTCGAGCGGCAGGGACAGCAGGTCGATGTCGAGGCCCTTGTTGGCCTTCACCATCTTGACCGCGTCGTCCATGATCGTGAGGTTGCGCAGACCCAGGAAGTCCATCTTCAGCAGGCCGAGCGACTCACAGCTCGGGTAGTCCCACTGGGTGATGGTCACACCGTCGGTGTGCCTCACCCACACGGGGACGTGCTCGGTGATGGTCTCGCTGGACATGATCACACCGGCGGCGTGCACACCCATCTGCCTGACCAGGCCCTCCACACCGCGCGCGGTGTCGATGACCTTCTTCACGTCCGGCTCGTTCTCGTACATCCCCCGCACCTCACCGGCCTCCGAGTAGCGCGGATGGCTGGGGTCGGTGATACCGGACAGCGGGATGCCCTTGCCCAGGACGTCGGCGGGCATGGCCTTGGTGATGCGGTCCCCCATCGCGTACGGGTAGCCCAGCACACGCGCGGAGTCCTTGATCGCGTTCTTGGCCTTGATGGTGCCGTACGTGCCGATCATGGCGACCTTGTCGGCGCCGTACTTCTCGGTCACGTACCGGATCACCTCGACGCGCCGGCGCTCGTCGAAGTCGATGTCGACATCGGGCATCGAGATGCGCTCGGGGTTCAGGAACCGCTCGAAGATCAGGCCGTGCGGGATCGGGTCGAGGTCGGTGATGCCGAGCGCGTAGGCGACGATCGAGCCGGCCGCGGAGCCCCGGCCGGGGCCGACCGCGATGCCCTGGCGCTTGGCCCACATGATGAAGTCGGCGACCACGAGGAAGTAGCCCGGGAACCCCATCTGGATGATGACGTCCATCTCGTACTCGGCCTGCTTCTGCCGGTCCTCGGGGACGCCGCCCGGGAAGCGGCGCTCCATGCCGCGGCGGACCTCCTCCTGGAACCAGGTGACCTCGGTGTAGCCCTCGGGGATGTCGAACTTGGGCATGAGGTCGCGCTTCTCGAACATGCCGGTGGTGTCCACCATCTCGGCGACGAGGAGCGTGTTGGCACAGCCCTCCTGCCAGGCGTCCGAGGAGTCGATGGCGTACATCTCGTCCGTGGACTTCAGGTAGTAGCCGGTGCCGTCGAACTTGAAGCGGTCGGGGTCGGAGAGGTTCTTGCCGGTCTGGATGCACAGCAGGGCGTCGTGGGCGCCCGCCTCGTGCGCGTACGTGTAGTGCGAGTCGTTCGTGACCAGCGGCGGGATGCCGAGCTTCTTGCCGATCTCCAGCAGGCCGTCGCGGACCCGGCGCTCGATCTCGATGCCGTGGTCCATCAGCTCCAGGAAGTACTTGTCCTTGCCGAAGATGTCCTGGTAGTCGGCGGCGGCCTTCAGGGCCTCGTCGAAGTGGCCGAGGCGCAGCCGGGTCTGCACCTCGCCGGAGGGGCAGCCGGTGGAGGCGACGATGCCCTCGGACCACTGGGCGATGGTCTCCTTGTCCATCCGGGGCCACTTCTGGAGCCAGCCCTCGGCGTAGGCGTCGGAGGAGAGCCGGAAGAGGTTGTGCAGGCCGGTCCTGTTCACGGCCCACATCGTCTTGTGGGTGTAACCGCCCGAGCCGGAGATGTCGTCCTTCTTCTGGTGCGGCTGGCCCCAGAGGATCTTGCGCTTGTTGCGCCGGGACTCGGGGGCGACATAGGCCTCGATCCCGATGATCGGGGTGATTCCGGCCTTCTTCGCGGAGTGGAAGAAGTCGTACGCCCCGTGGAGGTTGCCGTGGTCGGACATGGCGATGTGCGTCATGCCCATCTCGTTGCAGGCGTTGAACATGTCCTTCAGCCGCGCGGCACCGTCCAGCAGCGAGTACTGGGTGTGGACGTGCAGGTGCGTGAAGGGCGGCTTTGACACGGTGAGGCCTCCGGGGGAAACACTCGGCGACGGACTGGCGGACAGTTCTGGGGTCAGCGTCGAAGTCTATGCCGCGGCACTGACAACCGACGGGCACCTCCGCGTACCTTCGTGCGTTGGATACGGCAGAAACGCTGTCGTACAGGTAACGCACCAGGAGGCACCCCGCGATGTCGGTCCCCCAGCTCGACGAGGAGCAGCGCGGCGAGGAGATCCTCGCCGTCTTCGACACCGCCTTCGGCCGGCTCCTGGCCGCCGACCCGGCAGCGTTCCGGGTGAAGTTCCGGAAGATGGCGGCCTCGGCGTTCGCCTTCTACCGGGGCACGGCGTGCCTCTTCTACCACGACCTGGACGCCGAGAAGCGCGGCGGCCCGTACCTGGACGAGCGCACCTCACGCGTGTGGATCCACGGCGATCTGCACGCGGAGAACTTCGGCACGTACATGGACTCCAACGGCCGCCTGGTCTTCAACGTCAACGACTTCGACGAGGCCTACGTCGGCCCGTTCACCTGGGACCTGAAGCGCTTCTCGGCGTCCGTCGCGCTCATCGGGTACGCGAAGGCGCTCAGCGACGCGCAGATCACCGAGCTGGTGACGGTCTACGCCGCCGCCTACCGCGAGCGCGTCCACGCCCTGGCGACGGGCGCCAAGCGGGACGAGGTGCCGCCGTTCACGCTCGACACCGCGCAGGGTCCGCTGCTGGACGCGCTGCGTGACGCCCGCTCGCTGACCCGCTTCGGGCTGCTGGACTCGATGACCGAGATCCGCGACTTCGAGCGCCGCTTCGCCCCGGGCGGCGGCTCCATCGAGCTGGACGCGGCCACCCGGTACAAGGTCCTGGCGGCCTTCGACGGCTATCTGGAGACGCTGCCGGACTCCTCCCTGGCCCGCCCGGACTCCTACCGGGTGAAGGACGTCGTGGGCCGCCGGGGCATCGGCATCGGCTCGGCCGGCCTGCCGTCGTACAACATCCTCCTGGAGGGCCACAGCGACGCCCTGGAGAACGATGTCGTGATCTACATCAAGCAGGCCCAGACCCCGGCCGTCTCCCGGCACATCACGGACCCGGCCATCGCGGAGTACTTCCAGCACGAGGGCCACCGCACGGTGATCTCCCAGCGCGCCCTCCAGGCGCACGCCGACCCGTGGCTCGGCTGGACCGAGCTGGACGGCACGGGCCAGCTGGTCGCCGAGGTCTCGCCGTACGCCGTGGACCTGGACTGGGACGACATCGACGACCCGGAGGAGATCGCGGCCGTCGTCGCCGACCTGGGCCGGGCCACCGCCACCATGCACGCGGCGGCGGACGACACCTCCGGCGAGTCCCTGGTGCCGTTCTCCACCGAGCGCGCCATCGACGCGGCGCTCGCGGCCGACGAGGAGAGCTTCGCGCCCCTGCTGGTGGAGTTCGCGCACGGCTACGGCGCACGCGCGCGTGCCGACCACCAGATCTTCCTCGACCTGTTCCGCAACGGCCGGATTCCGGGGCTGTGACCTTCGCGGATTCACAGGCACCCTTTAGGGGCCCCTTACCCGCGTACGTGACAGACTCTCCTTTCGCTATGGACATATCCGGGACCCAGCTCAGAGCCGTGCGCGCGGCGCTGTTCACGGCCTTCGTCGTGACGCTCAGCACCGCGTCGCACGTGCTGCTGTCCCGTGCTCCGCTGCCGCTGGCGACCGTGGGCGCGGTCGCCGCCGGGGTGTTCGTCACCGCGTACGCGCTGGCGGGCCGCGAGCGCGGCTTCGGCCGGATCGCGGCCCTGCTGATCCCGCTGGAGCTGGCCGCCGACACGGTGTTCACCACGGGCCAGCACGCCTGCTACGGCCGCGCGGGCGGCCCGGTCGCCGGCCCGCTGCGCGCGGTCGGCCTGGACGTGCTGTGCGAGGGCCGGGTGGGCACCCCGCTGGCCCGGATGACCGGCGGTCCCGGCCATGCCGGGGCGCTGCTCGCCCACGCCAGCCCGGCCGCCGCCTGGCTGCTGCTCGCCGCGCACATCGGCGTGGGGCTGCTCGCCGCCGCCTGGCTGCGCCGGGGTGAGCGCGCGCTGACCCAGCTGCTGCGGGCGGTCGCCGCCAGCACCTTCCGGCCGCTGCTGCTGGCGGTGGCCGCGGTCGCCGCACGGCCGCTGCCGGCCCGCCGGCTGCCCCGCCCGGCGCCGCGCCGCGCCGCCGCCCGCGACCGGCTCCTCACCCACTCCCTGGGACGGCGTGGACCGCCGTGCTCACCGGCATTCGCCTGAGCACGACCAGTCCCCCACACGTATCCCGCGTACGACGTGTGCGCGTCCCATATGGAGATCACCAACATGAGCAAGCGGAACAGCCAGTCGGCGAAGACGGCGGCCCGGGAGCGGCTGCGCCAGGAGCGCGAGCGGCAGGCCAAGCGCGACAAGGTCAGGCGGCAGCTCATCGTGGCCGCCTCGGTCGTGGCCGTCCTGGCCGCGGCCGGCGGCATAGGCTACGCCGTCGTGCAGGCCAACAAGCCCGCCTACTGGGAGGCCGCGAAGAACGACAAGCTCGTCAAGCCGGCCAACACCACGGGCACGGACGGCACGACGATCGTCCTCGGCAAGAGCAGCGCCAAGAAGACGCTGGTGATGTACGAGGACCCGCGCTGCCCCGTCTGCGCCGACTTCGAGCAGGTGGTCGGCCCGACCGTCAAGAAGGACCTCGACGCCGGCAAGTTCAGGATCCAGTACGTCGGCGCCACCTTCCTCGACAAGAACCTGACGGGCGAGGGCTCCAAGAACGCGCTCAGCGCCCTGGGGGCCGCGCTCAACGTCAGCCCCGAGGCCTTCCTCGAGTACAAGACCGCGATGTACTCGAAGAAGTGGCACCCCGCGGAGACCACCGACAAGTTCAAGGACGACAGCTACCTGATCAAGATCGCCGACACGGTCCCCGCGCTGAAGGGCAACGCGGCCTTCCAGAAGGCCGTGAAGGACGGCACCTACGACAGGTGGGCGCTTGAGGAGTCGAAGATCTTCGACAAGGACGGCATCTCGGGCACCCCGACCCTGAAGATGGACGGCAAGGCACTGACGGGCTCCGACGGCAAGAACGCGCCCATGACGGTCGCCGAGTTCAACACCGCGCTGGAGGCGGCCCTCAAGGGCTGAGCCGACACTCAGTCAAAGAGCGGGCGAACTTTTGCGAGTTCGCCCGCTCTTGCGCGTACCGATCAGTAACCTGATCGTCCGTGACCAGTCGATACAGATCATCCGAGGCCTCCCAGAACCTCGGTTCGCTTTCGCCCCGCCGCCGTACGGTCGTCAAGGCCGCGGCGGCGACCGCTGTCCTGGCCGGCCCGCTGGCCGCCGCGCTGCCGGCCCGCGCCGCCACGGACACCCCCGCCTTCCTGCACGGTGTCGCCTCCGGCGACCCGCTGCCCGACGGCGTGTTGCTGTGGACCCGGGTGACCCCGACCCCGGAGGCGATACCGGGTTCGGGGCTCGGCCCGGACACCGAGGTCAGCTGGGCCGTCGCCAAGGACAAGGCGTTCACCAGCATCGTCGCCAAGGGCTCCACCACGGCGACGGCCGCCTCCGACCACACCGTGAAGGCCGACATCCGCGGTCTGGAGCCGGCCACCGACTACTGGTTCCGCTTCTCGGCCGGCGGCACCGACTCCCCGGTGGCGCGCACCCGCACCGCGCCGGCGGCGGACGCGGACGTCTCCTCCTTGCGCTTCGGCGTGGTCTCCTGCGCCAACTGGGAGGCCGGCTGGTTCTCCGCTTACCGCCACCTCGCGGCCCGGAACGACCTGGACGCCTGGCTGCATCTCGGCGACTACATCTACGAGTACAAGTCCGGCGAGTACGGGACCCGGGGCACGGTCGTACGCCCGCACGCGCCCGCGGGCGAGATCCTCACCCTCGCCGACTACCGCGTCCGGCACGCCAGGTACAAGACCGACCCCGACCTCCAGGCCCTGCACCTGAAGGCGCCGGTCATCGCGATCTGGGACGACCACGAGTTCGCCGACAACGCCTGGTCGGGCGGCGCGGTCAACCACACCGAGGGCGCCGAGGGCACCTGGTCGGCGCGTCAGGCCGCCGCAAAACAGGCCTACTTCGAGTGGATGCCGGTCCGCCCGGCCGTCGCCGGCACCACCTACCGGCGGCTGCGGTTCGGCAAGCTCGCCGACCTGTCCCTGCTGGACCTGCGCTCCTTCCGCTCCCAGCAGGCGTCCACGGCCAGCGGCTCGGTCGACGACCCGGACCGCACGCTCACCGGACGCGCCCAGCTCGACTGGCTGAAGGCCGGCCTGAAGGCCTCCGACACCAGGTGGCGGCTGGTCGGCAACTCGGTGATGATCTCGCCGTTCTCCTTCGGCTCCCTCTCCGCGGACCTGTTCAAGCCGCTCGCCAAGCTGCTCGGGCTGCCGCAGGAGGGCATCGCCGCCAACACCGACCAGTGGGACGGCTACACCGACGACCGCCGCGAACTGCTGGCCCACCTGCGCTCCAACGCCATCGGCAACACCGTCTTCCTGACCGGTGACATCCACATGGCTTGGGCCAACGACGTGCCGGTGGACGCGGGCACCTACCCGCTGTCGGCGTCGGCGGCCACCGAGTTCGTGGTGACCTCGGTGACCTCCGACAACCTGGACGACATCGTGAAGGTGCCCGAGGGCACGGTCTCCGCGATCGCCGCGCCGGTCATCAGGGCCGCCAACCGGCACGTCCACTGGGTGGACACCGACCGGCACGGCTACGGCGTGCTGGACATCACCGCCGACCGCGCGCAGATGGACTACTACGTCCTGTCCGACCGCACCGACGCGAACGCCACCTCCAGTTGGGTGCGTTCCTACCGCACCCGCAGCGGCACGCAGAAGGTCGAGCGGACCTACGACCCGGTGTGACCGCCCGGACGCGACCGCTCAGCCGAGCGATTCGAGGAAGCCGAGCGCCACCCGCCAGGTGGCCTCGGCGGCCTCCGCGTCGTAGTCCGGCAGTTCGGGGTCGGTGTAGACGTGCCCGGCCCCGGCGTACCGGTAGACCTCCACATCGGCGCCCGCCCGGCCCATCTGTAGATACCAGGCGCTCAGCCAGTCGTCCGTCTCGAACGGGTCCGGCTCGGCCACGTGCAGCTGCACCGGCAGCTCGTCCACGTGCGCGTTCGGCGCGATGTCCGACGTGCCGTGCAGGAGCAGCAGCCCGCGCGCCTTGTCGTCACCGAGGGCCAGGGTCTGGGCGATGGAGGCGCCGAGCGAGAACCCGGCGTACACCAGCCCCCGGTCCGAGTACGGCGCCGCCGCCAGCACGGCCCGCTTGAGCAACTCCTCCTTGCCGATCCGCTCCTTGAACTCCATGCCCTCCTCGACGGTGTCGAACGTACGCCCCTCGAAGAGGTCCGGCGTCCACACCTCGTGGCCCGCCGCGCGCAGCCGGTCCGCGGCCTCGCGCACCGCGGGCCTGAGCCCGTAGGTCGAGTGAAAGAGCATGATGTTCATGAGGCCATGGTGCCAGCCGGGCCCGCCCGAGCCGTACCACGGCCGCACCGGCGGCACCGCCCGTACCCACGAGCGCCCCGAAGTCACATGTTCATGTCCCACCGAAGCCGGTTAGGTTCCGAGGCATGGAGACCGTACTCCGTCCCGTGATCGTGGTCGGCGGTTCCGTGTTCCTGACCGTACTCATCGGCTGGGCCACGGACGTGCTGCTGCGCAAGGCCGACGAACGGCACAGCGAGACCCCACTGTGGGGCCTGCTGCGGCGCGGCCGCGTGCCGTACCAGATGGTGCTGTGCGCGGCCCTGCTCAGAGGCTCCTACGACCAGGCGAAACTGCTCCAGCAGCACCAGACCGGCGTCGGGCGGACGCTGACCCTGGTGCTGATCGGGGCTGCGGCCTGGCTGGTGATCCGGATCGCCGCGGCCATAGTCGAGACCACCTACACCCGCTACGCCCGCGCCCACCACGACCCCGCCCGGGTCCGGCGCGTGCGCACCCAGGTGAGCCTGATCATGCGCGTGGTCGCGGCGATCGTCGGGGTGGTCGCCGTCGCCGCGATGCTGCTGACCTTCCCGGCGATGCGCGCGGCCGGCGCGTCCCTGCTGGCATCCGCCGGCGTCCTCGGCATCGTGGCCGGTGTCGCGGCCCAGTCCACGCTGGCGAACATGTTCGCCGGGCTCCAGATCGCCTTCGGGGACATGGTCCGGCTCGGCGACACCGTCGTCGTGGACGGCGAGTGGGGCACCGTCGAGGAGATCACCCTGACCTTTCTGACGGTACGGACCTGGGACGAGCGCCGGATCACCATGCCGGTGTCGTACTTCACCTCCAAACCCTTCGAGAACTGGTCCCGTGGCACCCCGCAGATGACCGGGATCGTCTACTGGCATCTCGACCACAGCGCGCCGATCGAGGCGATGCGCGAGAAGCTGCGGGACATCCTGCGCGCCTGCCCGGCCTGGGACGGCCGCGCGTGCAACCTCCAGGTGACGGACACCACGCCGAACACCATCCAGGTGCGCGCGCTGGTGACGGCGAAGGACGCCGACGACATCTGGACGGTGCGGGTCACGGTCCGCGAGCAGATGATCAGCTGGCTGTCCGCCGAGCACCCCTACGCGCTGCCCCGGGTGAACACCGCGGAGTCGGTGCTCCCGCCGAGCCGCGTCCCGTCCCCCGACGGCGCCTCCCTGCGCAGGGCCTACGACTTCCCGCGCACCGGCCGGGGCTAGGAGCGACGGGCGGGTGGCGCCGGGAGTTGTTGTTGTCCACGGGGTCGGCGCATGAGTATGACGCGCTTCCGCGCAGCGCTCACCGCAGGCTCCGTACGTCCAGATGCCGAAGCACCCGGTCCACGATCTCCGGGTCCGCTCCCGGCTCGCTCCGCGCCGCCAGCACCTCGTGGCGCGCCGCGCTCAGCATCTCGTTCTGGATGCGCCGCACCCGCTTCAGCCGCTTGGCCCGCTGGTGCTGCGCCTCCCGCCGCTCCTCCTCCCCCACGTCCGGGCTGATCCGGATGCCGATGTCGAAGGCCCGCCGCAGCATCTGCTCGGAGAGCTCCTCGGGCAGCTCCTCCACCTGCTCGATCTCCCGCAACCGCCGCTTCGCCGCCTTCGCGGCCCGCACCGCCAGCTCCTTCTCGAACTCCTTCTCCCGCTCGGAGTCGGCCCGCACCCCTAGCTGCTTCACCAGCCACGGCAGTGTGAGCCCCTGCACCACCAGCGTGGCGACGATCACTCCGAAGGCGATGAAGACGATCTCGTCCCGATCGGGGAACGGCGACCCGGCGTCCGTCTTGAGCGGCACGGCCAGCGCCAGCGCCACCGAGGCCACCCCGCGCATGCCGGACCACCACATCACGACGGTCTCCCGCCAGCTCACCGGGATCTCCTCGTCGTAGTCCCGGCGGGCGTGCAACCGCTTGGTCAGCCAGGTCGCCGGCAGCAGCCACAGCAGCCGTACGACGACCACCACGCCCACCACGGCCGCCGCCCAGCCGAGCATCTCGCCCCACCGCCCCTGGGCCGTGCGGATGGCGTTGTGCAGTTCCAGACCGATGAGTCCGAAGGCGACGCCCGTGACGAGGGTGTCGATGATGTCCCAGAAGGTGTGCCCGGCGAGCCGGGTCATCACGTCGTCGGCGTCGGTGGCGTACTCGGCGAGGAAGAGCGCCGTGGTGAGCACGGCGAGCACGCCCGAGCCGTGCAGCTTCTCCGCGAGCACGTAGGAGGCGTACGGCACCAGCAGGGTCATGCCGATCTGAAGGGTCGGATCGCCGAGCAGGTCCATCAGCTTGTTCGCGCCCCAGCCCAGCACCAGGCCGACGGCCACCGCGACGACGGCGGACAGCACCAGGTCCACACCGGCCCGCCAGGGCGAGAAGGAGCCGCTCACGGCCGCGGCGATCGCCACGTGGTACAGCACGATGGCGGTGACGTCGTTGAAGAGGCCCTCGCCCTCCAGGATCGACACCAGGCGGCGCGGCAGCCCCAGCTGGCCGGCGACGCTGGTCGCGGCGACCGGGTCGGGCGGCGCGATCAGGGCGCCCAGCGCGACGGCGGCGGCGATCGGCAGCCCGGGCACGATGGCGTTGGCGACGAACGCCACGCACACCGTCGTCACGAAGACCAGGGCCACGGCCAGCAGGAAGATCGGGCGGATGTTGGCCGCGAACTGCCGCCAAGAGGTCCGGCGTACGGCGGCGTAGAGCAGCGGTGGCAGCAGCCCGGGCAGGATCAGGTCCGGCGGGATGTCCACGTTGGGGACGAATTCGGCCACCGCCAGGGCCCCGCCGAACAGGGTCATCAGCACCGGCGCCGGCACCCCGAACCGGTCCCCCACCGGGACGCTCACCAGGGCCCCGAGCAGCAGTACGAACAACAGAGCCAGCTGATCCACGGACGGCGCTCCGGGAGTCGACGATCACACGGCAGACCTCAAGCCTGCCATGACGCCCACGACCCGGCCCTGCTCCGACGCCTGTCCGCGCAGGCCCGGGCCGTTACAGAGCCCGGCGCATCGCCCGGTGCGGTATGCCCGCGTCCGGGAACTCCGGGCCGTACGCCTCGTAGCCGAGCCGCTCGTAGAAGCCCAGGGCGTGGGTCTGGGCGTGCAGGTCCACCGCCGTGAGGCCACGCGCGCGTGCCGCGTCCTCGATGGCGCGCACCAGGGCCGCGCCGACGCCGAGTCCACGGGCCGCCCGGGAGACGGCGAGCCGGCCCAGCGAGCCCACCGCCGGGTCCCCGCCGGTCTTCGCGGCCGCCGCCTCGCCGTACAACAGGCGCCCGGTACCCAGCGGCATCCCGTCCTCTCGGACGGCCAGGACATGCACGGCCACGGCGTCGTAGGCGTCGTACTCGATGTCCTCGGCCACGCCCTGCTCGGCCACGAAGACCTCCTTGCGGACCGCGAAGCAGGCCTCGCGGTCGGCGGGGTCCTCGGCGACCCGGACGGTGTAGGCGGGGCTCACGCCCATGTCTCCTCCCGGACCTGGTCGAGGGCCGTCTGGAGGTCCTCGGGGTAGTCGCTCTCGAACTCCACCCAGGAGCCGTCGCCGGGGTGCTCGAAGCCGAGGCGTACGGCGTGCAGCCACTGGCGGGTCAGGCGCAGCCGCTTGGCGAGGGTGGGGTCGGCGCCGTAGGTGAGGTCGCCGACGCACGGGTGGCGGTGGGCGGCCATGTGGACGCGGATCTGGTGGGTGCGGCCCGTCTCCAGCTTGACGTCCAGCAGGGAGGCGGCGCGGAAGGCCTCGATGAGGTCGTAGTGGGTCACCGAGGGCTTGCCGTCGGCGGTGACCGCCCACTTGTAGTCGTGGTTCGGGTGGCGGCCGATCGGGGCGTCGATGGTGCCGCTCGTCGGGTCCGGGTGGCCCTGGATCAGGGTGTGGTAGCGCTTGTCGACCGTGCGCTCCTTGAACTGGCGCTTGAGCGACGTGTACGCCCGCTCCGACTTGGCGACCACCATCAGGCCGGAGGTGCCGACGTCCAGGCGGTGCACGATGCCCTGGCGCTCGGCGGCGCCGGAGGTGGAGATCCGGTATCCGGCGGCGGCGAGGCCGCCGATGACGGTCGGGCCGGACCAGCCCGGCGACGGGTGCGCGGCCACGCCGACGGGCTTGACGATCACGACCACGTCATCGTCGTCGTGCACGATCTCCATGCCCTCGACCGGCTCGGCGACCACCTGCACCGGCGCGGGCGCCTGCGGCATCTCGACCTCCAGCCAGGCGCCGCCGCGCACCCGCTCGGACTTGCCGACCACCGCGCCGTCGACCTGGACCTTGCCGGCCGCGGCCAGCTCCGCCGCCTTCGTGCGGGAGAAGCCGAACATGCGGGAAATGGCGGCGTCGACGCGCTCGCCCTCCAGGCCGTCGGGCACGGGCAGGGTACGGATCTCGGGAATCGTGCTCACCCGTCGAGTATGCCGGACGGGCCGGACGCCTCCGCACGAGCCTGTGGAAAACCCGGGCGGACCCCGGGGTCAGTCCTTGTGGACCGTGCCGTCGGGGTCCAGGCCGCGGAAGGACAGCAGCACGATCAGGATGCCGCCGCACACGATCGCCGAGTCGGCGAGGTTGAACACCGCGAAGCCCTTGGGCGCGATGAAGTCCACCACCTCGCCCTCGAAGACGCCCGGCGCCCGGAAGATCCGGTCGGTGAGGTTGCCGAGCGCGCCGCCGAGCAGGAGCCCGAGCGCCACCGCCCAGGGGAAGCTGTACAGCTTGCGGGCCAGGCGGAAGATCACGACGATCACGGCCGCGGCGATCAGCGTGAAGATCACCGTGAAGGCCGCGCCGAACCCGAAGGCGGCACCCGGGTTGCGGATCGCGTGCAGCTCCAGCAGGTCCCCGACGACCTGGATCGGCGCGTGGCCCTCCAGCCGGGACACGACGAGCATCTTGCTGATCAGGTCGAGGGCGTACGCGAACGCGGCCACCGCGAACAGCACGGCGATCCGGCGCCCGCGGCCGGGCCGCCGCGCCGGGGTCCGCTCCTCGCCCGTGCCGGACGCGCCGGCCTCCCCGGGCGCCCCGACCGCGCCGGTGTCGGCGGGTGCTCCGGCCGCCGCCGTGTGCTCGCCGCCGTCGTCCGGGGTGTCCGGCGTACCGATGATCCGCTCCGCCTCTGCCACGTGAGTCCCTCAACCTAGGTGCCTGACTGGGGACGAGACTACGGCACGCCCTGAGGGCCCCTCACGCTCAGGAGCGGCGTTCCTGCTTCTGCTTGCACTCCACGCACAGCGTGGCCCTCGGGAACGCCTGCATCCGGGCCTTTCCGATGGGGTTGCCGCAGTTCTCGCACAGGCCGTAGGTGCCCGCGTCGAGCCGTTCCAGGGCGCGCTCGGTCTGGATCAGCATCTCGCGCGCGTTCGCGGCCAGCGCCAGTTCATGCTCGCGCGTGATGTTCTTGGTGCCGGTGTCGGCCTGGTCGTCGCCGGCGCCGTCCCCCGAGTCCCGCATCAGGCCGACCAGGGACGCCTCCGACGAGCTGATCTCCTCCCGCAGCCGCTCCAGCTCGGATTGCAGCTCCGCCCGGGCCTCCGCGACCTCTTCCGGGGTCCAGGGATCCTCACCGGGGCGCACCGCCAGTTCGCCGGGCTCCACCGCGGCGAGCCGCGCCTTGGGAACGGCGGTCTGTTCCGCCGTGGCCGTGCCAGGAGTCTTCTTCGCAACCACCGTCGTGGCTCCCGTCTGCTTCGCGGCCCGCGCCGCGCCCGCTTTCTTGGCCGTGCTCTTGTCGGCCGCCTCCCGCGCCGCGCCCTTCTGGGCAGCGGTCTTCTCGGTGACGGCCGTCCTGTCGACGGTCTTCCTGCCGGCCGTCTCCTTGGCGGCCGTCTCCGTGCCGGCCGTCTCCTTGGCGGCCGTCTTCCCCGTGACGGCCGGCTTCTTCGTGGCCGGCTTCTTCGTGGCCGTCTTCTTCGTGGCCGTCTTCTTCCCGGCAGCCGTCTTGTCGGGGGCGACCGCCTTCTTCGTGGCCGCCTGCCTCACTGCGGCCTTCTCCGCCGCCGTCTTCTTGGCCACCGCCTCCTTCACGGCCGTCTCCTTGGCGGCCTGTTTCTTGGCGACCGTCTTCTTGGCCGCCGTCTTGGTCACCGCCGGCTTCCCGGCAGCCGTCTTCACAGCCGCCGGCTTCCTGGCCACCGCTGCCTTCTCGGCAGCCGTCTCCTTCACGGCCGTCTCCTTCGCGGCCGTCTCCTTCGCGGCCGTCTTCCCGCCGGCCGTCTTCGTGGCAGCCGTCTTCGTGGCGGCCGTCCTGCCCGGGGCCGTCTTCTTGGTGGCAGGCCTCGCGCCGGTCTTCCCGGTCGCCGGCTGCTGTACGGCGGTCTTCTTCGCCACCATGGCCGCGGCCCCTTCACATATTGTGATCTTGCACGCGAATCGTGCTGGGACGATAAATCGACTTGAGTCCCGCGGCAACGGGGCACACCGCCCGATTCGCCCGCCCGCACCCCCCGCGCCACGGGCATGCATCCGTTGTGCCCAGCTCCCCGCCGGGTAATCCGCCGGGCCGGACCCGCACGCACCTCGGAGCCCGCTCCCCTCGCCATTCGGGTCATACGGGCCGGTCGCACGGCCTCCGCCCCCGCCGCGCGGAAAACCGGTCCGCCGCTGTCCGCGCGGCGCCGTACACTGGGCGGAGCGAGAAGCGTGGATGGGGACGAGTAGCGGCGTAGGCAGCCCAGAGCGACCCGGGGACGGTGTGAGCCCGGGGGCGAGCGCGACGTGAAGATCACCCCGGAGCCGCCGGAAGAAAGCCGCAGCCGAAGGGCGACGGCGAGTAGAACCGGCTTCGCGACCCCAATGAGGGGGCTCACCGGCGCGTACGGCGTGGCGGGGGGCCAAGGAGGGTGGTACCGCGGGAGCGCGCCGCACACGGCGTAGACAGGAACGAAGGCTCTCGTCCCTCCGACGGAAGGCAGCAAGTCCGTTGGAGGATGCTCGCAGATGACAGCGCCGACGTACCGCCAGGTGCCCGCACAGGTCGACCTGCCCGCTCTTGAGCACGCCGTGCTCGACTTCTGGCGTGACCAGAAGATCTTCGCCAAGAGCCTGGAGCAGTCCGAGGGCCGCCCGGAATGGGTGTTCTACGAGGGCCCGCCCACCGCCAACGGCATGCCCGGCGCCCACCACATCGAGGCGCGCGTCTTCAAGGACGTCTTCCCCCGCTTCCGCACCATGCGCGGCTACCACGTGGCCCGCAAGGCCGGCTGGGACTGCCACGGCCTGCCCGTCGAGCTGGCCGTCGAGAAGGAGCTGGGCTTCTCCGGCAAGCAGGACATCGAGGCGTACGGCATCGCCGAGTTCAACGCCAAGTGCCGCGAGTCCGTGACCCGGCACACCGACGCGTTCGCCGAGCTGACGACCCGCATGGGCTACTGGGTCGACCTGGACGACGCCTACCGGACCATGGACCCCGAGTACGTGGAGTCGGTCTGGTGGTCGCTGAAGCAGATCTTCACCAAGGGGCTCCTCGTCCAGGACTACCGGGTCGCCCCCTGGTGCCCGCGCTGCGGCACCGGCCTGTCCGACCACGAGCTGGCGCAGGGCTACGAGACGGTCGTCGACCCGTCGGTGTACGTCCGTTTCCCGCTCACCTCCGGTCCGCTCGCCGGCCAGGCCGCGCTCCTGGTGTGGACGACGACCCCCTGGACCCTGGTGTCCAACACGGCGGTCGCCGCGCACCCGGAGGTGACCTACGTCGTCGCCACCAACGGCGAGGAGAAGCTCGTCGTCGCCGAGCCGCTCGTCGCCAAGGCGCTCGGCGAGGGCTGGGAGACCACGGGCCAGACCTTCACCGGCGCCGAGATGGAGCGCTGGACGTACCAACGTCCGTTCGAGCTGGTGGAGTTCCCGGCCCCGGCGCACTTCGTCGTGAACGCCGAGTACGTCACCACCGATGACGGTACGGGCCTGGTCCACCAGTCCCCGGCCTTCGGTGAGGACGACCTCAAGGTCTGCCGCTCCTACGGCCTGCCGGTCGTGAACCCGGTCCGCCCGGACGGCACCTTCGAGCAGGACGTCCCGCTGGTCGGCGGCATCTTCTTCAAGAAGGCGGACGAAAAGCTCACCGATGACCTGAACCAGCGCGGCCTCCTCTTCAAGCACCTGCCGTACGAACACAGCTACCCGCACTGCTGGCGCTGCCACACCGCGCTGCTCTACTACGCGCAGCCCTCCTGGTACATCCGCACGACAGCCATCAAGGACCGACTCATCCAGGAGAACGAGAAGACCAACTGGTTCCCGGAGACGGTCAAGCACGGCCGGTACGGCGACTGGCTGGACAACAACATCGACTGGGCCCTGTCCCGCAACCGCTACTGGGGCACCCCGCTGCCGATCTGGCGCTGCGCGGAGGACCACCTCACCTGCGTCGGCTCCCTCACCGAGCTGACCGAGCTGACCGGCACCGACCAGTCCGGCCTCGACCCGCACCGCCCGTACATCGACGAGGTCACCTTCGCCTGCCCGCACGAGGGCTGCGGCGCGACGGCCACGCGCGTGCCGGAGGTCATCGACGCCTGGTACGACTCGGGCTCGATGCCGTTCGCGCAGTGGGGCTACCCGTACAAGAACAAGGAGCTGTTCGAGAGCCGGTACCCGGCGCAGTTCATCTCCGAGGCGATCGACCAGACCCGTGGCTGGTTCTACACGCTGATGGCCGTCGGCACTCTCGTCTTCGACAAGTCGTCGTACGAGAACGTCGTCTGCCTGGGCCACATCCTGGCCGAGGACGGCCGCAAGATGTCCAAGCACCTGGGCAACATCCTCCAGCCGATCCCGCTCATGGACCAGCACGGCGCGGACGCGGTGCGCTGGTTCATGGCGGCCGGCGGCTCCCCGTGGGCCGCGCGCCGGGTCGGCCACGGAACCATCCAGGAGGTCGTCCGCAAGACGCTGCTGACCTACTGGAACACGGTCGCCTTCCAGGCCCTGTACGCCCGTACGTCGAACTGGGCGCCGTCCGCGGCGGACCCGGCGCCGGCCGAGCGCCCGGTGCTGGACCGCTGGCTGCTGTCCGAGCTGCACGCGCTCACCGACCAGGTGACGCAGGCGCTGGAGGCGTACGACACCCAGCGCGCCGGCAAGCTGCTGTCCGCGTTCGTCGACGACCTGTCGAACTGGTACGTCCGCCGCTCCCGCCGTCGCTTCTGGCAGGGCGACAAGGCGGCGCTGCGCACGCTGCACGAGGTGCTGGAGACCGTCACCAAGCTGATGGCGCCGATCACCCCGTTCATCACCGAGCGGGTGTGGCAGGACCTGATCGTTCCGGTCACCCTGGGCGCGCCGGAGTCCGTGCACCTGGCCTCGTGGCCGGAGGCGGACCTGTCGGCGATCGACCCGGAGCTGTCGAGGCAGATGGTCCTGGTCCGCCGGCTGGTGGAGCTGGGCCGCGCCACGCGCGCGGAGTCCGGCGTCAAGACGCGCCAGCCGCTGTCCCGCGCGCTGATCGCGGCGAACGGCTTCGAGGCCCTGGACCCGCAGCTGCACACGCAGATCACGGAGGAGCTGAACGTCGAGGGGCTGGCGTCGCTCAGCGAGGTCGGCGGCAGCCTGGTCGACACGACCGCGAAGGCCAACTTCCGGGCGCTCGGCAAGCGGTTCGGCAAGCGGGTGCAGGACGTGGCGAAGGCGATCGCCGCCGCCGACGCCGCCTCGCTGTCCCTCGCGCTGCGCGAGGGCACGGCCTCCGTGGAGGTCGACGGTGAGACGGTCACCCTCGCCCCGGACGAGGTGATCATCACGGAGACCCCGCGCGAGGGCTGGTCGGTGGCCTCCGACTCCGGTGCCACGGTGGCACTGGACCTGGAGATCACCGAGGAGCTGCGGCAGGCGGGCCTGGCCCGTGACGCGATCCGGCTGATCCAGGAGGCCCGCAAGAACAGCGGGTTGGACGTGGCCGACCGGATCGCTCTGCGCTGGGCGTCGACCGACCCCGCGGTGGTCGCCGCGCTGGCCGAGCATGCGGAGCTGATCGCTGACGAGGTGTTGTCGACCGACTTCCAGCAGGGCGAGGGCGACGACAGCTTCGGTGAGACGTTCACCGACGAGGGGCTGTCGCTCACGTTCCGGCTGCGGAAGGTGTAAGCGCCGAGCGGTTCGCAGAAGGGCCCGGTCTCCATGTTCGGAGGCTGGGCCCTTCTTTCGTAAGTCCCGTGGGACGAGTGCCGTGCGCGGTCCCTCGCGCCCCTGGGTTCCTTCACGCAACCCGCGTAAAAAGGGCGGGCCCCCGGGACCGAAGTCCAAGGGGCCCGCCCTATCAGACGCTGCCGACGCCGTTGTCGTACTGGTGCCCGGTGCTCAGTTGTCGTCCTCGTCGATCAGGAACCCGCGCATCGGCGAGGGAGCCTGGCCCATCGGAGACGGGCCCTGCGGGCGGACCGGGGCCATGGGCTGGGTCATGGCCGGGGTCATCTGCTGCTGGCCGCCGTAGGACGGGGCGGACGGCGAGGGGTTGCCACCCATCGTCTGGTTGCCGCCGTAGGACGGGGCGCTCGCGCCGGCCGGGGCCATGGAGGGCGCCGGGGACGGCGGCAGGGACGCGGTGGCCGGGGTGCGCGGCGGGGCCAGCGAGTCGTCGGCCTGGGTCTCCAGCTGACGCAGCTGCGACTCCAGGTACGACTTCAGGCGCGTGCGGTACTCGCGCTCGAAGCCGCGCAGGTCCTCGACCTTGCGCTCCAGCGTGGCGCGGGCGGACTCCAGGGAGCCCATGGCGACGCGGTGCTTCTCCTGCGCGTCCCGCTCCAGGGCGTCGGCCTTGGCACGGGCGTCACGCTCCAGACCCTCGGCGCGGCTGCGGGCCTCGCCGACGATCTTGTTGGCCTCGGAGCGGGCCTCGGCGATCGCCTGGTCGGCGGTCTGCTGGGCCAGCGAGAGGACACGGGCGGCGCTGTCGCCACCGGGGCCCTGACCGGGGCCACCCATCGGACCGCCCATGGGGCCACCCATGGGACCGCCCATCGGGCCGCCCATCTGCTGCTGCATGGGCGGCTGGCCGCCCATCGGGCCCTGACCCATCGGACCCTGGCCCATCGGGCCGGGACCCTGCGGGCCGCCCTGACCGCCGGGGCCGGCAGGCAGCTGCGGGGCACCGCTCGGCAGCTGGGGCGGACCACCCATGGGGCCGCCCATCTGCTGCTGCGGCGGGCCCGATATGCCGGCGGGCACCGGAGCGCCGGGACCTCGCATGCCCTGCTGCGGGTGCTGCTGCGGGTGCTGCTGCTGGTGCTGCTGGTGCTGCTGCTGGTCCTGCTCCGGGGGCTTGCGCGCGTTCTGCTGGTTCTGCGCGGCGGCGCGGGTGGCCGCGGCCAGCTTGGCGCGCAGGTCCTCGTTCTCGCGGAGCAGACGGGTCAGTTCGGCTTCGACCTCGTCGAGGAAGGCATCGACCTCGTCCTCGTCATAGCCTTCTCGGAGGCGGACGGTCGTGAACTGCTTGTTCCGCACGTCCTCGGGGGTCAACGGCATCTCTTCACCTCAACGTAGTCATCGGCAGTCGGCAAGACCGGATCGTCCCCATCCTCATCTCACGAAGCTCTGCGCGATGGAGATGAGAATGTAGACGATGATCATCAGTACGAAGAAGGACAGGTCGAGCGCCACGCCCCCGAGACGCAGCGGCGGGATGAACCGCCGCAGAAGCTTCAGCGGTGGATCGGTGACAGTGTAGGTGGCCTCCAGTACGACCACCATCGCCTTGCCGGGTTGCCACGAGCGGGCGAACTGGAAGACGTAGTCCATGACCAGCCGGAAGATCAGCACGACGAGGAACACCATCAGCGCGATGTAGATCACCTGCGCGAACACGCTCATGGCCTGTGGTTCCCTCTCCCCTGTCCCGTGCTCTTCCGTGCTTCGATCCGGTCGTACGTCTCAGCTCTGGTTGAAGAACCCGCCCTCTGCGATGCGGGCCTTGTCCTCCGCCGTGACATCGACGTTAGCAGGAGACAACAGGAACACCTTCTGCGTCACCCGCTCGATGCTGCCGTGAAGACCAAACACCAAACCGGCCGCAAAGTCGACAAGTCGCTTGGCGTCTGTGTCGTCCATCTCAGTCAGATTCATGATCACCGGGGTGCCTTCACGGAAGTGTTCCCCGATGGTACGGGCCTCGTTGTAGGTCCGCGGGTGAAGCGTGGTGATCCGGTACGGCTCTCGTTCGGACACGACCTTGGGCATGATCACCGGCGCGTTCTTCTCCAGGGACTGACGTTCTTGTGTGATGGATGCCACGGGCGCGATCCGCGCCGGACGTCCGGATTCCGCGGCGAGCGAAGTCGAACGGGCCACCGGTTCGCGCGGCGCGGGCGGTTGTACGATTCGCACCTCTTCGTCCCTTTGGGACTGATGTGCACCGTGCGACTGGTGCGACGGCTCGTGCCGTCGGTGGTCCCGCTCGGGCTCCGGGTCCAACTCGGGCTCGAAGTCGTCGTCGGGGTCGAATCCGCGGCCGTCGTACCCATCGTCCTCCACGAGGCCGAGGTAGACCGCCATCTTGCGCATCGCGCCGGCCATGCTCTGAGTCCTCCGCTCTGTGGTGGATCGACTGACGACTGCCAAGTGCCCGCGATCCACGTGGTCGTTCTGCCCGCTTTGGCGCGCATTGACCATATTTTCTGCTGTGGTCCGACTTCCTGGCGACGTTACCCGAGCCTAGGGCGGACTCCGAGTACCGCGGTGCCGACGCGCACATGTGTCGCCCCGGCGGCCACGGCCTGTTCGAGGTCCGCGCTCATCCCTGCCGACACCATGGTTGCAGCCGGATGGGCTCGGCGCAGGTCAGTCGACAAATCCATGAGGCGCTCGAACGCCGCCTGTTCGCGCCCGGCGTACTCTCCGGTGAGCGGAGCGACGGTCATCAGTCCGTCGAGCCGCAGCCCGGGCGCACCGGCGACGAGGTCGGCCAACTCTTCGATTCCTTCGGGGGCCACGCCACCGCGGTCGCCCCTGCCGCTCGCGCCGGCGTCGAGCGCGACCTGGATGAGACAGCCCACCTCGCGCTCCGCCCGCACCGCCTCCTTCGACAGCGCGGTGACGAGCCGGGAACGGTCGATGGACTGCACGACACCGGCGTAACCGACCACGGAACGCACCTTGTTGGTCTGCAACTGACCGACAAAGTGCCACGTCAAGGGCAGATCAGCACAGGCCGCGGCCTTCGGGGCCGCGTCCTGGTCGCGGTTCTCGGCGACATGGCGCACACCGAGCTCCGACAGAATCCGCACATCGCTCGCCGGGTAGGTCTTGGTGACCACGATCAGGGTCACCTCCTCCCGCGCGCGCCCGGCCGCCGCGCACGCGGCGGCGATGCGCCCCTCCACCTTCGCCAGGTTCGCGGCGAGTTCGGTCTTACGGTCCGTCATGCCCCATCAGTCCAGCCAGACATAGCCCGCGAGCCGCCCGGTGGTGCGGTCGCGGCGGTACGAGAAGTGGTCGCCCGACTCGAGCGTGCACACCGGCGCCTGCGCCCGGTCGCACACCCCGAGCCGGTCGAGCTGCGCGTGCACCCCGGCGCTCACATCGAGCGCCGGCGTGCCCCAGCTCGTTTCGGCGTGCGCCGCCGGCTCCACGGCGGCCACCTCGGCGCGCATCGCCTCCGGCACCTCGTAGCACCGGCCGCACACGGCCGGTCCGGTGCGGGCGACGATCCGCCGCGCCACGGCACCGAGTTCGACCATGGCCCGTACGGCGGCGGGGACGACCCCCTTGACCATGCCGGGCCGGCCGGCGTGGGCCGCCGCGACGATCCCGGCGACGGGGTCGGCCAGCAGCACCGGCACGCAGTCGGCGGTGAGGACGGCGAGGGCGAGTCCGCGCCGGGCGGTGACGACGGCGTCGACCTCCGGCACCGGACGGGCGACTCCCGTGCCCCACGGCTCGTCCACCACGGCGACGTCGGCGCCGTGCACCTGGTTCATCCAGACGACCTGGGCGGGGTCCAGGCCGAGCGACTTGGCCGCCAGCTCCCGGTTGCCCCGTACCGCCTCGGGCGCGTCGCCGACCGCGCCGCCGAGGTTCAGCTCCTCATACGGAGCGGCGCTCACCCCGCCCCACCGGTCGGTGAAGGCGAAGTGCGCGCCGCTCACGCTCTCGCGCTGTCCTATCACTTGAGGAAGTCCGGGACGTCCAGTTCCTCGGCCGCGCTGTCCGAGTAGGTCCGGGGCGCCGGCGTCACCGGCGGGGCGACCGGGATCTCGGCCACCGGCTCGGGCGCCGGCTCCGGCTCCTCCTTCGGCTTGACGCTGCCCAGCGAGCCGAAGGACGGACGGCTCGGCTCGCTCGGCCGGGCCGGAGCCGGCTCCTCGCGGCGGGCGGGGGCCGGTCCGGAGGCCGTACCGAGGACGTTGTCCCGGCGGGCGGGCGGCTGGCCGCCGTCGAAGCCGGCCGCGATCACGGTGACCCGAACCTCGTCGCCGAGGGCGTCGTCGATGACCGCGCCGAAGATGATGTTGGCTTCGGGGTGGGCGGCCTCGCTGACCAGCTGGGCGGCCTCGTTGATCTCGAAGAGGCCGAGGTCGGAGCCGCCGGAGATGGAGAGCAGCACGCCCCGGGCGCCGTCGATGGACGCCTCCAGCAGCGGCGAGGAGATCGCCATCTCGGCCGCGGCCACCGCGCGGTCGTCGCCGCGGGCCGAGCCGATGCCCATGAGGGCCGAACCGGCCTCGGACATGACCGACTTGACGTCGGCGAAGTCCAGGTTGATCAGGCCGGGGGTGGTGATGAGGTCGGTGATGCCCTGAACACCGGAGAGCAGGACCTGGTCGGCGGACTTGAAGGCGTCCAGGACCGAGACCTGGCGGTCCGAGATGGACAGCAGTCGGTCGTTCGGGATGACGATGAGGGTGTCGACCTCTTCGCGGAGTTCGGCGATGCCGTCCTCGGCCTGGTTCGCGCGGCGCCGTCCCTCGAAGGTGAACGGGCGCGTGACCACGCCGATGGTGAGGGCGCCGAGCGAGCGCGCGATGTTGGCCACGACGGGCGCGCCGCCGGTGCCGGTGCCGCCGCCTTCACCGGCCGTCACGAAGACCATGTCGGCCCCCTTGAGGACCTCCTCGATCTCCTCGCGGTGGTCCTCGGCGGCCTTGCGGCCGACGGCCGGGTTGGCTCCGGCGCCGAGTCCGCGGGTGAGTTCGCGGCCGACGTCGAGCTTGACGTCGGCGTCGCTCATCAACAGCGCCTGTGCGTCGGTGTTGATGGCGATGAACTCGACGCCCTTGAGACCGACCTCGATCATCCGGTTGATGGCATTGACACCACCGCCGCCGACACCGATGACCTTGATGACTGCGAGGTAGTTCTGCGGTGCTGCCACGTCGAAGGCCTCTCGCCTCGAATTACGTTGTCGCCGCCGTGCGGTGCCCCGCGCCGGGACGACGGATGCCGAATGGGACGGTCCGTAGCGCCGACCCGAACCCTAACCCTGAAGTTTAGGGTTACCAGTGTGCCTGTTCCCTGGAGTCTTCTGAACAGGACACTAAGTCGACAAGTGGCGCCCGTTCAACGAACACGCCGAACCTCCCGTTTTTCTTTTCACCCTATGTGATCAGCCGTAGCAGTGCCCAACCAGGGTGCTGGCCTGCGCTGATGTGCGTCAACTCCCCGATGACGCAGGGGCGGTGGGGGCGCTGACGTCGAAGTGCCGCGCACCGGGAGATGCTTTCATGAGAGCCGTGAGGGCCCGTGCCTTCGCGCGGCCCTGTTCGCCGCTGCCCCACGCGACGGTACGGCCGTCCGTCAACTCCAGCGAGATGTCGTCGTAGGAGCGCACGTGGACGGCCCGGGCGGTTTTCGCCACGGCGGCCGGCAGGTCTCCGGCGACCCGGACCGCCTCGCGCACCAGCCGGTCGGCGCCGAAGCGCCGGAAGCTGGCGGCACCCGAACCCGTCCGGGACGCGGACAATTCCAGCATCGGAACGCCATTCGGCGCCTGCGGAACCGTGGCGAACCGGACACCGTCGTCGTCGACTTCGACGAAGTTCGCGCCCTTTCGGACCAACAGAACCGGAGTGCGCTCACTCACTTTCAGACCGATTCCGTGCGGCCAGGAACGAACCACATCTACGGTGTCAATTCGGGGCAATTTCCGGCGAAGTCGGGCTTCAATGACATCCGTGTCGAGGGAAATCATCGGCTTCCCGACGGGCACGGCCGCCGCCTCGCGCACCTGGGCGGGAGTCAGCACGCGCGTGCCCGACACCGAGACGTGCTCGACGCGCAGCCACTTGGAGCCGTACAGGGCCCAGGCGGAACCGGCCCCGAGGAGCACGAGAAGGGCGAACAGGACGACGATCGTACGAAGGCGCCGCCGGTTGAGCCCGCGGGCGGGCGGCGGGCCGGACGACTCCTGCTGGCGTTCACCGCGCTCGGCGGTAGTCGGTCCGGCCACCCTCACTGCCCTTTCGTCATATGGTCCTAACGGCGCGAGGCGATCGCCTCGTACACCATGCCGACGAGCAGGTCGTCGGCGTCCCGGCGGCCGAACTCGCTCGCCGCGCGGGACATCTCGTACAGCCGGTGCGGGTCGGCGAGCACGGGCAGCACGTTCTGCTGCACCCACTCGGGCGTCAGGTCCGCGTCGTCGACGAGCAGTCCGCCGCCCGCCTTGACCACCGGCTGGGCGTTGAGCCGCTGTTCGCCGTTGCCGATGGGCAGCGGAACGTACGCGGCCGGGAGTCCGACGGCGGAGAGTTCGGCGACGGTCATCGCGCCCGCGCGGCAGAGCATCATGTCGGCCGCGGCGTACGCGAGGTCCATCCGGTCCAGGTAACTTACCGGGATGTAGGGGGGCATTCCCGGCATCTGGTGTACCTGCGGCAGTTCGTTCTTCGGGCCGACCGCGTGCAGGATCTGGATACCGGCCTGCTGGAGCCAGGGGGCGACCTGCTGGGTCACCTCGTTCAGCCGCCGGGCGCCCTGCGAGCCGCCGGAGACGAGCAGCGTGGGCAGGTTGGGGTCGAGGCCGAAGCGGTGCCGGGCCTCGGGCCGGACGGCGGCGCGGTCCAGGGTGGCGATGGAGCGGCGCAGCGGGATGCCGATGTAGCGGGCGTCACGCAGCTTGCTGTCCGGGGTGGAGACGGCGACCCGGGCCGCGTACCGCGAGCCGATCTTGTTGGCCAGGCCCGGGCGCGCGTTGGCCTCGTGGATCACGATGGGCACGCCGAGGCGCTTGGCGGCCAGATAGCCGGGCAGGGCGACATAGCCGCCGAAGCCGACCACGCAGTCCGCCTTGGTGCGCTCCAGGATCTGCTCGGCGGCCTTGATCGTCCCGCGCAGCCGGCCCGGGACGGTGATCAGCTCGGGGGTGGGCTTGCGGGGCAGCGGCACCGCCGGGATCAGCGCCAGCTCGTAGCCGCGCTCCGGGACGAGCCGGGTCTCCAGGCCGCGCTCCGTGCCCAGGGCCGTGATCCCCACGGTCGGGTCCTGCCTGCGCAGGGCGTCCGCGAGGGCGAGCGCGGGCTCGATGTGGCCGGCGGTCCCCCCACCGGCGAGTACGACATGCACCGAAATTCACCGCTCTCCGGACGAGCGCGCCGCCGAGGCACGCCGTCGCATCGTGTTCCATCTCCGAGGCCCCCGCTCGGCACCGGGGCCTCCTGCCCGCTTTCTACCAAAGCGAGGTTGCCGCATCGCAAGCGCTGCCCGCGCAGCGGGCTCGTCGCGCGCGAAGGCGATCAGCAGCCCGATGGCGAACATGGTCGGCAGCAGGGCGGACCCTCCGTAGGAGAACAGCGGGAGGGGGACGCCGGCGATCGGCAGCAGGCCGAGCACCGCACCGATGTTGATCACCGCCTGGGCGGTGATCCAGGTGGTCACGCCTCCCGCGGCATACCTCACGAAGGGGTCCTCCGTGCGTCCGGCCACGCGGATACCCGCATAGCCTAGAGCCGCGAACAGGGCGAGCACCGACAGCGTCCCCGCCAGGCCCAGTTCCTCACCGGTGACGGCGAAGATGAAGTCGGTGTGGGCTTCCGGGAGTTGGCCCCATTTTTCCACACTCGCACCGAGTCCGGAGCCGAAGAGTCCGCCGGAGGCCAGGGCGTAGATGCCGTGCACGGCCTGCCAGCAGTCGGCGACCCCGGCCTTGGGCTCGGTGGCGCCGATGCACGCGAGCCGGGCCATCCGGTTGGGGCTCGTCTTGATGAGCGTCACACCGATCAGGCCGGCGACGGACAGGACGCCCGCGAACAGCCGGGTCGGCGCGCCCGCCAGCCAGAGCAGGCCGAAGAGGATCGCCGTGAGGATGATCGCGGTGCCCATGTCGCCCCCGAGCATGATCAGCCCGAGCAGCAGGAAGGTGACCGGGACCAGAGGCACCAGCATGTGCTTCCACTGGGTCAGCAGCTTCCTCTCCTGCTTGCGGGCGATCAGGTCCGCGCCCCACAGCACCAGGGCGAGCTTGCCGAACTCGCTGGGCTGGATCTGGAAGGAGCCGCCGAGGGAGATCCAGTTCTGGTTGCCGTTGACCGCCACTCCTATCCCGGGCACCTGCACCAGGGCCATCAGGAAGACGGCGCCGGCGAGGATCGGGTAGGCCAGCGCCCGGTGCAGCTTCACCGGCATGCGGGAGGCGACGAACAGCAGTGCGCCGCCGATGAGCGCGGCGAGGAACTGCTTGCGGAAGAAGTAGGACCCGGGCAGCGACAGCTGGAGCGCGGTGATCTGGGAGGCCGAGTAGACCATCACCAGGCCCAGCACGGTGATCAGCACACTGCCGCCGACGATCAGGTAGTAGGCGGTGAGCGGCCGGTCCCAGGCGCGCCGCGCGCGCGTGTAGAAGCGTTGTACGGGGTTCTCGCGCGGGGGCCGGGCAACGGCGGAACGCGGGCGCCGGGACGCCCGCTGCACGGGTGGCCGGCCGGTACGGCTACTGGGCATCGGCGCCTCCACTGAACGTCGACCGTCCCACGCGTCCCTCCCAAGATCCGCCCGGCAGGCGGCCGGGGTCAGGCGCCGAGTTCGCGGACCGCCGCCGCGAACGCGTCGCCGCGCTGGTTGTAGTTGGTGAACATGTCCATGGAGGCGCAGGCCGGGGCCAGCAGCACCGTGTCGCCGGGCTGAGCCAGCCGCTTCGCTTCCGTCACCGCCTGGAGCATCGCCCCAGTGTCGGTCCGGTCGAGGTCGACGACGGGTACTTCCGGGGCGTGTCGCGCGAGGGCGTCGCGGATCAGGGCACGGTCGGCGCCGATCAGAACCACGCCGCGAAGTCGCTTTGCCGACTTGGCGACCAGCTCGTCGAAGGCCGCGCCCTTCGCCAGACCGCCCGCAATCCATACGATCGGTTCATATGACGCCAAGGAGGCCTCGGCGGCATGAGTGTTGGTCGCCTTGGAGTCGTCCACGTACGCGACCCCGTCGATGTCGGCGACGTGCGCGATGCGGTGGGCGTCCGGGCGGAAGGCCCGCAGACCGTCCCGTACCGCGCTCGCGGGCACCCCGAAGGCGCGCGCGAGGGCCGCGGCGGCAAGGGCGTTGGCGATGTTGTGCGGGGCGGGCGGGTCGACGTCGGAGACCTCGGCCAGCTCCTGCGCGCTCCGCTGCCGGTTCTCCACGAAGGCGCGGTCGACCAGGATGCCGTCCACGACGCCGAGTTGGGAGGGACCGGGCGTGCCGAGCGTGAACCCGACGGCGCGGCAGCCCTCTTCGACGTCGGCCTCGCGCACGAGGTCCTCGGTGGCCTTGTCGGCGACGTTGTAGACGCAGGCGACCTTGTTGCCCTCGTAGATACGGCCCTTGTCGCGCGCGTACGCCTCCATGGAGCCGTGCCAGTCCAGGTGGTCAGGCGCGAGGTTGAGGACGACCGCCGAGTGCGCCCGCAGGGAGGGCGCCCAGTGGAGCTGGTAGCTGGACAGCTCCACGGCGAGAACGTCGTACCGCTCCTCGCCGAGGACCGCGTCCAGCAGGGAGACGCCGATGTTGCCCACGGCGGCCGTGCGCAGGCCCGCCGCCTTCAGGATGGAGGCGAGCATCTGGACGGTCGTGGTCTTGCCGTTGGTGCCCGTCACGGCCAGCCAGGGGGCCGCGTCGGGGCCGCGCAGCCGCCAGGCCAGCTCCACGTCGCCCCAGACCGGCACGCCGGCCTTCCCGGCGGCGAGGAACAGCGGCTTGTCGGGCTTCCAGCCGGGCGCGGTGACGATCAGCTCGGTGCCCTCCGGCAGGGTCTCGCCGTCGCCGAGGCGCACGGTGATGCCGAGCGCCTCCAGCTCCGCGGCCTGTTCCCGCGCGCGTGCGTCGTCGCCGTCGTTGACGACCGTGACGATCGCCCCGCGCGCGTGCAGCACTTTGGCCGCCGGGACGCCGGAGACGCCGAGCCCGGCGACGGTGACGCGCTTGCCCTGGAAGTCGGAAGGCCCAGAGGGCACCGAGGAGGTCACTTGTCCGCTGCCCATCCCGCGTAGAAGAGGCCCAGTCCGACGATCACACAGATGCCCTGGATGATCCAGAATCGGACCACCACCAGGACCTCGGACCAGCCCTTGAGTTCGAAGTGGTGCTGGAGCGGTGCCATCCGGAAGACCCGCTTGCCGGTGAGCCGGAAGGAGCCGACCTGGATGACGACCGACATGGTGATGAGGACGAACAGGCCGCCCATGATGGCCACCAGCAGCTCCGTGCGGGAGAGGATGGCCAGGCCGGTGAGGACACCGCCGAGGGCGAGCGAACCGGTGTCGCCCATGAAGATCTTCGCCGGCGAGGTGTTCCACCACAGGAAGCCGAGGCAGGCACCCATCAGCGCGGAGGCGACCACCGCGAGGTCGAGCGGGTCGCGCACCTCGTAGCAGGCGCCCGGGTTGGTCAGGGTGCCCGCGTTGGCGCAGGACTCCTGGAACTGCCAGACGCCGATGAAGGTGTAGGCGCCGAAGACGAGGACGGAGGCGCCGGTGGCGAGACCGTCCAGGCCGTCCGTCAGGTTCACGCCGTTCGACATGGCGAGGATCATGAACAGCGCCCAGACCACGAACAGCACCGGGCCGATCGACCAGCCGAAGTCGGTGATGAACGACAGCTTGGTGGAGGCCGGGGTGTTGCCGCGGGCGTCGGAGAACTGCAACGACAGCACGGCGAAGGCGATGCCGACGATCAGCTGGCCGGCCATCTTCGCCTTGGCCCGCAGGCCCAGCGAGCGCCGCTTGACGATCTTGATGTAGTCGTCGAGGAAGCCGACCAGGCCCATGCCGAACATCAGGCCGAGGACCAGCAGACCGGAGTAGGTCGGCGCGTAACCGGTGATGAGCTTGCTCAGGAAGTACGCGGCGATCGTCGCCAGGATGAAGGCGATACCGCCCATGGTCGGCGTACCGCGCTTGCTGGCGTGCTCTCGCGGGCCGTCGTCACGGATGTACTGGCCGTAGCCCTTGCGGGCCAGAAGCTTGATCAGCAGCGGGGTGCCGACCAGCGTCAGGAAGAGGCCAATGACTCCTGAGAACAGGATCTGCTTCATCATCGGGCGGCAACCTCACCCTCGGCACCGGTCTCGACGAGCGCCTGGGCGACGCTCTCCAGACCCACCGAACGGGACGCCTTCACGAGTACGACGTCCCCCGGGCGCAACTCGCTGCGCAACAGGTCGATCGCCGCCTGTGCGTCGGACACGTGCACCGACTCCTCACCCCACGAACCCTCGTTATATGCGCCCAATTGCAGCCAGGAGGCCTCAATCCCCCCGACGGCGACGAGCTTGCTGACGTTGAGCCGGACGGCGAGCCGTCCGACGGCGTCGTGCTCGGCGAGCGCCTCGTCCCCCAGCTCGGCCATCTTGCCGAGCACCGCCCACGTGCGGCGCCCCTTGCCCATGGCCGCGAGCGCCCTGAGGGCGGCCCGCATGGACTCGGGGTTGGCGTTGTAGGCGTCGTTGACGATGGTCACGCCGTCCGGGCGCTCGGTGACCTCCATGCGCCAGCGGGAGAGGGAGCCCGCCTCGGAGAGCGCGGTGGCGATCTCTTCCGCGGACATGCCCAGCTCATGGGCGACGGCGGCCGCGGCGAGCGCGTTCGACACGTGGTGCTCACCGTACAGGCGCATCGTCAGATCACTTGCACCGGAGGGTGTGTGAAGCCTGAAGGAGGGCTGTCCGCTGTCCGTGAGTCGTACGTTCTCGGCCCGTACGTCCGCTTCGGCCGACTCTCCGAAAAGGACCACCTTCGCCTTGGTACGGGAGGCCATGGCCCGCACCAGCGGGTCGTCGGCGTTGAGGATCGCCGTGCCGCCCTCGTCCGCCGCGGGAAGTGCCTCCACGAGTTCGCCCTTGGCCTGGGCGATCTGCTCGCGCCCGCCGAACTCGCCGATGTGGGCGGTGCCGACGTTGAGCACCAGGCCGATCCTCGGCGGGGTGAGGCCGGTGAGGTAGCGGATGTGCCCGATGCCTCGGGCGCCCATCTCCAGCACGAGGAACCGCGTCTCCTCGGTGGCGGACAGGGCGGTCAGCGGCAGCCCGATCTCGTTGTTGAGCGAGCCGGGCGTGAACACCGTCGGCGCCTTGCGCTGGAGCACCTGGGCGATGAGGTCCTTGGTGCTGGTCTTGCCGGCCGAGCCGGTCAGGGCGACGAGGGTCGCGCCGAGCCGGCGTACGACGTGCCGGGCGAGGGCGCCGAGGGCCGTCTGGACGTCCTCGACGACGATCGCGGGGACGCCGACCGGGCGGGACGCCAGCACGGCGACCGCGCCGGCCTCGGTCACCGCCCGGGCGTAGTCGTGGCCGTCCACGCGCTCGCCGACGAAGGCGGCGAACAGGCTGCCGGGCACCACCTCGCGGGAGTCCCGGACGACCGGTCCCGTGACCTGAACGGACGGATCCGGTATGTCGTGCGTCTGCCCGCCGACGACTGCTGCGATCTCGGCGAGGGAGAGGGCGATCACAAGTTCATCCCCTGGGTCTTCTGGATTTTCATCCCTGGGTCTTCTGGATAGCTTCGCGAAGCACCTGGCGGTCGTCGAAGGGACGGACCACGCCGGCGATGTCCTGCCCCTGCTCGTGGCCCTTGCCCGCGACCAGCACGGTGTCGCCGGCCTGGGCGCGGCCCACGGCGGCGGCGATGGCGGCGGCCCGCTCCTCGAAGAGGAGCACCTCGCCGCGCTCGTGCGCGGGCACGGAGGCCGCACCCTGGAGCATGGTCGCCAGGATCGCGAGGGGGTCCTCGGAGCGGGGGTTGTCGGAGGTCAGTACGGCCGTGTCGGCGAGCCGGGCCGCGGCGGCGCCCATCGGGGCCCGCTTGGTCTGGTCGCGGTCGCCGCCGCAGCCGAGGACGACGTGCAGCCGGCCCTTGGTGACCTTGCGCAGCGCCTTGAGCACCGACTCGACGGCGTCGGTCTTGTGGGCGTAGTCGACCACCGCGAGGTAGGGCTGCCCGGCGTCGACGCGCTCCAGGCGGCCCGGGACGCCGGGCACGGCGGCGATGCCGTCGGCGGCGGTCTGCGGGTCGAGGCCGGCCGCGGCGAGGGCGACGACGGCGGCGAGGGTGTTCGCCACGTTGAAGGGGCCCGGCAGCGGCGACTTGGCGTGCACGCGCTCGCCGTTCGGGCCGAGGACGGTGAACGTCGAGTCCATGGGGCCGACGTGGACGTCCTCGGCGCGCCAGTCGGCGTCGGGGTGGCCCTCGGCGGAGAAGGTGACGACCGGCACGGTCGCCTCCTTCGCGAGCCGGCGGCCGTACTCGTCGTCGGCGTTGACCACGCCGAGTTTGCTGCGTTTCGGCGTGAACAGCTGTGCCTTGGCCCGGAAGTAGTCCTCCATGTCGGAGTGGAACTCCATGTGTTCCGGGCTGAGGTTGGTGAAGACGGCGACGTCGAAGACGCAGCCGTCGACCCGGCCGAGGACCAGGGCGTGGCTGGAGACCTCCATGGCGACCGCCTCGACGCCCTCCTCGCGCATGACGGCGAAGAGCGCCTGGAGATCGGTGGCTTCGGGGGTGGTGCGCTCGGACTTGATGCGCTCGTCGCCGATGCGGATCTCGACGGTGCCGATGAGGCCGGTCGCGCGGGCGGTCTTCAGGCCGCCCTCCACCAGGTAGGCGGTGGTGGTCTTGCCGGAGGTGCCGGTGATGCCGATCTGGAGCAGGTCACGGCCCGGGTGGTGGTAGATCGTGGCCGCCAGCTCTCCCATCCGGCCGCGCGGGTCCTCGACCACCAGGACGGGCAGTCCGGACGCGGCGGCGCGCTCGGTGCCCGTGGGGTCGGTGAGCACGGCGACGGCGCCCAGGCTCGCGGCCTGGGTGACGAAGTCGGCGCCGTGCAGCCGGGCGCCCGGGAGGGCGGCGTACAGGTCACCGGGGCGGACGGCGCGCGAGTCGTGGGTGATCCCCGTGACCTCGGCGGCGGCTTCCGGCGCGGTGACACCCAGCTGGCCGGCGAGCTCCGCGAGGGGTGTGGCGGGGAGCGTCGTCGGCCGGGGCAGTCCCGGATATGTCACGGGTTGGCCCTTCTGGGTGGTTTGGGGCTGATCAGCGTGTGGCACGGCGGTGAGCGTACCGGGCGCACCCGCTCCGGAGCGAAGTGAGGGCCGGTGGGCGCCTTGGTTCCCGGGGTCCGGGGTGATCGTTGTCACGAGCTGGTTCCTGGTGTTTCCGTGGTGCGGATCAGGGCTTGTACTCGACGGGCAGGTTGGCGGCCTTCGCCCCGGTCGGCGGGATCTGGAGGGTCTTCAGGGCGAACTCCATCACCTGCTTGTAGATGGGGGCGCAGATCTGGCCGCCGAAGTAGCTGCCCGAGGTGGCGTTCTGGATGGCGCAGTAGACGGTGATCCGAGGGTTGTCGGCGGGGGCGAAGCCGGCGAAGGACGACGTGTAGCCGCGGTAGCGGCCGGTGACCGGATCCACGCGGTTGGCCGTGCCGGTCTTGCCCGCGACCCGGTACCCGGGGATGCGGGCCTTGATGCCGGTGCCCTGCCCGTCGTCGACGACGGACTCCAGCATCTGCGCGAGGCTCTTGGCGGTCTTCTCGCTGACGACCCGTGTCTGCCCGGGCTTCGGCGCCGGGGTGAAGCGGCCGTCGGCGCCCTTGGTGCCGCGTACCAAGGTCGGCTGGACGCGGACGCCGCCGTTGGCGATGGTCGAGTAGACGGAGGCGGCCTGCATCGCGTTGATGGAGAAGCCCTGGCCGAAAGGGACCGTGTACTGCTGCGAGGTGGACCACTTCTGCGGCGGCGCGAGGATGCCCGCGGTCTCGCCGGGGAAGCCGAGCCCGGTGGGGCTGCCGATGCCGAACTTGCGCAGGTACGAGTAGAGGATCTTGTTGGCCTCGGGCTGGGACTTGCCGAGTTCGCCGGTGGCCAGGATGGTGCCGATGTTGCTGGACTTGGCGAGCACGCCGTTGAGGGTGAGGTACCAGGTGGCGTGGTCGATGTCGTCCTGGAAGAGCCGGTCGCCGCGGTGCAGCCGGTTGGGTACGACGACGTGGGTGAGCGGGGTCGCGACGTTCCGCTCCAGCACGGCCGCCATCGACATCACCTTGGCGGTGGAGCCGGGCTCGTAGGCGTCCTGGACGGCCGCGTTGCCCATGGCGTCGCCGTCGGCCTTCGACAGGTCGTTGGGGTCGAAGCCGGGCGAGTTGGCCATGGCCAGGATCTGGCCGGTGCGGGTGTCCTGGACGATGACGTAGCCCCGGTCCGCCTTGGACTTCTTCACCTGCTCGCTGATCGCGTTCTGCGCGGCCCACTGGATGTCGCGGTCGATGGTCAGCTCGACGTCGGAGCCCGGCACGGCGGGTGTCTCGGTGGACCCGGCCGTCGGCACCTGGCGCCCGCCGGCCTGGGCGTAGCGGACCTTGCCGTCCTTCCCGGTCAGCTGCTTGTTCAGCGCCTGCTCGATGCCGCCGCCGCCCTGGCCGTCGGCGTTGACCCAGCCCAGTATCCCGGCGGCCAGGTCGCCGTTGGGGTACACGCGCTGGCTGCTGGGGTCAGCGAAGACGCCGGCCAGCACGTTGACGGTGGTGTGGTCCGTCTCCGCCTTGTTGGTGAGCGCGGTCTTCAGGTCCTTGATCTGCTTCCACACCTGCGGGGTCTGCCGGGCGGCGAGCCGGGTGTAGCGGGCGTTCTTGTTCGCGGGCCGCAGCTTCTTGACGAGCGTGGCCTGGTCCTGGCCGAGGATCGGGGCGAGCAGCGCGGCGGCCTGCTCCGGGCCGTCGGAGATCTTCAGCTCCTTGCGGCCGAACATGGTCGGGTCGGCCGTGATGTCGTACGCGTCCTCGCTGACGGCGAGGGCGACGCCGTTGCGGTCGGTGATCTCGCCGCGCTCGGCGGCCAGCGTGTGCACCACGTACCGGTTCTGCTCGGCCCGCGCCGTGTAGGAGCTGGCGTCGACGGCCTGGACCTGGAGCAGCCGCACCACGAAGGCGAGCAGCACCAGGGTCAGGGCGAGGCTGACCAGGCGCAGCCGGGGCCGGGGGCTGCCGAGCCGGAGGGGGCGCGACACCGGGGGCCGGGCCCCGCCGGGCCGGCGGACCGGCCGGGCACCGGGCCCGGGCTGCCGCCGGACGGCACCCCGCGGCCGGGGAGGCTTGGCGGGCCCGGGCACACGGCGGCGCGGCGGTTCCCTGTCGGACACTTCCGTCACCTGCCGGGGGTAGGGGTGGGCTGGGGGATGGAGAACGGCGTCATCGCACCTGCCGGGGCCGGAGTGCGGGCCGCGCGGCGCCGGACGACCGGACATCGCCGCCTCGCGCGCGGGACCGGCCGTCCCTGGCAGGCGGACCGGCCGCCGCCGTCCCGGTCACCCGAGCGCGGCGCCTTCCGGGCCGGCCGGCATCGGGGCGCGCACAGCGGCGGGCGCGGGGAGCGGTGTCCGCCCGGCACCGGCGGGCCGGAGCACGCGGGCCCGGGCACACGGCGGCGCGGCGGTTCCCTGTCGGACACTTCCGTCACCTGCCGGGGGTAGGGGTGGGCTGGGGCTGGAGGGTGGCGGGCGGCGCGGGGGGCGCGGCTGCCGGGTCGCTCTGGGGCTGGGACGGCGCGGTGGGGGTCGGGGCGGTGGGCGGGGCGGTGGAGAGGGCCGCGTCGGCCGGGGTCATCGGCTCCGAGGCGGGCGGGGTGACGGACTCGGGGGCGGCCGGGGCCGTGAGGGCCGCGGGCTGGGGGGCGGCGACGCCGGGGACGCCCTTGACGGTGCCGTCGGGGCCGAGGAAGGCCGGGTCGCCGCCGGGGACCATGCCGAGTTCGCGGGCGCGGCGCTGGAGGGCGTCGGGGGACGAGTAGGCGTCGATGTCCCGCTGGAGGGCCTGTTGCTCGTCGGTGAGGTTCTTCGTCTGCTTCTGAAGGTCGGCGAGTTTGAACGAGCCTTCGCTGAGCGCGGAGTTCAGCACCAGCAGCCCGATGAGGCCGCCGCCGAGGAGCACGACGACGAGCAGGACGAACGGGGTGCGGGCCGCCTGGGCGCGCCCGGCCGGGAAGAGCCGGGCGAGCCGGGCGGCCCTCCCCTTCAGCGCGGGTTTCCTGCTCACTGCTCCCCCGGTACGTGGCGGACACCGCTCCCCCGGTGCGCGGGGGAGTCCTTCCGACCCGTCTCGCTCACTCGACGTCCTCCCGGATGCGCTCGGCACCCCGCAGTCTGGCCGGTGCGGCCCGGCGGTTCTCGGCGATCTCTTCCTCGGTGGGAAGTTCGGCACCACGGGTGAGCAGCTTGAGCCGCGGCTGGTACCGCTCGGGCACGACGGGCAGCCCGGGCGGCGCGGTGGAGGCGGCCCCGGCCGCGAACACCTGCTTGACGAGCCGGTCTTCGAGCGAGTGGTACGACAGCACGGCGATGCGCCCGCCGACGTCCAGCGCCTTCACGGCGGCCGGGATCGCCCGCTCCAGGACCGACAGTTCGCCGTTGACCTCGATGCGCAGCGCCTGGAAGGTGCGCTTGGCCGGATTGCCCCCGGTGCGCTTGGCGGCCTGCGGCAGGGCGTCACGGATGAGTTCCACGAGCCGCGCGCTGTTGCTGAACGGCTCCTTGTCGCGCTCCCGGACGATCGCGGCGACGATCCGCTTGGCCTGCTTCTCCTCGCCGTAAGCGCGCAGGATGCGCACGAGTTCACCGGCCGGGTAGGTGTTGAGGACCTCGGCGGCGCTGATCCCGGTCGTCTGGTCCATGCGCATGTCCAGCGGCGCGTCCTGCGCGTAGGCGAAGCCGCGGTCGGCCTCGTCCAGCTGCATGGAGGAGACGCCGAGGTCGAACAGCACGCCCCGCACGCGCGCGATGCCGAGCCGGTGCAGCACCTCGGGCAGCTCGTCGTACACGGCGTGGACGAGGGTGGCGCGGTCGCCGTAGGGGGCCAGCCGCTCGCCGGACAGCCGCAGCGCCTCCTTGTCCCGGTCGAGGGCGATCAGCCGCGCCTCGGGGAACCGGCCGAGCAGTGCCTCGCTGTGCCCGCCGAGGCCGAGGGTGCAGTCGACGACCACCGCGCCCGGCTGCTCCAGGGCGGGCGCCAGCAGATCCAGGCACCGCTGGAGCATCACCGGGACGTGTCGACTCTGGCTCAAGGGGGCCTCTCAGGTCCGGCGCAGGATACGCACCGCCGCGGGTCCCCGCCAGCCGTGAAGGGGCGGCCTGCCGGCGCCGGAAGCGTCAGCCGACCGGGAGCGGGAGGAGGCCGAGCCGTACGTACGCGCCGCGCGCGTGGGGAGACGGTCCGGGCGTGTGCCGGGGTCTCCGGGGGGTTCACCAGCAGGAAGAGCCACGCCTCCCGCTTCGCGCCACTTTAGTCCACCCTGTCTCGCGGTCAATCAACCGGCCTGCGCGTCGCGCACCGCGCACGGACCGGGGCGGTCATTCGAACGGATTCATCCGTCCGGCGCGGGTTCGCCCTCCGTGTGGACTAGCTCACAACAAGCCACGATGACGTTTTTTGTCCCCTCTCACAGCAGGCTGGAACGCCACGTGACCAGTAACGTCGTCAACATGACGACTTCCGCAGCAGTGCCCACTGGATCCGAAGACGCCATAACGGCCGGCGACACCGTGACCGACCGCCTCGTGGAGGCCAACCGGCGGTACGCCGAAGCGTTCACGGACCCCGGCATGGACGCCCGCCCCGTTCTCCACGTCGCCGTCGTCGCGTGCATGGACGCCCGCCTCGACCTGCACCAGGCCCTCGGCCTCCAGCTCGGCGACTGCCACACGATCCGCAACGCGGGCGGTGTGGTCACCGACGACGTCATCCGGTCGCTGACCATCAGCCAGCACAAGCTCGGCACCCGCAGCATCGTGCTCATCCACCACACCGGCTGCGGCCTGGAGGCCCTCACCGAGGACTTCCGCACCGAGCTGGAGATGGAGGTCGGCCAACGGCCGTCCTGGGCGGTGGAGTCCTTCCGGGACGTGGACCAGGACGTGCGCCAGTCCATGCAGCGGGTGCGCACCTCGCCCTTCCTGCTGCACACCGACGACGTCCGCGGCTTCGTCTTCGACGTGCGCACCGGTCTGCTGCGCGAGGTCGACCCGGCCTGATCCGGGGCTACCGGCCCACCGCCCGGAACACATCCCGCCGTCCCCGTATCGAAAATGCGGTCGAAAAGTCGTAAGACCGGCATCGAGCGGGCAGTTGTCCACAGGCGAGTGACACGAATCGGTAACGGCAGCAAGAATGCGGGGTGTGACGTCACGCGGAACTTTTCCCGCGTGGTGTCCGTGTTTTGGGGTGGGCCGGTTTCGCACGAGAGCGTCGGCCCGGAAAGAACGGGCCGAGGAGGGCCGGGTGACGACCTATGACGATCGAGCGAGCCTCACTGATCTGACCGCCACGGTGGAGCGGGTGCGCGGTTCGGTGGAGGGCGTGATCGAGGGCAAGCCCGAGGTCGTACGACTCGCGCTGACCGTGCTGCTCGCCGAGGGCCACCTGCTGATCGAGGACGTCCCCGGGGTGGGCAAGACGATGCTCGCCAAGGCGCTGGCGCGGTCCATCGACTGCTCGGTGCGGCGCATCCAGTTCACACCGGACCTGCTGCCCTCGGACATCACGGGCGTGTCGATCTGGGACCAGCAGCGCCGGGACTTCGAGTTCAAGCCGGGCGCCATCTTCGCGCAGATCGTGATCGGCGACGAGATCAACCGCGCCTCGCCCAAGACCCAGTCCGCGCTGCTGGAGTCGATGGAGGAGCGGCAGGTCACCATCGACGGGCAGACGTACGAACTGCCCAGCCCCTTCATGGTGGTGGCCACCCAGAACCCGGTCGAGATGGAGGGCACCTACCCGCTGCCCGAGGCCCAGCGCGACCGCTTCATGGCCCGCGTCTCCGTCGGCTACCCGAGCGTGGAGGCCGAGTTGCAGATGCTCGACATCCACGGCGGCGTCAGCCCGCTGGAGGACCTCCAGCCGGTGGCGCACGCGCACGAGATCGTGAAGCTGATCGAGGCGGTGCGCGGGGTGCACGTCGCCGAGCCGGTCCGGCGCTACGCGGTCGAACTGGTCGCCGCCACCCGCACCCACCCCGACCTCAGACTCGGCGCCTCCCCGCGCGCGACGCTGCACCTGCTGCGCGCGGCCAAGGCGTCCGCGGCCCTCGCCGGCCGGGACTACGCGCTGCCGGACGACGTCCAGGCGCTCGCCGTCGCCGTCCTCGCCCACCGCCTGCTGCCCACCGCCCAGGCCCAGCTGAACCGCCGCACGGCCGAGCAGGTGGTGCTGGAGATCCTCCAGCACACCCCGGTGCCCACGGCCCATGCCCCGCACCCGCAGAACGGCTTCGGCGGTCTGGGCCGGAACGTCCCGGCCTATCCCCAGCAGCCCCCGCGGAGTCTGTGATGAGTTCCTGGGGGGCCGGACCGGCGGAGGCCGACCGCGGGGAGGCGGGCGGGGTCCGTACGGCCCTGGCGGGTCTCACCACCCGGGGCCGCTCCTTCCTCGCGGCCGGCATCGCCGCCGCGATCTGCTCGTTCGTGCTGGGCCTGAGCGAGCTGCTGCGGGTCGGCCTGCTGCTCGCCGTACTGCCCCTGATCTGCGCGACCGTGCTGTACCGCACGCGCTACCGGGTGGCCGCGAACCGCCGCCTCGCCCCCGCGCGCGTCCCCGCCGGCAGCGAGGCGCGGGTGCACCTGCGCATGGACAACGTCTCCCGGCTGCCCACCGGCCTGCTGATGCTCCAGGACCGGGTGCCGTACGTCCTCGGGCCCCGGCCCCGCTTCGTGCTGGACCGGGTGGAGCCGGGCGGCCGCCGCGAGGTGTCCTACCGGGTCCGCTCGGACCTGCGGGGCCGCTATCCGCTCGGCCCGCTCCAGCTGCGGCTCACCGACCCCTTCGGCATGTGCGAGCTGACCCGCTCCTTCTCCACGTACGACACCCTGACGGTCATCCCGCGCGTGGACCCGCTCTCCCCGGTCCGCTTCGGCGGCGAGGCCAAGGGGTACGGCGACGGACGTCAGCGCTCGCTGGCCCTCGCCGGCGAGGACGACGTCATCCCGCGCGGGTACCGCTACGGCGACGATCTGCGCCGGGTGCACTGGCGGTCCACCGCGCGCTACGGCGAGCTGATGGTGCGCCGCGAGGAGCAGCCCCGGCGCTCCCGGTGCACCGTGCTCCTGGACACCCGCGGCGGTGCCTACGAGGGCGCGGGCCCGGACGCGGCCTTCGAGTGGGCCGTCTCCGGTGCCGCCTCCGTGCTGGTGCACATGCTGGAGCGCGGCTTCTCGGTACGGCTGCTGACCGACAGCGGCAGCGCGGTGCCCGGCGAGGGCGCCGACGGGTTCGCGGGCACCGGCCAGGAGACGGCGGACGCGGCCGGGCTGATGATGGACACCCTCGCGGTGGTCGACCACTCCGACGGCACCGGCCTGTCCCGGGCGTACGACGTGCTGCGCGGCGGCAACGAGGGGCTGCTGATCGCCTTCCTCGGCGACCTGGACGAGGAGCAGGCCACGACGGTCGCCAAGATGAGCCGGCGCAGCGGCGGCGCCGTCGCCTTCGTGCTGGACCCCGGCACCTGGACCCGGGAGGCGACCGACGTGCCCCGCCCGGGCGACCGGCACGAGGAGCGGCTGCGGATGCTGCGCGAGGCGGGCTGGACGGCGCTGAGCGTGCCGCGCGGCGCCTCGCTGGACGAACTGTGGCGGCAGGCGGACCGGGAGCGCTCCGGCCTGGCCGCCGTGACCGGGGAGGCACGGGGATGAGCGGGCGGGCACGACTGGCACTGTGCGCGGCGGCGGCCACCCTGATGGCCTCCTGCGCGCTGCTGCCGCTGGTCGCCGAGCCGACCTGGCTGCTGCAACTGGTCCCGCTGGTGGCCGTCCAGACCGGGGTGGGCGCGGCGGCCCGGCGGGTGCCGCTGGGCCGGACGCTGACCGTGGCGGCGCAGGCGCTGGTCACCCTGGTGCTGCTGACCCTGGTCTTCGCCCGGGGGCACGCGCTCCTCGGGCTGATCCCCGGCCCGGACACCTTCCGGTACTTCGCCGACCTGCTCCAGCAGGGCACGGACGACGTCAGCCGGTACGCGATACCGGCGCCGGTCACCGACGGCATCAAGCTCATGCTGATCGGCGGCGCGCTGCTGATCGGGCTGCTGGTGGACACGCTCGCGGTAACGCTCCGCAGCGCGGCCCCGGCCGGGCTGCCGCTGCTCGCGCTGTACTCGGTGGCCGCCGGCCTGTCCGGTGGCGGCGCGGACTGGCTGTGGTTCCTGGTGGCGGCGGCCGGCTATCTGATGCTGCTGCTCGCGGAGGGCCGGGACCGGCTCGCCCAGTGGGGCCGGGTCTTCGGCGGCGCTCCCCGTACCCCGGGCGGTCCGGAGGGCGCCTTGGCGCCGGTGCGCACCGGGCGCCGGATCGGCGCGGTCGCGCTCGGCGTGGCCCTGGTGGTGCCGCTCGCCCTGCCCACGATCAACGGCGGCCTGCTGGACGCCGCCGGCACCGGCGTGGGCGTGGGCAACGGCAACGGGGGCACGATCTCGGCGGTCAACCCGCTGGTGTCGCTGCGCGACAACCTGAACACGAACGACGACCGCCAGGTGCTGACGCTGCGGACGAACACGAACGACATCTCCGGCCTGTATCTGCGGATCGTCTCCCTGGACGACTTCGACGGCACCACCTGGAAGCCGGCCCAGCGGCACATCGTCGGCGTGCCGGACAAGCTGCCCACGCCCATCGGCCTGGGCGAGGACATCAAGCGCGGCAAGGTGACGACGACCGTCACGGCGGCGGGCTGGTACGCCCAGGACTGGCTGCCGATGCCCTACCCGCCGAGCGATGTGAAGATCAGCGGCCGGTGGCGCTACGAGCCCGTCGGGATGACCCTCGTCGGCGACCGCGGCCAGACCACGCGCGGCGAGACCTACCAGGTGACCAGCCTGGACGTGCAGCCGACGGCGGCACAGCTGGCCGCCGCGCCGCAGCCGCCGGCCGCGCTGAGGCGCGAGTACACCGAGGTGCCGTCCTCGCTGCCGAAGGTGGTGGCCCGCACCGCGCGGGAGATCACGGAGGGCGCGAGCAGTCACTACGAGGAGGCCGTCAAGCTCCAGGACTGGTTCGCGGTCAACGGGGGCTTCCAGTACGACACCTCGGTGGAGGTGGGCCGCGGTCCCGGCGCCATAGCGAACTTCCTGAAGAAGAAGCAGGGCTTCTGCGTCCACTTCTCCTTCGCCATGGCCGCGATGGCCCGCACCCTCGGCATCCCCGCCCGCGTCGCGGTGGGCTTCGCGCCCGGCACCCCGCAGGCCGACGGCACGGTCGCGGTGAACCAGAAGGACGCGCACGCCTGGCCCGAGCTGTACTTCGAGGGCGTGGGCTGGACCCGCTTCGAGCCGACCCCCACCCGGGGCACCACGCCCTCGTACACCCAGTCGGACACGCCCGGCAGCTCGCTGCCGGAGGAGGCGCTGCCGTCCAAGGGCGCGTCCTCGGCGCCCTCGGCGGCGGCCTCGCCGAGCGAGAGCTGCGCCGGTGAGCTGCGCAAGCTCCAGGCCTGCGACAGCCCGTCCGCGGCGGCGGTCCCGCAGCACGAGGACGGCGGCGACGACTGGTGGTGGTGGCCGCTGATCGGGCTGGGCGCCCTGCTGGTCCTGGCGGTTCCGCTGTCGCCGCTGCTGTGGCGGGAGCACATGCGCGGGCGGCGGCTGGGCGGGCACGCCCGGACGGCGGGGGGTGCGGCGTCGCACACCCTGGCGGCCTGGCAGGAGCTGACCGACAGCGCCTGGGACCACGGCATCGCGCCGGACGAGTCGCTGACCCCGCGCAAGGCCGCCGACCGGATCGTCCGGCTCGGGCATCTCGATCAGGCGGCCGGGGCCGCCGTGCACCGGGTGGCGGACGCGGTGGAGCAGGTGCTCTACTCGCCCCGGCCGCGCCCGGCGGCGGGGGCGGCGCAGGACGTGCGCCGGGTGATCGAGGGGCTGCGGGCCACGGTGGGCACCGGGACGCGGCTGCGGGCGCTGTTCCTGCCCCGCTCGTCGGTCCGGGTGCTGTGGGCGGCGTCGGCCCGCTGGTCGGCCCTCCGGACCCGGGCCGCGGCGGCCCGCCCGACACTGCGCCGACCGTCCGGACAGCGGGGCTGAGCGCGCGGCGCGGCAACGCGGCTGAGCACGCGTGAGGGGCGGCCACCGGCTGGTGGCCGCCCCTCACGTATGTCTGCTTGCCCGGCTGTCTGCTTGCCCGGCGCCGGAAGGCGCGGAGCGGTCAGTGCCCCTGTTCGTCCCGGCGGCGCTGCCAGCGCTGCTCGATCCGGTCCATCATGGAGCGCTTCGGCCGCGCCTGGCGTGGGGTGCCCGGGGGCTGCTCACCGGGCTTCGGCGCCTTGCGCCAGCCGGTGACGGCGAGCACGGCACATCCCAGCATGACGAGGAAACCCACCACGCTGACCCAGATCAGCTGCGCGACCATTCCGGCCATGAGGAGCGCGATACCCGCGAGGAAGCCTGCGACCGCCTGGTAGACCCGCCGCCGGGTGTACGTCCGCAGCCCACTTCCCTCAAGCGCCGACGCGAACTTGGGGTCTTCGGCGTACAGCGCTCGCTCCATCTGCTCAAGCATTCGCTGCTCGTGCTCAGAGAGCGGCACGGAGTCCTCCTCATCGTGCAGTCGCCGGGGCGACCTGGGGGGTCCCTTCAGGATAGGCAGGGAATCGCCCCCGTGAAACCCGCCCCTCTACGCCAATTGGCCAACCGGAGCCCGTCATGGCCGTCCGACTCGCTGAGGCTTCCATTCCCCGGCGGCCGACCCGTCATGCCGGACGGTGTACCTCGATCATACGGCGCAAACCCCTCGATCGGGGGGCTTGTGGCGTACTCCATCCGCGGTCGAGGCGCTGATCAGCGGCTCGTCCCGGCGGTGCGCCCAGGCGCCAGGTTGCGCTTTTCTGCCGCTGGTGCGCTCAGATCTCGGCGGTACCCGTGGTCTCACCGAGCACATGGAGCTGGGTGGCGACGGAGTGGAACGCGGGCAGCTCGGCCGCCGCGGCCTCCAGCTTCAGCAACGCGTCGAGGGCACCGGGCTCGGTGTCCACGAGGACCCCGGGCACCAGGTCGGCGAAGACCCGCACGCCGTGCACCGCGCCGACCCGCAGGCCCGCGCCCTCGACCAGCGCGGTGAGCTGGTCGGCCGTGAACCGGCGGGGCATCGGGTCGCCGGTGCCCCAGCGGCCGTCGGGGTCCTGGAGCGCCTGCCGGGCCTCGGTGAAGTGGCCGGCCAGGGCGCGGGCGAGCACGGCTCCGCCGAGGCCGGCCGCGAGCAGGCTGAGGACACCCTGGGGACGCAGCGCGGCGACCGCGTTGCGGATGCCCTCGGCCGGGTCGTCCACGTACTCCAGGACGCCATGGCACAGGACGGCGTCGTACCCGCCGCGCTCGACCACGTCGAACAGGCCGTGCGCGTCGCCCTGGACGCCCTTGACCCGGTCGGCGACACCGGCCTCGGCTGCGCGGCGCTCCAGGGCGAACAGGGCGTTGGGGCTGGGGTCGACCACGGTGACGCGGTGGCCGAGGCGGGCGAGGGGCACGGCGAACCTGCCGCTGCCGCCCCCGGTGTCGAGGACGTCCAGCGTGTCCCGGCCCGTGGCCTTGACCCGGCGGTCGAGGGCGTCCTGAAGGACCTCCCAGACCACGGCGGTACGGAGAGAGGCGCGAGGACGGGAGGGGTCGGAGCGCAGCGACGTCGTCTGAGGGTGGTGGTGGGAGACGGGCGGGCGCATCGGGTCCGACACGGCAGTTGACTCCTCGGCGGGGCGGGACTTCAGGCGAAGTCCACCCTATTGCCTCCACGCCGCGCCTGGTCACCGCGACAGCGGACGACCGCGTACGCCTCCCGGGCCGGGTGGTCCGCGGTCAGCCCGCGTCCGGCAGACCACCTCCCGGACCGCCTCCCCTGCGCGGACCGCCCCCGCCCCCACCAGTGTCGCTGCCGGTGTGGGTGCCGGCGCCGATGTGGCCGTCGCCGTCACTGCCACTGTCGCTGTCGCCGTTCAGACGGGGCTGGGGCAGGACCGGCTGGAGGACGAGCATCCGCTCCACGATGCGCAGGAACATCTCCACGTCGCGTATCAGGTCGTCGGCGTCCCGCTGCCCGGCCGCCCCCTGGATGCCCGCCTCGGCGCGGGCGCGGCGCGCGGCGCCGGAGGCGAACAGCGCGCTCCACTCGGTCAGCTCCGGGGCGATCTCGGGCAGCACCTCCCAGGCGCTGCGGATACGGGCCCGGCGGCGCGGGGAGGTCTCGGGGCGGCCCCGGGCGGCGAGCACGGCGGCGGCGGTGCGCAGAGCGGCGAGGTGGGCCGTCGCGTAGCGCTCGTTCGGTGTGTCCAGGACGGTGGCCTCCTCCAGTCCGGCACGGGCCTGGGCGAGCAGGTCGAGGGCGGCGGGCGGGGCCGTGGCCCGGCGGAGCACGGGGTGCACGTCGCTCGCCGGGCCGGTCAGTGAGGGGGCAGGGCCGGTGGCGCGGCGCCGACGGGCGGCGGCTGCGGACGAGTGGGCCATGACGAACCTCCTGTCGTCTGGGTGACGGCACGAATGCCGTATGTGCCCATTGTGAGGTATGCCACTGACAATCCGTTCTGACCTGGGCTTTTGCCTCGATCGTAGGTTCGGGCGTATTTTTGCACTGACCAGTCAGTTCAATTACGGCCGACGCCGGCAGGGGGGCTTGTGGACGACGCACACGGAACGGTCGACGCACACGGAACGGTCGGTGCGGACGGAACCGTCGGCGCGGGCGGCGCGGGCGGCGCCGACGTCAGGGCCGAGGGGCTCGGGCTCAAGGGGCCGCGGGGGTGGGCCTTCCGCGGCGTGACCCTGGACGCGGAGCCCGGCTCGCTGATCGCGATCGAGGGACCGTCCGGCTCCGGCCGCACGTGTCTGCTGCTCGCGCTCACGGGACGGATGAAGCCCACCGAAGGAGTGGCCACCGTCGCCGGGTTCAAACTCCCCCGTCACATGGCGGCCCTGCGCCGCGTCAGCGCGGTGGCCAACGTGACCGGCGTGACCGACCTGGAACCGGCCCTCACCGTCGGGGAGCACCTGCGTGAACGGGCCCTTTTGCAGCGCCGGTTCGGCGACTCCCTGCGCCAGGTGCTGCGCCCCCGCGCCCAGCGGACGTACGAGGCGCGGCTGCGGGTCGACGCGGCCCTGGCCGCCGCCGGACTCGACCTGGAGACGCTCCCGAAGGGCTCCCGGACGGCCGTACGCGACCTGGAACGGCCGCAGGAGCTGCGCCTGTCCCTCGCGCTGGCCCTGCTCGGCCGGCCCCGGCTGCTCGGGGTGGACGACCTCGACATGAAGCTCTCGGACGCCGAACGGGCCGAGACCTGGGACCTGTTGCGGTCCCTCACGCGCGCGGGCACGACGGTCGTGGCCGTGTGCCGCACCGCTCCCGAGGGCTGCGTCACCGTGCCGACCGAGCCGAAGAAGCGGACGGAACCGAAGAAGACCGAGCCGAAGAAGACCGAGCCGAAGAACGCCGAGCCCGAGAAGGAGGACGCCGGTGATGCGCTCACCGAGGCTGGCCGCGCTTGAGCTGAGGCGCTTCGGGCGCGGAAGGCTGCCGCGCGCCGCCCTCGTCGCGCTGCTCGTGCTGCCCCTGCTCTACGGCGCCCTGTACCTGTGGTCCTTCTGGGACCCGTACGGCCGTCTGGACCGCATCCCGGTGGCCCTGGTGAACGACGACAAGGGCGCCACGGCGGGCGGCAAGAAGATCACCGCCGGTGACGACATCGTCGACGGACTGCGCGACAGCCGGACCTTCGAGTGGCACGAGGTCAGCGACGCCGAGGCCCGCGAGGGCGTCGAAAACGGCACCTACTACCTGTCGCTGACCATGCCGGCCGGCTTCAGCAGCCGGATCGCGTCCAGCTCGGGCGACTCCCCGGAGACCGGCGCCCTCCAGGTGCGCACCAACGACGCGAACAACTACATCGTCGGCCAGATCTCCCGCACCGTCTTCAACGAGGTGCGCTCGGCCGCGTCCACCAAGGCCTCCCGGAGCTTCCTGGACAAGATCTTCGTGTCCTTCTCCGACATCCACGACAAGACCGTCACGGCCGCCCAGGGCGCCGACAAGCTGAACAGCGGGATCGGAAAGGCGGAGAAGGGCTCCAAGGACCTCGCGGACGGGCTGAAGGACGCCAAGGGGGGCAGCGGCAAGCTGGCCAAGGGCCTGAAGAAGCTCGACACCGGCTCCGGCGACCTCCAGGAGGGTTCGCGGCAGGTCGCCGACGGCACCCAGGCGCTCGCCGACAAGGTCGACGGCGTCTACGCCGAGGCCGGCCCGTTCCTGAAGCACAACGAGAAGACCATCGGGGACACCGCCCGGCTGGTCTCCGACTCGGCCAAGGCCGTCAAGGACAACCTCGACGTGCTGGTGAAGCTCGCGCCGGGCGCCGCCAAGACCGCGCACGCCTCCTCCGCCGTCCTGGACGAGGTCTACAAGGCGCGCTGCGAGAGCGCGACGATCCCCGACCCGGCCTGCCCCGAACTGAAGCGGGCCAGGACGGCCGCCGCCGAGGTGGCCACCGTCGCCGACGACCTCAACACGCTGATCGCGGACCAGGACGGCGACCTCAAGACGATGCGGGACAACCTCGGCACGCTCCAGAAGCAGGCCGACGCCCTCGCCGCGCGCGCACCGCATCTGTCCGAGGACGTCGAGGACGCCGTCAAGAAGATCGACAAGCTGAACACCGGGGCGCACAAGGTCGCCGCCGGCGCCGAGAAGCTGCACACCGGACTGGGCACCGCCCACACCGGCGCGGTCACCCTGGACAAGGGCATCGGCACCGCGAAGTCGGGCGCCGAGACCCTCAACGGCGGCCTCTACAAGCTGTCCGACGGCTCGGGGAAGCTCGCCGGCGGGCTGCACTCGGGCGCGAAGAAGATCCCGGACTACGACAAGCAGGACCGCGACCGGCGCACCGGCGTGATGGCCGACCCGGTCCAGCTGGCCTCCCACGACCTGCACAAGGCGCCGAACTACGGCACCGGTTTCGCCCCCTACTTCATCCCGCTGTCGCTCTGGGTCGGCGCGATGGTGGCCTACATGCTGATACCGCCGCTCAACCGGCGCGCCCTGGCGGCCGGCGCGTCCGCCTGGCGGATCGCGTTCGCCGGCTGGCTGCCGGTGGTCGCGGTGGGTGTGCTCCAGGTGGCCGCCCTGATGGCCGTGCTGCACTGGGCGGTCGGGCTCCAGATGCTGCGGGCGGCCGGCACGATCGGCTTCCTGTGCCTGGTCACGGCCTGCTTCGCGGCGATCGTTCAGTGGCTGAACGCCCGCTTCGGCGCCGCCGGGCGAATCCTCGTGCTGGCGCTGCTGATGCTCCAGCTGACCTCGGCGGGCGGCACCTACCCCGTCCAGACCAGCCCGGGCTTCTTCAACGCGATCCACCCGTTCCTGCCGATGAGCTACATCGTGGAGGCGCTGCGCCGGCTGATCACGGGTGGCGGGCTCGGCCCGGTGTGGCTGGCGTGCGGTGTGCTCGCCGCGTTCACCGCCGGCGCCCTCGCGCTGACGGCCCTCGCGGCCCGCCGCCGCCAGGTGTGGACCCTGGACCGGCTGCACCCGGAGCTGAGCCTGTGATCCAGGGCGAGCGCCCGCACGCGCGCGTACCTGTGAGAATCGGGGCCATGGAAAGCAGCAGCGCCAGGGCCGGCGGCAGCACGCGCCGCGAGGCCACCCGGCAGAAGCTCTACGAGGCGGCCGTCACGCTCATCGCCGAGCAGGGCTTCTCCGCGACCACGGTGGACGAGATCGCCGAGCGGGCCGGGGTCGCGAAGGGCACGGTCTACTACAACTTCGCGAGCAAGTCCGTTCTCTTCGAGGAGTTGCTGAGGCACGGCGTCGGCCTGCTCACCGCCTCCCTGAAGGAGGCCGCCGAGGGGACGGCACGCGCGGGCGGCAGCAAGGTGGACGCGCTGGACGCGATGATCCGCGCGGGCCTGGTCTTCATCGACCGCTACCCGGCGTTCACCCAGCTGTACGTCGCCGAGCTGTGGCGCACCAACCGGGCTTGGCAGTCCACCCTGATGGTGGTGCGGCAGGAGGCGGTCGCGGTGGTGGAGGGGGTGCTGCGCGAGGGCGTGGCGGCCGGCGAGTTCAGCGACGAGATCGATGTCCAGCTGACGGCGGCGGCGCTGGTCGGCATGGTCCTGGTGGCCGCGCTGGACTGGAAGTCGTTCCAGCCGGAGCGCTCCCTGGACGACGTCCACGCGGCCCTGTCCCGGCTGCTCCAGGGGCGGGTCAGCGGCAGGGTCTGAGCGGTGCAGCCGGCCTGAGAGGAACACACGGTCCGAGAGGCGTACCCCGGGAGGGCGCACACGGTCCGAGAGGCGTACGCGGAAGGCGCCGGTCCGCTGTGGACCGGCGCCTTCCCCTTCCCCCGTGCCGCCACCGGGATTCCCCCGTGCTCCCCCGTTCCTCCCGGTGGTTCCCCCGTTGCTCCCCCGTACTTCCCTCCCGTACTCCCCCGTACGGGCTCCCCCGTCGCGGACCCCCGTGGTGGTCTTCCCCCGAGGCCCCCGTGTCTCGCTTCCGCCGACGGATCGGCGGAAGGAGCGGCCAGGGGCGGGCGCCGTTCCGCCGCCCCGTGTCGGCGGTGCCGGGCCGCGCCCCTCTGCCGTGCCTCCACTCTCCCGTTCGCACAGGTCCCGGCCCATCCGCGCGCGTACTCATCTGGCCGTCTGAGTACGCGTACTCAGCCGTCCGCGCGCGTGCCCACGCCTGTGCTCCGCCGCCTGGCTACGATCGCGTCCGTGTCCGTACTCCCTCTGGTCTTCACGAGCGGCTGGGCCAGCGGCATCAACGCCTACGCGGTGGTGCTGCTGCTCGGTCTCTTCGGCGCGACGGGGGTCGCCGACGACGTCCCGCAGACGTTGCAGCGCCCCGAGGTGCTGATCGTCGCGGGCGTGCTGTTCCTGTGCGAGGCCGTCGCGGACAAGATCCCCTACGTCGACTCGCTGTGGGACTCCGTGCACACGGTGGTCCGTCCGCTCGCCGGTGCCTGGGTCGGGGCGCTGCTCGCCGGGCAGAGCGGCTCGCTCTCCGACGTGGCGGCCGGCCTGATCGGCGGTTCGACGGCGCTGGCCAGCCATGCCGTGAAGGCCGGGACGCGGATGGCGGTCAACACCTCGCCCGAGCCGTTCAGCAACATCGCGCTGAGCCTCGCCGAGGATCTCGGGGTCGGCGGCGTCGTCACGTTCGCGGTCTTCCATCCGGAGGCGGCGGCGATCATCGCGGCCGTCCTGCTGGCCGGCGGGCTGCTGACCCTGCTGTTCCTCGTCTCGCGCATCCGCCGCTTCCTGCGCCGCCGGGCCCAGCGCCGGGAGGAGCGGCGCCTCGCCTCACGGTCCCGCTGACCTGCGTCGGAGCCGCCCGGCGGCCGGGTTGTCAGTGGTGGTCGATAAAGTCGCGGGCATGGCACGGATTGCGGTGATCGGCGCCGGGATGGGCGCGATGGCGGCTGCCGCCCGGCTGGCCGTCGCGGGCCACCGGGTGACGGTGTACGAGCGGACGGAGACGTACGGCGGTGCGGTGCGCCGGTTCGAGCGGGACGGGTTCCGCTTCGACACGGGCCCGGGACTGCTGACGCTGCCCGCCGTGTACCGCGACCTGTTCGTCAAGACCGGCAAGGAACCGCTGGAGGACTGCGTCGAACTGGTCCAGGTCGACCCGTCGTCGCGGCACGTCTTCGCGGACGGCACGGAGGTGTCCCTGCCCAACGCCTCCCGCGCGGGCGTCGTCGCGGCTCTGGACGAGGCGCTGGGCGCGGGGGCGGGCGAGCGCTGGGGCGACTTCCTGGTGCGGGCCCGCGAGGCCTGGGACCGCACCCGCCGGCCGCTGCTGGAGGAGCCGCTGTGGCCCAACTGGCAGGTGCTGGCCGACAAGGAGCCGTATCCGGGCAGCACGTACAAGCGGTTGCTGAGCAGGCGGCGCGTGGTCAAGCTGTTCGAGATCGGCAAGTGGGAACTGCGCGATCCCCGGCTGGCACAGCTGCTGGACGGCTACGCGCTCGCGTACGGCGTCGACCCGGGCATCGCCCCGGCGAGCGCGGCCGTGCTGCCCTACATGGAGCACGCCTTCGGCACCTGGTACGTGCGCGGCGGCGTCCGGGAGCTGGCGCGCGCGGTGTACGAGCGGTGCCGCAAACGGCGGGTCGAGTTCGTGTTCGGCGCCGAGGTCACCCGCATCCTGGAGAAGGACGGCCGCGCGGCCGGGGTGGAGCTGGGCGACGGTACGGTGGCCGAGGCTGACTTCGTGGTCGGCCAGGGACCTTGGAGACTGCGTGGCCTGACGGGCCGGCAGGTGTACGGGGCGGAGGCGGTCCCGCCGGAGCCGGAGGACCGGTATCCGGGCCGGGTGGTCGTGTGCCTGGCGCTGCGCGGGGCGCGGGAGCCCGGCGCGGTGCACCGCACGGTGGTGCACGCGGCCGACGGCGACGGCGATCTGGATCTGTTCCGGCACGGGGTGCTGCCCGACCTGCCGACGACCGTCGTGGACCGGCCGGACGACCCGGCCCTGTGCCCCGACGGGGAGCACGAGAGCGTGGTGCTGACGGCGACGGTGCCGTCGGCGACGGAGTACGACTGGGCGGCGCCCGGTGCCGCCGACACCTTCGCGGACCGGATGGTCGCCGCCGCCGAGCGGGCCGTGCCGGGGCTGCGTGAGCGGGTGCTGTGGCGGGAGGTCCGCACCCCGCTGGACACCGAGCGGGAGACGGGCGCCGTGGGCGGTGCCGTGCCGCCGCCCGCGCTGGCCGCGCCGGAGGGGGTGCTGCACCCGGCCAACTCCACGGCGGTACCGGGCCTGTTCGCGGTCGGCGGCTGGTCCCACCCGGGCGGCGGCCTCCCGCACGCCGGCATGTCGGGCGCGCTGGTGGCCGGACTGATCGTGGAGGGCCCGGAGTTCCGCGGCTCGCGGTGAACGGGCCGCGGTGAACGGCGCGCCCGCGCCGGCCGGGCCCCGCAGTGCACGGGCTCCCGCCGGGCGGGCTCCCAGGCTGCCCGTGAACGGGTGAGCCGGAACCCGGGCCCCGGCCCCGGCCCTCAGAAGCGGTACTGCTCGTCGTACCCGGCGCCGGGCTGCGGCTGCTGCCCGCCCTGCTGGTGCGGGTACGGCTGCTCCTGCGGGAGTTCGCCGCCGTAGGCCTCGTCGGTGCGCTGCTGCGGCACCCACACCCCGCCGGCCGGGGTCTCGCCGTAACCGCCGGTGGCGTACGTGTCCTGCGCGTAGCCCTGCTGCTGCCCGTACTGCTGGCCGTAGCCCTGGTCGTAGGAGCCGTAGGACTGGCTGCCGATGTACGGGTCGGAGTAGTTGGCATAGCCCTGCTGGGCCGCGCTGTCGTAGCCGTATCCCTGCTGGGCGTAACCGGAGTAGTCGTAGGCGTAGCTCTGCTGGTCGCTCTGCTGGGCGGTGTGCGCGTGCGCGGGGTCGCCGTAGACGCCGTAGTTGCCGGTGTCGTCGGGGAGCGGCTGCGGCTCGTAGACGGCGGTGGCCTCGGCGGCGGTGGGTTCGGCCGTGCGGGCGGCGGCCGGGGTGAAGACGTCGTCGCGGTCGTAGTCGTCGTAGTCGCCGTGCGCCTGGCCGTAAGGCCCGTGCTCGGGGTCGTGGTCGTCGGCCGCCCGGCCGAACTCGGCGTCGGGACCCTGCGGGTCCGGCTCGTGCCGGTCCGCCCGGCCGCGGCGCCGCTTGCTGCCGCCCACGGCCTCGGGGCCGGGCCGCTTGACCGCCCAGCCGGAGGCGAAGCCGCGCCGGAACGACAGCGTGACGTAGGTCTGGCCGATCGCGAAGGCGATCGCGCCCAGCCCGATCACGATGACGGACGGCATCAGCACACCCACCACGACGCCGAGGAAGCCGCCGAAGGCGAGGAGACGCCAGCGCAGCCGCGCCTTGTACTGCAGCAGTACCTCGCCCAGCAACCACAGCGCGACGACGCCGAACGCGATGTAGAGGACCGTCCAGCCCATGTACGCCCCTCTCCCAGTAACCGCTACGCAGTGTGTCGTATCGCGGTGCGGCCGGTCTAGGCCTGCGGGGGGTGGTGCAGGCCCAGGTTCTCGTAGATTTCCAGGGTCGCCGTGGAGTTGTTGAGCGTGATGAAGTGCAGTCCGGGCACTCCCTCGGCCAGCAGCCGCGCGCAGAACTCCGTGGCGAACTCGATACCGATGGAGCGTACCGCCGCCGGATCGTCCTTCGCTGTGAGGATCCGCTCTTTCAGGGCGTCCGGGACACGGGCGTTGCTGAGCTTCGGCAACCGTTCCAGCATCTTCACACTGGTGACCGGCAGGACTTCCGGGATGACCGGGGTGTCACAGCCCGCGGTCGCCACGCGGTCGCGCAGGCGCAGATACGACTCCGGCTGGAAGAACATCTGTGTGATGGCGTAGTCGGCGCCCGCACGGCACTTGTCCACGAAGTGGGCGACGTCGGCGTCCCAGTCCGCGGAGCGCGGGTGCATCTCCGGGAACGCGGCGACGCCCACGCAGAAGTCGCCCGACTCCTTGATGAGCCGGACGAGTTCGGCCGCGTAGGTCAGGCCCCGGGGGTGCGGCACCCACTCGCCCATCGGGTCGCCGGGCGGGTCGCCGCGCACGGCGAGCATGTTGCGGATGCCGGCGTCCGCGTACTGGCCGATGATGTTGCGCAGCTCGGCGATGGAGTGGTCGACCGCGGTGAGGTGGGCGACCGGGGTCAGCGTGGTGTCCGCGACGATCTGCTGGGTCTCCTTGACCGTGCCCGCGCGGGTGGAACCGCCGGCGCCGTAGGTCACGGAGACGAAGTCGGGCGCGACCGCCTCGACCCGCCGGAGCGCGCTCCACAGGTTCCGCTCGCCCTTGGGGGTCTTCGGCGCCGAGAACTCGAACGAGTACGTCGTCTTGCCGGTGGCGAGGATGTCGCGCACGGTGCGTGCGCGATCAGTCCTGGTGGATGCGGTTCCGAGGGCCATACCGGCAGGTTAGCCAGGGGTGGACGGTCCCCCAACCGAACGTCGGGAATTTGCCCGATTTGTCGCCTTCCTGTCCAGCAGGTGGACAGAACCGCGCTAGCGGGCGTCCCGCAGCCGCTTCGCGAACTCCGTCGCCGCCGCGCCCGGGTCGTCCGCCTCGGTGATCGCGCGGACCACGACCACCCGGCGGGCACCCGCCTCCAGCACCTGGTCCAGGGTGCCCAGGTCGATGCCTCCGATGGCGAACCAGGGGCGGTCGGTGCCGAGGTCCGCCGCGTACCGGACCAGGTCCAGGCCGGGGGCGTGGCGGCCGGGCTTGGTGGGGGTGGGCCAGCAGGGGCCGGTGCAGAAGTAGTCCACGCCCTCCTGGACGGCGGCAGCGGCGGCCTCCGCCTCGGCGTGCGTGGAGCGGCCGATCAGCACCCGGTCGCCGAGGATCGCCCTGGCCGCGGGCACCGGGAGATCACCCTGGCCGAGGTGGAGCACGTCGGCGCGGGCGGCGTGGGCCACATCGGCCCGGTCGTTGACCGCGAGCAGCCTGCCGTGCCGGGCGCAGGCGTCGGCGAAGACCTCCAGGTGCTCCAGCTCCTCGGCGGCCTCCATGCCCTTGTCGCGCAGCTGCACGATGTCGACACCGCCGGCCAGGACCGCGTCCAGGAACTCGGGCAGGTCGCCCTGGCGCTTGCGGGCGTCCGTGCAGAGGTACAGGCGGGCGTCGGCGAGCGCGGCGCGGGCGGTGTCGGACATGCGTGGGTCCCCCCGTGGTCGGTGTCCCTGACGGCTGTGCGCGGTGGCGTACGGGCGTCCGGCCCGCACGCCACCTGCCTGGTGCGGATCGGCTCAGACGGCGAGCGCCTGGGCGCGGCGCTTCACCTCCGTGCCGCGATTCTCGCTCAGGGCCTGCGCGGGGGTGCCGGGCAGGGTCGGGTCGGGGGTGAAGAGCCACTCGATCATCTCTTCGACCGTGAAGCCGTCGTCCCGCAGGAGCGTCAGGGTCCCGGACAGGCCCTTGACGACCTTGTCCCCGTCGATGAAGGCGGCGGGGACGTGCAGCGCCCGGTTCTCACCACGGCGTACGGCGATGAGCTGGCCCTCCTTGACCAGCTGCCGGACACGCGTCACCTCGACACCGAGCATGTCGGCGATGTCGGGCAGGGTGAGCCAGGCGGGGACGAGAGCATCAATCTTTGCGTCAATCTCGGTCACGTTTCCTAGCCTGCCATCCCCCACTGACAGTCGGAAGCCAGGCAGGTCCAGGCGGGAGGATGTGCTAGTCAGCCGTGGCGTCCTTCAGGGGCCGAGCCGGGTCGGACAGTGCCTCGGGGTCCATCCGCCGGCCCGCCTCGATCAGGCGGCGGCCCTGGGCCAGGTCGCGGGGGCGGCCGACGGCCAGGAGGGCCACCAGGCGGTGCTCGCGGAGCCAGCAGACCGTCCAGGACGGGCCCGCCGGGTCGCCGCGCCGGACCAGGCGGTCGGCCGCGGCGTGGTGGCCGGCGTACTGGACGAAGCGGCCGAACTGCTCGGACCAGAAGTACGGCACCGGGTCGTAGACCGCCGGGTTCTCGCCCAGGATGTTCGCGGCGACCGTGCGCGGGCCCTGGAGGGCGTTGTCCCAGTGGTGGACGAGGAGCCGTTCGCCGTAGCGGGCCGACGGGAAGGAGGCGCAGTCGCCGACGGCGTACACGTTCGGCACGGAGGTGCGCAGGCGGGCGTCGGCGAGGACCTCGCCGTGCGCGCCCAGCTCGATGCCGGAGCCGGCCAGCCAGCCGGTGGCCGGGCGGGCGCCGATGCCGACGACGACGGCGCCCGCGGGCAGCCGGGTGCCGTCGGCGAGCACCACCTCGCCGGGCTCGACGCGCTCCACGCGCGCGTGGGTGCGCAACTCCGCGCCCGCCTCGGCGTACCAGGCGGCCATGGGCGCGGTGACCTCGGCGGGCAGGGCGCCGGCGAGCGGACGGTCGGCGGCCTCCACGACGGTCACCGCGCAGCCGGCCTCGCGGGCGGCGGTGGCGAACTCGGCGCCGATCCAGCCGGCGCCCACGACCACGATGTCGTGCTGCCGGGCGAGCACGGGCCGCAGCCGTTCGGCGTCGTCCAGGGTGCGCAGCAGATGCACACCGGGCACGCCCTCGGTGCCGGGCAGCCGGATCGGCTCGGCGCCGGTGGCGAGGACCAGGACGTCGTACGGCACCGGGCCCGTCTCGGTGTCCAGCTCACGCTCGGCGGGGCGCACGCCGTACACCTCGCAGCCGAGCCGCAGCTCGACCCCGAGGGACTCGAAATCCACCTCGAAGGCGGAGTCCTCGGCCTTGCCGAGCAGGACCGCCTTCGACAGCGGCGGCCGGTCGTACGGCTGGTGCGGTTCGGCGCCGATGATGGTCACATCGCCCCGGAAACCCTGCTCCCGCAGGGCGACCGCGGTCTGCACCCCGGCCATGCCCGCGCCGACGACGACCACGCGCCGCGCCGGTGCGGTGCCCTCTTGCGCTGTCTGCTCGCTCACCCGATCACCATAGACAATTGACGATCTGTCAGTCAGGGGGCGTGCTCGGTGACCTGCTCCACCACGCTCGTGCCGGAGCCGGCCTGGGACTCCCACTTCCAAGTCTCGTCCAGGCGCACCCGGCCGTCCGCCAGCTCGACGACCGTGGACACGCAGTGCCCCGAGGAGGTCGTCCCGTCGGTCTTGAGCTGCACGTACCGGAAGTCCAGCCGGTCACCCTCGCGGGTGCCGACCAGATGGCCGCGCACGACGTCACCGCCCGCGTACTCGGCCCAGATCTCGCCGTCCTTCTCGTGGTACGCGAACCGGGTGCGGGTGCCCACCTGACCTGGGGCTTGGTCCGCCACGGGGGCGAGGATCAGTCCGTCGAGCGACCGGGCCATGGAACGGGGCTCCCTTACGGGTGAGGAGGACGGCGGGCTAGGGTGGCCACCGTACAAGCACTCGCGGGAGCCCGGACGCACCGGGCTGAGAGGGAGGCTGGCGGCCTCCGACCGTACGAACCTGATCCGGGTCATGCCGGCGAAGGGAGGGGCTGGACGCCCATGTCGTCACGTACGTCCGACGTCCTCGTCATCGGGGGCGGAATCATCGGCCTGGTCACGGCCTGGCGCGCGGCGCAGCGCGGGCTCGCCACGGCCGTCGTGGACCCCGAGCCCGGCGGCGGGGCCGCGCAGGTCGCGGCCGGGATGCTCGCCGCGGTCACCGAACTGCACTACGGCGAGGAGACCCTGCTCGCCCTGAACCTGGAGTCGGCCCGCCGCTACCCCGCCTTCGCGGCCGAGCTGACCGAAGTGACCGGCCACGACCTCGGCTACCGCCGCTGCGGCACCCTCGCCGTCGCGCTGGACGCCGACGACCGCGCCGACCTGCGCGACCTGCACGCGCTCCAGCAGCGCTCGGGCCTCGCCTCGGAATGGCTGTCGGGGCGGGAGTGCCGGCGCCTGGAGCCGATGCTCGCGCCCGGGGTGCGGGGCGGGCTGCGGGTCGACGGCGACCACCAGATCGACCCGCGCCGGCTGGCGGCGGCCCTGGTGGCCGCGTGCGAACGGGCCGGTGTGGTGTTCCACCGCGCGTGGGCGGAGCGGCTGGACGTGGTACGGGACCGGGCCACCGGGGTGACCACGGCGGACGGCACCGGGCTGCGCGCCGAGCAGGTGGTGCTGGCGGGCGGCAGCCTCAGCGGGCGTCTCGCGGGCGTCCCTGACGAGCTGCTCCCGCCGGTGCGGCCGGTGAAGGGGCAGGTGCTGCGGCTGACCGTGCCGCGCCGGTACGCGCCGTTCCTGAGCCGGACCGTGCGGGCCGTGGTGCGGGGCAGCCATGTCTATCTGGTGCCCCGGGAGAACGGCGAACTGGTCGTCGGCGCCACCAGCGAGGAGCTGGGCTGGGACACGACGGTCACCGCCGGGGGCGTGTACGAGCTGCTGCGCGACGCGCACGAGCTGGTGCCCGGCATCACGGAGCTGCCGCTCACCGAGACCCGGGCCGGGCTGCGCCCCGGCTCCCCCGACAACGCGCCGCTGCTCGGCCCGTCCGGCCTGGCCGGGCTGCTGCTGGCCACCGGGCACTACCGCAACGGCGTGCTGCTCACGCCGGTCACCGGGGACGTGCTGGCGCACGCCCTGGTCACCGGTGAGCTTCCCGAGGAGGCCCGTCCGTTCACGCCGCGGCGCTTCGGCGGCGCGCCCAGGGAAGACGCCGCGCCCAGGAAAAGCGCCGCGCTCAGGGAGACGATGGAAGAGCTGGAGCAGCCCGCATGAACAGCCCGGTCATGATTTCCGTCAACGGGGAGCGCCGGGAGATCGACCCGGGCACCCCCCTCGACACTCTCGTCCGGACCCTCACCGCCGCCCCGCGCGGGGTGGCCGCCGCCGTCAACGAGACCGTCGTCCCGCGCGCGCAGTGGGCGACGACCGCTCTCGCCGACGGCGATCGGGTCGAAGTCCTCACCGCCGTACAGGGAGGCTGAGCCATGGCCGACGATCCCCTGGTCCTCGGTGACCTGGCCTTCTCCTCGCGGCTGATCATGGGCACGGGCGGGGCGCCCAGCCTGGACGTGCTGGAGCGGGCGCTGGTCGCCTCCGGTACGGAACTCACCACGGTCGCGATGCGCCGGGTGGACCCCTCCGTGCACGGCTCGGTGCTGTCGGTGCTGGAGAAGCTCGGCATCCGGGTGCTGCCGAACACGGCCGGCTGTTTCACCGCCGGCGAGGCCGTGCTGACCGCCCGGCTGGCCCGGGAGGCGTTGGGCACGGACCTGGTCAAGCTGGAGGTCATCGCCGACGAGCGGACGCTGCTGCCGGATCCGGTGGAGCTGCTGGAGGCGGCGGAGACGCTGGTCGACGACGGGTTCACGGTGCTGCCGTACACGAACGACGATCCGGTGCTGGCGCGGAAGCTGGAGGACGTGGGGTGCGCCGCGGTGATGCCGCTGGGGTCGCCGATCGGGTCCGGGCTGGGGATTCGCAACCCCCACAACTTCCAGCTGATCGTGGAGCACGCGCGTGTGCCGGTGATTCTGGACGCGGGGGCCGGTACGGCGTCGGATGTGGCGCTGGCGATGGAGCTGGGGTGTGCGGGGGTGATGCTCGCCTCGGCGGTGACGCGGGCGCAGGAGCCGGAACTGATGGCTTCCGCCATGAAGCTCGCGGTGGAGGGGGGTCGGCTCGCTCGGTTGGCCGGGCGGATTCCGCGGCGGTATCTCGCTGAGGCGTCGTCTCCTGCGGAGGGGCTGGCTCGGTTGGATCCCGAGCGACCGGCGTTCTAGTCCCGTTCGGTCTCCCACCCGCGCACCCGCCCGTTACTGCCTACCGGAAGGCCGGACATTCCCGTGGGGCGTTCTCGCCATCGGCGGCTGCGGGGCGGTGCGTGCATCGCGTCACAGGTCGGCTTCAGTCCCGCCGCGACGCCGGTGGGCGGGGCGGTCGTGTCGGTGCTCCCTCGTAGACTCCCCTCTCGTGGATACGACCCTTCAGGACCCCCTCGTCGGGCAGGTGCTCGACGGCCGGTACCGCGTCGACGCGCGGATCGCGGCCGGTGGGATGGCCACGGTCTACCGGGCCCTGGACACCCGCCTGGACCGCGTTCTCGCGCTGAAGGTGATGCACCCGACGCTCGCGGTCGACGGGACGTTCGTCGAGCGGTTCATCCGGGAGGCGAAGTCCGTCGCCCGGCTCGACCACCCCAACGTGGTGCAGGTCTTCGACCAGGGGACCGACGGGTCGTACGTCTACCTGGCGATGGAGTACATCGCCGGCTGCACCCTGCGGGACGTGCTGCGGGAGCGGGGCGCGGTGCAGCCACGGGCCGCGCTCGACATCCTGGAGCCGGTGCTCGCCGCGCTCGGTGCCGCGCACCGGGCCGGGTTCGTGCACCGCGACATGAAGCCCGAGAACGTGCTGATAGGCGACGACGGCCGGGTCAAGGTCGCCGACTTCGGGCTGGTGCGCTCCGTGGACACGGTGACCAGCACGACGGGTGCCGTGCTCGGGACCGTCTCCTATCTCGCGCCGGAGCAGATCGAGCAGGGCACCACCGACCCGCGCGTCGACGTGTACGCGTGCGGTGTGGTGCTGTACGAGATGCTGACGGGTGCCAAGCCGCACTCCGGGGACTCCCCGGCCCAGGTGCTCTACAAGCACCTCCACGAGGACGTGCCGCCACCCTCCGCGCTCGTGCCCGGGCTGCCGTACGAGCTGGACGAGCTGGTCGCGTCGGCCACCGCGCGCACCCCGGACATCCGGCCGCAGGACGCCGTGGCCCTGCTCGCCCAGGTGCGTGAGGCCCGCCGCGCGCTGACCGACGAGCAGCTGGACGCGCTGCCGCCGCAGGCGCTGACCGCGGAGCACGACAACGCCGACGACCGCACGAGCGTGATCCCGCGCGCGCTCACCTCCCCCACGCTCGGCTTCGCTCGCGCGGAGGGGCGCGCGGGGGGACCCCCATCCCGCCCCCTGCCCGTCCACGAGGACGCGGACGCCCCCGTGGACGGCATCGACCGCACCGCCCGCTTCCAGAGCCCGCCCGTGCCGCCCCGTCGGCGCCCGGCGCGGCCCCCGCGCGCGGTGCTGGCGGTCATCGCGGCCGTGCTGGTGGTGCTCGGCGTGGGCGCCGGTGTCTGGTACATCAACTCCGGCCAGTTCACCAAGGTGCCGCCGCTGCTGGCGAAGACGGAGGCCCAGGCGAAGGAGCGGCTGAAGGCGGCCGGGCTGGACGTCGGGCAGGTCAAGCGCGCGTACAGCGACACGGTCGAGCGCGGCACGGTGATCGGCAGCGACCCGGCGCCCGGCGCGCGCATCCGGGACCACGACTCGGTGACGCTGACCGTGTCGCTGGGACCGGAGACGGTGAACGTGCCGAACGTGGCCGGGCAGTCGCTCGCGAAGGCGCGGGCGCGGCTGAAGGCGGACGGCCTGGAGCCGGGCATGGTCACCCGCGCGTTCAGCGACGACGTCCCCCGGGGCTCGGTGATCGGTACGACACCCGAGGCGGGCACCGAGCGGCACGCGGGCTCGGCGATCGCGCTGATCGTCAGCAAGGGCAGCCCGGTCGACGTGCCGGACGTCACCGGCTACGACCTGGACAGTGCCAGGCAGGAGCTGACGGACGCCGGGCTGAAGGTGAAGGTGGCCGAGGAGCGGATCAACTCCGAGTACGACAAGGGCGAGGTCGCCGCGCAGAGCCCCGGTGAGGGACGCCAGGCCGCCGAGGGCGACACGGTGACGCTGACGCTGTCCAAGGGCCCGGAGATGGTCGAGGTCCCGGACGTGGTCGGCGACAGTGTGGACGACGCCCACCAGGCCCTGGAGGGCGCCGGCTTCGAGGTCGAGGAGGACCGCGGGCTGCTCGGGCTGTTCGGCGACAACGTGAAGAAGCAGTCGGTGGAGGGCGGCGACGAGGCGCCCAAGGGGTCGACGATCACGATCACCATCCGGTGACCGACGATCACGATCACCACCGGTGACCGGTCTCACCGGGGAGCGCGGTCCGGGCGTGGGGGCGGACATGACACCCTGAACGGGTGAGTCCCGTTCAGTCCCCCCTCCCCCGCAACCCCGTCGGCGGCCATGTGCCCGTGGCCGGTGGCCTGCACTCCGTCGGGCTGTCGTACGCCCGCGACCTTAAGGCGGAGACCGTGCAGGTGTTCGTCGCCAACCCGCGCGGCTGGGCCACCCCCGCCGGGAACCCGCGGCAGGACGAGGCCTTCCGCGCGGCCTGCGCCGAGGAGTCGATCCCGGCCTACGTGCACGCGCCGTACCTGATCAACTTCGGCTCGCACACCGAGGCGACCGTGGAGCGGTCGGTGGAGTCGCTGCGGCACTCGCTGCGGCGCGGGCGGGAGATCGGCGCGCTGGGTGTGGTGGTGCACACCGGCAGCGCCACCGGCGGGCGGGCGCGGGAGGTCGCGCTGAAGCAGGTGCGCGCGCACCTGCTGCCGCTGCTGGACGAGCTGACCCACGACGACGACCCGTTCCTGCTGCTGGAGTCGACCGCCGGGCAGGGCGCCTCGCTGTGCTCGCGGACCTGGGACTTCGGGCCGTACTTCGAGGCGCTCGACGCCCATCCCAAGCTGGGCGTGTGCCTGGACACGTGCCACATCTTCGCCGCCGGGCACGATCTGACCGGGCCGAGCGGCATGCACCAGACCGTGGACCTGCTGGTGGAGACCGTCGGCGAGGGCCGGCTGAAGCTGATCCACGCCAACGACTCCAAGGATGTGGTGGGCGCCCACAAGGACCGGCACGAGAACATCGGCGCCGGCCACATCGGGGAGGACCCGTTCCGGGCACTCATGACCCACCCCGCGACCGAGGGCGTACCGCTGATCATCGAGACGCCCGGTGGCAGGGAGGGGCACGCGGCGGACGTGGAGCGGCTGAAGAAACTGCGCGAGAACTGACCGTTGGGGAATACCCCTAGGGGGTATATGGTTCCTGTCGTCGCAGGAGCCATCACCTGACATGGGGGCAGTCATGCAGAACGAGGCGCACGCAGCACGGGAACACCACCACACGCACGACCACGCGCACCACCACGCACCCACCGCCACCTGGGCCATGGCCGCCCAGGCCACCCTGCACTGCCTCACCGGCTGCGCCATCGGCGAGGTGCTCGGCATGGTCGTCGGTACGGCCTTCGGCTGGGGCAACCTGCCGACCATGGTGCTGGCGATCGTCCTGGCCTTCGTCTTCGGCTACTCGCTCACCCTGCGCGGAGTCCTGCGGGCCGGCGTCGACTTCCGTACGGCCTTCCGGGTGGCGCTGGCCGCGGACACCCTGTCCATCGCCGTGATGGAACTGATGGACAACGGGGTCATCCTGGTCTGGCCGTCCGCGATGGACGCCACGCTGGGCGACGCGCTGTTCTGGATCTCGCTCGCGGTCTCGTTCGCGATCGCCTTCGCGGTGACCACCCCGGTCAACAAGTGGATGATCGGCCGGGGCAAGGGGCACGCGGTGGTGCACCAGTACCACCACTGAGCGGGCCGGGATCAGAGCTCGGGGCCGTCCCCGGGCTCTTCCTGGTAGGAGTAGCGCTGTTCCTTCCAGGGGTCGCCGACGTTGTGATAGCCGCGCTCCTCCCAGAAACCGCGGCGGTCGGCGGTCATGTACTCCACGCCCCGGACCCATTTGGGCCCCTTCCAGGCGTACAGGTGGGGCACGATCAGCCGGACCGGGAAGCCGTGCTCGGCGGTGAGCAGCTCGCCGTCCTTGTGGGTGGCGAAGATCGTGCGGTCGGAGACGAAGTCCGTGAGGCGCAGGTTCGAGCTGAAGCCGTACTCCGCCCAGACCATCACATGGGTGACGTCCGGCGCCGGCGGGGCCAGGTCCACGATCGCACGGGCCGGAATGCCGCCCCACTCCGCGCCGACCATGCTGAACTTCGTCACGCAGTGGAGATCGGCCACCACCGTGGTGTACGGAAGCGCCGTGAACTCCTCGTGGGTCCAGGTGCGCTTGTCGCCGTCGGCGGTGGCGCCGAAGACCCGGAACTCCCAGCGCTCGGGCCGGAACTTCGGGACCGGCCCGTAGTGCGTGACCGGCCACCCGCGCTGGAGCCGCTGACCCGGCGGAAGCTCGGACCCTGCCGCTGCCCCAGACTCTCGCTCCACCGGATGACCCATGTATCCATCCTGACAGACCTGGGGCAGTGCCCTTGACCACCCGCTCCCAAACCGGGCAATTACTATCAACTCAGGACGTACTTACTAAGTGCGTACTTACTGGACGATCTTCCTCGCCGGTGCAATCATGCGGCGCTATCGGCCGGGTCCACCTGGAAGGAGTCCACAGCAATGCAAGGCGACCCCGAGGTCATCGAACTGCTCAACGAACAGCTGACCGCCGAGCTGACCGCGATCAACCAGTACTTCCTGCACGCCAAGCTCCAGGACCACAAGGGGTGGACGAAGCTCGCCCGGTACACGCGGGCGGAGTCGTTCGACGAGATGCGGCACGCCGAGGTCCTCACCGACCGCATCCTGCTCCTCGACGGCCTGCCCAACTACCAGCGGCTCTTCCATGTGCGGGTCGGGCAGACGGTGACCGAGATGTTCCAGGCCGACCGGCAGATCGAGGTCGAGGCCATCGACCGGCTGCGCCGGGGCATCCAGGTGATGCGCGAGAAGGACGACATCACGTCGGCGAACGTCTTCGAGGCGATCCTGGCCGACGAGGAGCACCACATCGACTACCTGGACACCCAGCTGGAGCTGGTGGACAAGCTGGGCGAGGCGCTCTATCTGTCGACCGTCGTCGAGCAGAGCCAGCCCGACTCCTCGGGCCCGGGCACGGGCGGCTTCTCCACCCACTGAGCCGGCGAGACACGAACGCTACGCGGCGTCGTCCAGCGGTACGAGGGCCGGGGCGCGCTGGTCGATCAGTTCCCGGCGGGGGCAGGCGCCACGGCCGAGCAGCGCCTGGATGCGCCGGACACAGCCGCCGCAGTCGGTGCCCGCCTTGCAGGCAGAGGCTATCTGGCGCGGGGTGCAGGCGCCGTTCTCCGCGTGCTGCTTGACCTGGTCCTCGGTGACACCGAAGCAGCTGCACACGTACACGCGGATTCACCTCCCGACGGGGTCGCTGTTTCTGCCATCCCCATTTCCGGTGAGGCAAACCTAACCTAACCCATCCCCCAGCGCCCGCAAAAGTGGCAGGGGCGCGGATCGGATGTGATCCGCGCCCCAGGACGCCGCCGACTCCGCGCCACGACGCGGTGGCTACCGGTCCCCGGTCACTGGTCCCGGTACATCTCGGCCACCAGGAACGCCAGGTCCAGCGACTGGCTGCGGTTCAGCCGCGGGTCGCAGGCCGTCTCGTAGCGCTGGTGCAGGTCGTCAACGAAGATCTCGTCGCCGCCGCCCACGCACTCGGTGACGTCGTCGCCGGTCAGTTCCACGTGGATGCCGCCCGGGTGGGTGCCGAGCGCCTTGTGGACCTCGAAGAAGCCCTTGACCTCGTCGAGCACGTCGTCGAAGCGGCGGGTCTTGTGCCCGGAAGCCGCCTCGAAGGTGTTGCCGTGCATCGGGTCGGTCACCCAGGCCACCGTCGCGCCGGACGCCGTGACCTTCTCGACCAGCTCGGGGAGCTTGTCGCGGATCTTGCCGGCGCCCATGCGGACGATGAAGGTCAGCCGGCCCGGCTCCCGCTCGGGGTCGAGGCGGTCGATGTACCGCAGCGCCTCCTCGGCCGTGGTGGTCGGGCCGAGCTTGATGCCGATCGGGTTGCGGATCCGCGAGGCGAACTCGATGTGCGCGTGGTCCAGCTGCCGGGTGCGCTCACCGATCCACACCATGTGCGCCGAGACGTCGTACAGCTTGCCGGTGCGGGAGTCGACCCGGGTCAGGGCGGACTCGTAGTCCAGCAGCAGCGCCTCGTGCGAGGAGTAGAACTCGACGGTCTTGAACTCCTCCGGGTCGGTGCCGCAGGCCCGCATGAAGTTCAGCGCGCTGTCGATCTCCCGCGCGAGCTGCTCGTAGCGCTGGCCCGACGGCGAGGTCCGCACGAAGTCCTGGTTCCAGGCGTGCACCTGGCGCAGGTCGGCGTAGCCGCCGGTGGTGAAGGCGCGCACCAGGTTCAGCGTGGAGGCCGACGCGTGGTACATGCGCTTCAGCCGCTCGGGGTCCGGGATGCGGCTGGCCTCGGTGAAGTCGAAGCCGTTGACGGAGTCGCCCCGGTACACCGGGAGCGTCACGCCGTCGCGGGTCTCGGTCGGCTTGGAGCGGGGCTTGGAGTACTGGCCCGCGATCCGGCCGACCTTCACCACGGGCACGGAGGCCGCGTAGGTGAGGACGGCGCCCATCTGGAGCAGCGTCTTGAGCTTGTTGCGGATGTGATCGGCGGACACCGCGTCGAAGGCCTCGGCGCAGTCGCCACCCTGGAGGAGGAACGCCTCTCCCTTGGCGACGGCCGCCATCCGGGCGCGCAGCTGGTCGCACTCGCCCGCGAAGACGAGCGGCGGATACGCCTCGAGGTCCGCGATCACTGCGCGCAGAGCCTCGGGGTCGGGGTACTCGGGCTGCTGCGCCGCGGGCAGGTGTCGCCAGGTGTTGCCAGCGCTCGGGCTGGTCTTAGCGTTCACGGTCACGACCCCAACATTACGGGGTGATGTCGTGGGGTCCTGCCGGTGCTCAGCTGATGAGACACCGCTTGCACCATGCGGACATGCGATAAGGTGCATCGCATGTTCGCGCTTTCGACCCAGAACTGGTGGTGGACCGCTCATCCGGCGGCCCACTGACTGCGCGTACGCAAGACTTCGCGAAGGCCGCCCGAGGGGCGGCCTTCGGTGTGTCCGGGGTCGTTCCTCACCGATATCGATCGCATCGAGACCGATCACATCGACGGAAGAGGACCCATGGACCTGGCACAGCTCCTGCACGACCCCCGCCCCTTCGCCCTGCTCCGCCGTCGCACCCCGGGCCACGACGAGCAGCTGGTGGAGGTGCTGCTCGGCCCGGTGACCAGCCGGGACCGGCTCGCCGACCTGCCCGACGAAGGCCTCGCCCTGGTCCCGTTCCGGCAGATCCGCGAACGCGGCTTCGACGTCCGCGACGACGGCACCCCGCTGCTGGTGCTGACCCCCGAGGAGACCCACACGCTGGCCCTGGACGAGGCCCTCGCCCAGCTCCCCGCGCACGACGTGCGGGTCGAGGGCGGCGGTTTCGACGTGGGCGACGCGGAGTACGCGGAGATCGTCGGGCGGGTGCTGCGCGAGGAGATCGGCCGGGGCGAGGGCGCGAACTTCGTGATCCGGCGCACCTACGAGGGCGAGATCCCCGGCTTCGGACGCGCGGACGCGCTCGCGCTGTTCCGGCGGCTGCTGGAGGGCGAGCGCGGCGCGTACTGGACGTTCGTGGTGCACACCGGGGACCGGACGCTGGTGGGGGCGAGTCCGGAGGTGCACATCCGGATGAGCGGCGGGACCGTCGTGATGAACCCGATCAGCGGGACGTACCGCTATCCCGCCGACGGGCCGACCCCCGAGCACCTGCTCGGCTTCCTCGCCGACGGCAAGGAGATCGAGGAGCTGTCGATGGTCGTCGACGAGGAGCTGAAGATGATGTGCACCGTCGGCGACATGGGCGGGGTCGTCGTCGGCCCGCGGCTGAAGGAGATGGCGCACCTCGCGCACACCGAGTACGAGCTGCGCGGGAAGTCCTCCCTGGACGTGCGGGAGGTGCTGAAGGAGACCATGTTCGCGGCGACGGTGACCGGGTCGCCGGTGCAGAACGCGTGCCGGGTGATCGAGCGGTACGAGCCCCTCGGGCGGGACGGTGCGGGGCGCGGATACTACGCCGGGGCGCTCGCCCTGCTCGGGCGGGACTCCGGGGGCGCGCAGACCCTCGACTCCCCCATCCTGATCCGCACCGCCGACATCTCCGCCGACGGCCGGCTGCGCGTCCCGGTGGGGGCGACGCTGGTGCGCGGTTCCGACCCGGCCGGCGAGGTCGCGGAGACCCACGCGAAGGCGGCGGGCGTGCTGGCCGCCCTCGGGGTACGGCCGTCCCGTCCGCGCGCGGAGCGGGAGCGGCCCCGGCTGGCCGAGGACCCGCGGGTGCGGGCCGCGCTGGACGGGCGCCGGGCCGGCCTCGCGCCGTTCTGGCTGCGGATGCAGGAACGCGCGCCGAAGCCGGCCGGCCACGCCCTCGTGGTCGACGGCGAGGACACCTTCACGGCGATGCTGGCGCACGTGCTGCGCTCGGGCGGCCTGGAGGTGACGGTACGGCGGTACGACGAGCCGGGGCTGCGGGCGGCCGTGCTCGCGCACGAGGGGCCGGTGGTGCTGGGCCCCGGTCCGGGTGACCCGCGCGACGGGGCCGACCCGAAGATGCGGTTCCTGCGGCGGCTCGCGGCCACCGTGGTCCGGGAGCACCGGCACGGGGTGCTGGGCGTCTGCCTGGGGCATGAGCTGATCGCGGCCGAGCTGGGTCTGGACCTCGTCCGCAAGGAGGTGCCGTACCAGGGGGCGCAGACGGAGATCGACCTGTTCGGGCGGCCGGAGACGGTCGGCTTCTACAACAGCTTCGTCGCGCGCTGCGACGAGGAGGCGGCCCGCGAGCTGGCGGCGCACGGCGTCGAGGTGAGCCGTGCGGCGAACGGAGAGGTGCACGCCCTGCGGGGTCCCGGCTTCGCGGGCGTGCAGTTCCACCCGGAGTCGGTGCTGACCCTGAACGGCGCGACGGTCGTACGGGAGCTGATCGGTCAGCTGCGCCGCACGACCGTGTAGCCGCCGGGGGCCGTGGCCGGCCGGAGCCGTGGTCAGCCGAAGAACACCCCGATCTCCTGGTACAGCTTCGGGTCCACCGTCTTCAGCCTGGCCGTCGCCTCGGCGAGGGGGACGCGGACGATGTCGGTGGCGCGCAGGGCGACCATCGTGCCGAAGTCGCCGTCGTGGACGCAGTCGATGGCGTGCAGGCCGAAGCGGGTGGCGAGCCAGCGGTCGAAGGCGCTCGGGGTGCCGCCGCGCTGGACGTGCCCGAGGACCGTCGTACGCGCCTCCTTCCCGGTGCGCTTCTCGATCTCCTTGGCCAGCCACTCGCCCACCCCGGACAGCCGGACGTGCCCGAAGGAGTCCAGCGACCGGTCCTTGAGCACCATGTCGCCGTCCTTCGGCACGGCGCCCTCGGCGACGACCACGATCGGCGCGTACGACGCCCGGAACCGGGAGGTCACCCAGTCGCAGACCTGCTCGATGTCGAAGCGCTGCTCCGGGACGAGGATGACGTTGGCACCGCCGGCCAGGCCCGAGTGGAGGGCGATCCAGCCGGCGTGCCGGCCCATCACCTCCACCACCAGGACCCGCATATGGGACTCGGCGGTGGTGTGCAGCCGGTCGATGGCCTCGGTGGCGATGTTGACGGCGGTGTCGAAGCCGAAGGTGTAGTCGGTGGCCGCCAGGTCGTTGTCTATCGTCTTCGGCACCCCGACGCAGGGCACCCCGTACTCGCCGGACAGCCGCGCGGCGACGCCCAGGGTGTCCTCGCCGCCGATCACGATGAGGGCCTGGACGTCCAGCTTGGCCAGGTTGTCCTTGATCCGGCGGATGCCGTCGTCGACCTTGAGGGGGTTGGTCCGCGAGGAGCCGAGGATGGTGCCGCCGCGGGGCAGGATGCCGCGCACCGCGGGGATGTCGAGGCGGACGGTGTCGCCTTCGAGAGGACCCCGCCAGCCGTCCCGGAAGCCGACGAAGTCATAGCCGTACTCCTGCACGCCCTTGCGGACGATGCCCCGGATGACGGCGTTGAGCCCGGGGCAGTCGCCGCCTCCGGTCAGTACTCCGACCCGCATGGAAATGTCCCTTCGCAGCGGTTCCCTGACACCCGGTCACGCTAATGGTGATTCAGGTCACATCGGGAGAGGCGGGAAGGGTGATTCCGGTGCATGGCCGGAAGCGGGCGGCGCCGGTCCTACTCCTCGTCGAGGCCGCGCTCTATCGCGTACCGCACCAGCTCCACCCTGTTGTGCAGCTGGAGCTTGCCGAGGGTGTTCTGCACGTGGTTCTGCACCGTGCGGTGGGAGATGACGAGGCGTTCGGCGATCTGCTTGTAGCTCAGGCCCTTCGCCACCAGCCGCAGCACCTCCGTCTCCCGGTCCGTCAGCCGGGGCGCGCCCGGCTCGTCGGCGTCCGGCGCGGGCGCGGGCTCGGCGGCCAGCCGCCGGTACTCGCCGAGGACCAGCCCGGCGAGGCCCGGCGTGAACACCGGGTCGCCGACGGCGGTACGGCGCACCGCGTCCAGCAGTTCCTCGGTGGACGCCGACTTCAGCAGATAGCCGGTCGCGCCGGACTTCACGGCCTCCAGCACGTCCGCGTGCTCACCGCTCGCCGAGAGGACGAGGACGCGCAACGCCGGGTTGTGGCCGACGAGTTCCTTGCACACCTGGACGCCGGGCTTGGCGGGCAGGTTGAGGTCCAGCACGAGGACGTCGGGGGCGGCGGCCTTGGCGCGGCGGACCGCCTGCTCGCCGTCGCCGGCGGTGGCGACCACCTCGAAGCCGGACTCGGCCAGGTCACGGGCGACCGCGTCACGCCACATCGGGTGGTCGTCCACCACCATGACCTTGATCGGGACCTGCTGTGTCATCGCCGCTCCGCCTTCTTCCCCCGCGCCCCCACGGCGCCCTTCGGTACCTTCAGTTCCACTTCCGTGCCCTGTCCGGGCACGGAGACGATCTCGGCGCTGCCGCCGAGGTCGCGCAGCCGGCCCCGGATCGACAGGGCCACCCCGAGCCGGCCCTCGCCCTCGGCCTGCGCCAGCCGGCCCTCGGGGATGCCGGGGCCGTCGTCCCGGACGGTGACGACGATCTCGTCCGGCTCGTCCTCCACCAGAATCCAGGCCCGCGCCTCGGCCCCCGCGTGCAGGCGCACGTTGTCCAGCGCGGCCCCGACCGCGGCGGCCACCTCGCGGGCCGCGGCCGACGGCAGCAGCACCGGGGCGCCGGGCTCGGCGAGGCTGACCCGGGCGCACGCGTACCGCGCGAGCAGGGCGCGCAGGTCGACCGGGCCGGCCGTGTCGTCCTCGTCGGGCTCCTCCACCGCGCGGACGACGGCGCCGGCCGCCAGGTCCTCCGAGACCCGGGACACCGGGACCAGACCGCCCGACACCAGCGTGCGCAGGGCCACCTCCTGCTCCCCGGCCAGCCGACCCAGCTCGGCCGCCTCGCCGCCGAGGGCCGCGCCCCGGCGCTTCACCATCGCCAGCACCTGGAGCACGCTGTCGTGGATGTCCCGGGCCAGCCGCTCCCGCTCCCGGGTGGCGGCCTCGATCTCCAGCGCGCGGGCGAGGGTGCGCTCGGAGGCGCGGGCCACCTCCACGACGTAGCCGATGGCGATGGAGGCGACCCAGACGAGGATCACGTTGTGCACGGTGTCCCGGGCGGGGTGGCCGCGCTCGACCAGGTTGACGGCGGCGACGGCCGTGGAGGCGACGGCCGCCCAGCGCCAGCCGCCCTTGACGGCGAAGGCCAGCACCGCGCCTGCCGTCCATATCGACGGCAGGGTGGGGCCGCCGCCCGCGATCCGCTCATGGCTGTCGGCGACCGGGGTGAGCAGGATGCCGACGAGGGCGACGGTCAGGTCGGCGGCCAGGAAGCGCCGGGTGCAGCTCGCCGCGTTGGCCACCTTGGGCAGGGTCGCGAGGGTCCACACGGCCAGGACGGCGTAGTAGGCGACGGCGACCCAGGGCCGCACGAAGTGGTCGTACGCGGTGGCGCACAGACCGATGGCGTACAGCATGGTCAGGACGCGGTAGCCGGCGAGCGCGCGCCACAGCGGCAGCTCGACCGACATCCGCATGACGCGCTCACGCTTGGGCATCTCCCCCGGTCCCCCCCGGCTCCCCCTTGTGCCCCTGTCTAGGACTGGTCCTGCTTCTTCCCGGCCCTCTCCGCCTTCTCGGCTTCCTTGGCCGCCTTCGCCGCCTCCGCGATCTGCCGCTTGGCGGCCGTGGCGTAGATGTCGACGTACTCCTGGCCGGAGAGCTTCATGATCTCGTACATGACCTCGTCGGTCAGGGCGCGCAGCACGAACCGGTCGTGCTCCATGCCCTGGTACCGGCTGAAGTCCATGGGCTTGCCGATGCGGATACCTGGCCGCATCAGCTTCGGCACGACCTTGCCCGGCGGCTGGATCTTCTCCGTGTCGATCATGGCCACGGGGATGACCGGCGCGCCGGTGGCGAGTGCCACGCGCGCGAGGCCGCCGGGCTTGCCCCGGTACAGCCGCCCGTCGGGCGAACGGGTGCCCTCCGGGTAGATACCGAACAGCTCGCCGCGCTCCAGCACTTCGATGCCGCTCTTGATCGCCGCCTCGCCGGCGCCGCGCGCCCCCGAGCGGTCCACCGGGAGCTGGCCGACGCCCTTGAAGAAGGCCGCGGTGAGCCGGCCCTTCACGCCCGGGGTGGTGAAGTACTCGGCCTTGGCGATGAAGGTGACCTTGCGGTCCAGCACCACCGGCAGGAAGAACGAGTCCGAGAAGGACAGGTGATTGCTGGCCAGGATGGCCGGGCCGGTGGCCGGAACGTTCTCCAGGCCCTCCACCCAAGGCCTGAAGGCGACCTTCAGCGGCCCCCCGATGGCGACCTTCATCGTGCCGTACAACACCCGTGTGCCTCCTGTTTCCGTCGGAAAGACCTTAACCCGGCGCACGGACAATGGACCCGACGACCCTGGTCGGTGTCAGTGCGGTCGCGTACGGTGAAGCACATGCCAGTTCTCCCCGGAGCCGAGCCGTACCGCCACGAGGGCGGGGAGGTGGGGGTTCTCCTCTGCCACGGCTTCACCGGCTCGCCCCAGTCGCTGCGCCCCTGGGCGGAGCACCACGCGGCCCACGGCCTGACCGTGTCCCTGCCGCTGCTGCCCGGCCACGGCACCCGCTGGGAGGACATGCAGCTCACGACCTGGCAGGACTGGTACGCGCAGGTGGACCGCGAACTGCGGCTGCTCGCCGAGCGCTGTTCCCGGGTGTTCGTCGCGGGCCTGTCGATGGGCGGGGCGCTGGCCCTCCGGCTGGCGGCCCGGCACGGCGGGCGGGTCGCGGGCGCGGTGGTCGTCAACCCGGCCAACAAGGTGCACGGCCTGTCGGCGTACGCCCTTCCGGTGGCCCGGCACCTGGTGCGGACGACGAAGGGCATCGCCAGCGACATCGCGAAGGAGGGCGCGGCGGAGCTGGGCTACGACCGGGTGCCGCTGCACGCGGCGCACTCGCTGCGGAGGTTCCTGCGCCGGCTGGACGGCGAGCTGCCCCAGGTCACCCAGCCGTTGCTGCTGCTGCGCAGCGCCCAGGACCATGTCGTCCCGGCGGCCGACTCGGCGCGGGTGCTGAGCCGCGTGTCGGCCGTGGACGTCACGGAGATCGTGCTGGAACAGAGCTACCACGTGGCGACGTTGGACAAGGACGCGGACCGGGTCTTCGAGGAGAGCCTCGCCTTCATCGGCCGGCTCGCACCCGGTGTCGGCAAGGAAGGGACGGCCGCAGTTGGCTGAGCACGACTCCGACCGTGAGGACCGCGAGGGCCGTGAGGAGCAGGGCGGCCAGGGCGGCCAGGAAGCCCGCGAGCCGGACGGGCAGAAGGTGCCGTTCGACGAGGACGCCGCCTGGCGGGCCATCGTCGCCGGGTACGGCGAGGAGCCGCCGGACCCGCCGGGCGCCCGGCCCTTCAAGCCGGTCGAGGATCTCGCGCTGCTGGAGAAGAACGCGGTGAAGGACCAGGAGAGCGAGCCCCGCAACGACCCGGAGGACTCGGCGGAGCGGCAGCCCGCCCGGCCGCTCGGCGGCTCGGTCTCCTTCGCGCCCGGAATCGGCCCGCGCGACCACACGGCGCCCGAGCCGTCCGACGACGACTTCGACGAGGACGACGAGGGCCACTTCGTACCGCCGGAGCCGCCCCCGCTGCCGGCCTCGGACACGACCGCCAGGTTCGCCTGGCTCGGCGTGGTCGGCGGTCCGGTGCTGATCCTGCTGGCGGTGCTGCTCGGCTGGGACATGACCTGGTGGCTGGCGACCCTCGGCATCGGCGGGTTCCTCGGCGGCTTCGCGACGCTGGTGACGCGGATGCGGACCGACGACGAGGAGGACGACGACCCGGGGCGCGGAGCGGTGGTCTGAACCGGCTCGGGCCGGGATTCCGAGGGCTCAGGCCGGGATTCTGAGGGCGGCGAGGACCGGGAGGTGGTCCGTGGCCGCCCTCAGGTCCGCCTCGCGCACGCCCGGCTGGTCCAGGGGCACCCCGCAGCCCAGCACCTCGATGCCCTTCGTCGCGAAGATCGCGTCGATGCGCTGGCGGGGATCGGTGGGCGTGGAGGTGAACTCGCCGCCCCAGGGCGCGGTCGTACGGCAGTCCTGGAGGGTCTCGGCGAGCCGGCGGAAGGTGCGGCCGCCGGGGCCCTCGTTGAGGTCGCCGCCGGCGACGGCGTGCTCGACGCCGAGTCCGGCGAGCCGGTCGAGGAGCAGGCCGCCCTGGTCGTGGCGCTCGTCCCGCTGGAGCGACAGATGGCAGCTGAGCACGCCGAGGCGGGCGGCGCCGAAGCGGACCACTGCCGTGGCGAAGCCGCGTCGGTGGAGGCCGGGGGTGAGGGGGAGGAGGACGTCCTCCGTGCGTTCGACGGTGGCACGGAGGCCGCACAGGATCGCCGGTCCCGCGGCCGTGGCGCCGCCGGTGAGGACGACCTGGCCGGAGGCCGCGGCGAGGCGCGCCAGCTTCTTGCGCCAGCGGAAGAAGCGGGGGGCCTCCTGGACGAGGACCAGGTCGGGGGCGCAGGCGGTGATCACTCTGGCGAGGGCGGCGGTGTCGTCCCGCATCGAGCGGATGTTGTAGCTCAGGACGCGGATGACCGCGGAACCGTCGGGCTGTGTCGCGGAGTTGGGGAGCAGCGCCATGTGGATCAATGTACGCCCGATGGGTCGGGGCGCGAGGTGCGGCGCATGTTGACACAGCCCCGCGCCCCTTCGGGCGCTACATGATCGGGTCGGGTTCCCGGGCCAGGTCCGCCGCGCCCACCATGCCCGCCTTGTTGCCCAGCTGGGCCGCGATCACGTCGGCCACCGGGCGCCAGTTGCCGCCGACCAGCCAGCGCTTGTAGGACTTGCGGATGGGGTCGAGGACCAGCTCGCCCTCGTCGGACAGGCCGCCGCCGACGATGAAGGCGGACGGGTCGAAGAGGGAGGCCAGGTCGGCCAGGCCGGCGCCGGCCCAGCGGGCCAGCTCGCGGTAGGAGTCGACGGCGACGGGGTCGCCCTGGCGGGCGGCCATGGAGATGTGCTTGCCCTCGATGCCCTCCGGGGTGCCGTCGCCCAGCGAGAGCAGCAGCTCGGCGTTCTCCGGGGTGGCGTTGGCGCGCTGCTTGGCGTAGCGGACGAGGGCGCGGCCGGAGGCGTACTGCTCCCAGCAGCCCTGCGAGCCGCAGCCGCACAGCAGGCCGTCCGGCACCATCCGGATGTGGCCGAACTCGGCGGCCACGCCGAAGTGGCCGCGGCGCAGCTTGTTGCCGATGATGATGCCGCCGCCGAGGCCGGTGCCGAGCGTGATGCAGATGACGTTGCGGTGGCCCTTGCCGGCGCCGAACTTGTACTCGCCCCAGGCGGCGGCGTTGGCGTCGTTCTCGACCACGACCGGGAGGCCGGTGCGCGCCTCGACCTTCTCCTTGAGCGGCTCGTTGCGCCAGTCGATGTTCGGCGCGAAGTACACCGTGGAGCGCTGCCGGTTGACGTAACCGGCCGCGCCGATACCCACGCCGACGATCTCGTGCCCGGCCCGTGCGCCCTCCACCGCCGAGGCGATGGCGTCCACGATGGCCTCGGGCGTGGTGGGGGTCGGCACCTTGAAGGTCGAGAGGATGTTGCCTTCCTCGTCGACCACGCCGGCCGCGATCTTCGTGCCGCCGATGTCGACGCCGATGGTGAGTCCCATGAATCCCTCAGTTTCGGTCGAGCCCCGCTACGGCCAACCGTACCCGAGGCCCTGCCGTGCGAGGGCTTCAGTCCAGGTCGATGCGTTCTCCCGGGCCGGTGCCCTCGCCCGGGTCGCGCGGGTCCCGCCGGTCCCGCGCCGGGTCGGGACCGGCGGTCCAGCGGTGCTCCTGGGCCTGGACGGCGGAGCGGTAGGCGGCGAGCAGCTCGCTGCCGGCCGCGGCCAGATGGTCGAAGACGTCCGGGTTGCGGTCTATGACGGGCTCGACGGCGGCCTTCGCCTGCTGGACGACCTGCCGCACCACCTGCTGGGCGGCGGGTCCGGCGAGGCCGCCGAGGAGCGGTGACTGGAGGCCGGCCAGCTTGTCGGCCACCGTGTCCACGAGCTTCTTCAGTTCCTCGGCCGCCGAGCCCGGCGGCGGGCCGTGCTCGGCGCGGCGGCGGGCCTGCTCGGCGGCGAGGTCCTCGGCGGCGGCCGTGGCCCAGGCGTCGGCGTCGGTAGCCTTCGCCGGCTCCTCCGGGGAAGGGTCGGGTGCGGGACGCTCTTCGCTCATGGCGGCTCCTGACTACGGTTCGCCTTTACGACGTTACCCGAACGGGCGTACCCGTTCACCGTCCGGCGGCGGGCCACAGATCCGGGTCGGGGGCGAACCGGACGCTCAGCTCGCCGTCGCGCAGTCCGGCGCCCGCGACGGTGCAGCGGCGCAGGGCGGAGGGCAGCGGAACGATCCGGCGGAACGGGCCCGCGCTGATCAGGAGTTCGTCGCCGCGCCGGACGAGGTCCAGCTCGTCCCGTATCGCGCCGGGCAGCGGGAGGTGCCAGACCAGCACGCCGTCCTCGGCGAGCCGGTCGGTGACGGTCCACCCGACCGGGGTGGTCGCCGGGTTGACGGCGGGCACGGCGAGGGCGGTGAGGTCGTCGGGGCCGTGCGGGTCGTGGCCGAGGTGCGGAACGGGGTGGACGTCGTACGACTCCTGCCAGTCGGCGAGCGTCTTGCGCTGCTGGGCCAGCAGCGAGGAGAGCCAGCTGTCGGGGACGGTCTCGGGCAGGGTCCGGTTGGCGATCAGGGACTCGGTGCGCAGGGCGCGCAGGGCGAGGCCGAGGGTCGCGGTGCGGACGGCGTCGGCGCCGGCCGGGCCGGGCTCGGCGACCAGGCGTACGACGGTGTTCCGGTCGGTGAGGACGGCCTCGACGGCGGCCAGTTCGACGTCCCAGCGGGCCGCCGTCTCGTACAGCCAGTCGGCGGGCATGGGCACGCCGGCGAGCCGGCCGAGGACCGGGCGCAGGGCGCGGGCGGCCTGCCGTTCGGGCGGCAGGAGGCGGCGCAGGTAGCGGCGCAGTTCCTCGGGCAGGGCGAGCAGGGCGAGGGCCTGCGGGAGGGGCGGGAGGTCGACGACGAGGAGGTCGTAGCGCTCGGACAGGGCCGCGTCCCGCAGCGCGCGCAGGAAGGACAGTTCCTCCGCGCCGGGCAGCGGGGTGACCTCCTCGGCGTCCAGGCGGGCGGCGCCGAGGATGTCGAGGACGTTGGCGGCGCGGGTCTGGAAGGCGGTGAGGTCCTGGCGGAAGCGTTCGGTGGCGTCGGGCCGCCAGGCGGTGAGGTGCGGGGTGACCTCGGTGGGGACCGGTCCTGTCGCGGTGCCCAGGGCCGTGCCGGGGGTGTCCGTGCGGTCGGCGCTCAGCAGCAGGGTGCGGTGGCCCTCGCGGGCGGCTTCGAGCGCGGTGGCGGCGGCCACGGTCGTACGACCGCTGCCGCCGGGGCCCGTGATCAGGATGGTGCGCATGACGGTGAACGGTACCGTCGTGCGCGGCAGGCAAACGGAGGTGTCTACTTCTCCCCCGACTCGACCCTCTTCTTCAGACCCGCCAGCGCCCGGTCGATGATGACCTTCTCCGCCTTGCGCTTGATCATGCCCAGCATGGGGATCTTGACGTCGACCGTGAGCTGGTAGGTGACCTCGGTGGCGCCCGCGCCGGCCGGCTTCAGGAGGTAGGAGCCGTCGAGGGAGCGGAGCATCTGGGACTTGACGAGGGTCCAGGAGACCTCGTGGCCGCCGCTCCAGGTGTAGGCGAGGGTCTGGTCGTCCTTGATGGCGCCGGCGTCCATGACGAGGCGGACCTGCTCGGCGCGGCCCTGCTCGTCGGTGGCGAGGACCTCCGCCTCCTTCACCTCACCGGTCCAGTCCGGGTAACGCGCGAAGTCGGCGATCACCGCCATGACGTCGGCCGGGGCCGCCTCGATCATGATGCTCGAACTGGTGTGTTCCGCCATCGCCGTGGCTCCTCCAGATGCGGGCCGGGTGGGAGAGGTTCGTGTGCGCCGGGCTGCGCACGTGTGTGCAGCGTGAAGGCTACCGCGCCGCCGACCTGCCGCCTTCACCGCGCCTGCCGGGCCTCACCATTCGAGTGCCCAGGGCGTGCCGGTCCCGGCGAAGTGCCCCACGTTCACGCACTCGGTGGCACCGATCCGCATCCGGCGTGCCAGCGGCTGGTGCACGTGCCCGAACAGCGCGTACCGGGGCCGGGTGCGTCGGATGGCGTCCAGCAGGGCCCGGCTGCCCCGCTCGAAGCGGCGGGCCACGGTGTCGTAGACCAGTTCGGGCACCTCCGGCGGGATGTGGGTGCACAGGACGTCGACCTCGCCGACGGCCTCGATCTTCGCCGCGTACTCCTCGTCACCGATCTCGTACGGCGTCCGCATCGGGGTGCGCAGGCCGCCGCCGACGAAGCCGAAGGTCCGTCCGCCGATCTCCACCCGCTGGCCGTCGAGGACGGTGGTGCCGGGCCGGGCGTACTCCGGCCAGAGCGCCGGCATGTCGACATTGCCGTAGGTGGCGTACGTCGGGGTGGGGAAGGCGGCGAACAGCTCGGCGTACTGCTTGCGTACGGCCTTCTCGATGGCCGTGGCCCGGTCGGTGCCGATCCCGGCCCACAGCCGGGCGCCGAACGCGCGGGCCTCCTCGAAGCGGCGGGCGGTGCGCAGCTCGACGATGCGGTCGGCGTTCTCCTCGCCGAACAGGTCCGGGAAGATCCCGCGCGAGTGATCGGCGTAGTCGAGGAAGAGGACGAGGTCGCCCAGGCAGATCAAGGCGTCGGCGCCGTCGCCGGCCCGGGCCAGGTCACGGGCGTTGCCGTGCACGTCGCTGACCACATGGACGCGGGTCCGCCGGGTGCCGGAGCGTGTGGATGCCATGGTGATCAAGCGTAGGCGTGTGCGGTGTGGGTGAACAGTGCCGGTCCGGCCTGCGGTTACTCGCCGGTCGGTTCGGCTGTGGACTACTGTGCGCGAAGGAACGCCCACGTGTGTGACGCAGCGAACATCTCGCCGGGACCCCCTGTCGTAGACGCCATACCGGCGGGTAACGTCCGGGCAGTCCAGTCGTGCTCAGGGTTTCAACATGTGAATCCTCATGTTGTTCCGGAGCACTTGCCCGAGCCTTGGACCGCACCGTCGCATCGCACAACGTCGTGGCGCCGGCGCCCTATGAGGAGCAGCAGTCTTGCGCGAGTTCAGCCTTCCGGCTCTGTACGAGGTCCCCGCGGACGGGAATCTGACCGACATCGTCCGCAGAAACGCCGCGCAGCATCCGGACGTCGCCGTCATCGCCCGCAAGGTGGGAGGTGCCTGGCAGGACGTGACCGCCCGGGAGTTCCTGGCCGAGGTGCGCACCGCGGCCAAGGGTCTCATCGCCTCCGGGGTGCAGCCGGGCGACCGGGTGGGCCTGATGTCCCGGACACGGTACGAGTGGACGCTCCTGGACTTCGCGATCTGGAGCGCGGGCGCTATCACCGTGCCGGTGTACGAGACCAGCTCGCCGGAGCAGGTGCAGTGGATCCTGTCCGACTCGGGCGCGACCGCCTGCGTCGTGGAGCTGGACCATCACGCGGCGGCCGTGGAGTCGGTGCGCGAGTCCCTGCCCGCGCTGAAACACGTCTGGCAGATCGAGGCCGGGGGCGTCGCGGAGCTGGGCCGGCTCGGGCAGGACGTGTCGGACGCGACGGTGGAGGAGCGCAGCTCGCTCGCCAGGGCCGACGACCCGGCGACCATCGTCTACACCAGCGGCACCACCGGGCGCCCCAAGGGCTGTGTCCTCACCCACCGCAGCTTCTTCGCCGAGTGCGGGAACGTCGTGGAGCGGCTGCGCCCGCTGTTCCGCACCGGCGAGTGCTCCGTCCTGCTCTTCCTGCCGCTGGCGCACGTCTTCGGCCGGCTGGTGCAGGTGGCGCCGATGATGGCGCCGATCAAGCTGGGCTGCGTCCCGGACATCAAGAACCTCACCGACGAGCTGGCCGCGTTCCGGCCGACGCTGATCCTCGGCGTGCCGCGGGTCTTCGAGAAGGTCTACAACTCGGCACGGGCCAAGGCGCAGGCGGACGGCAAGGGCGCGATCTTCGACAAGGCGGCGGACACCGCGATCGCCTACAGCAAGGCGCTGGAAAGCCCGTCGGGACCGTCGTTCGGTCTGAAGGTCAAGCACAAGGTCTTCGACAAGCTGGTCTACAGCAAGCTGCGCGCGGTGCTCGGCGGCCGGGGCGAGTACGCCATCTCCGGCGGTGCCCCGCTGGGCGAACGGCTTGGGCACTTCTTCCGGGGCATCGGCTTCACGGTGCTGGAGGGCTACGGCCTGACCGAGTCCTGCGCGGCGACCGCGTTCAACCCGTGGGACCGGCAGAAGATCGGCACGGTCGGGCAGCCGCTGCCCGGCTCGGTGGTGCGGATCGCGGACGACGGCGAGGTGCTGCTGCACGGCGAGCACCTGTTCAAGGAGTACTGGAACAACCCCGGCGCGACGGCGGAGGCGCTGGCCGACGGCTGGTTCCACACCGGTGACATCGGCACCCTCGACGAGGACGGCTATCTGAGGATCACCGGCCGGAAGAAGGAGATCATCGTCACGGCCGGCGGCAAGAACGTGGCCCCGGCGGTGATCGAGGACCGTATCCGGGCGCACGCGCTGGTCGCGGAGTGCATGGTGGTGGGCGACGGGCGGCCGTTCGTGGGCGCGCTGGTCACCGTCGACGAGGAGTTCCTGGGCCGCTGGTGTGCCGAGCACGGCAAGCCGGCGGGCTCCACCGCGGCGTCGCTGAAGGACGACCCGGATCTGCTCGCGGCGATCCAGGCGGCCGTGGACGACGGCAACGCCGCGGTGTCGAAGGCGGAATCGGTGCGGAAGTTCCGCATTCTGTCCTCCCAGTTCACGGAGGAGTCGGGCCACCTCACCCCGTCGCTGAAGCTCAAGCGGAACGTGGTGGCGAAGGACTACTCGGACGAGATCGAGGCGATCTACGCCAAGTGAACGGCGGCGATCCCCGCCACGTGATCCCAGCGGTGCCTCATGGCGCGGTGTCCTCGGCGAGGACCCGCGCCATGGTGCGTTCGGCGAGGGCCGTGATGGTGACGAAGGGGTTCACGCCGATCGACCCGGGGACGAGCGAGCCGTCGGTGACGTACAGCCGTGGGCATCCCTTCACCCGCCCGTAGGCGTCGGTGGCCCTGCCCAGCACGCAGCCGCCGAGCGGGTGGTAGGTGAAGTCGTCGGCGAAGACCTTGTTGCCCGAGCCGAACAGGTCGTACCGGTAGATCGTGGCGTTGGCCGCGTTGATCCGGTCGAACAGCTTCTTGGCCATGCCGACGGAGACGGCGCTCTGGGCGGCGGTCCAGCCGAGCCGCACCGCGCCGGAGGCGGCGTCGTACGAGAACGTCGCCCGCTCGGGGTTCCTGGTGATCGCGAGGTACAGGCTGATCCAGTGCTCGAAGCCCATGGGCAGCGGGGCGATCTCCGCGAAGACCGGGTTGTCGGGATTGGCCCAGTCGTCGATGCCCAGGACGGGCATGGTGGCCTGGTCGGCGCCGACGGTGTCCCACATGTGGTTGGCGCGGCCGAGCATGGTGTTGCCGTTGGTGCCCCAGCCGGCGCCCACGGCCGGGTCGAGGTCGGGCAGGGTACCGGTGTCCCGGGCGCGGACGAGGAGTTCGGTGGTGCCGAGGCTGCCGCCGCCGAGGAACAGGTACGCGCAGCCGTACTGTCTCGTCTCCAGGACCGCGCCGGTGCCGTCGATCCGGTCGGCGGTCACGACGTACGATCCGTCGCTCGCCCTGGTGACCGACGTGACCTTCTCCAGGGTGTGGATCGTGACGTTGCCGGTGCCGAGGGCGGCGGCCAGGTAGGTCTGGTCGAGGCTGCGCTTGCCGTGGTTGTTGCCGTAGACGACCTCGCCGGCGAGCGCGGACTTCACGGCCGTACCGGCGGCCTCGCGCTGCATGTAGCCGAAGTCGTAGACGTTCGGCACGAACGTGGTCTTCAGCCCGGCGTTGGCGGCGGCCTTCCGGGAGGTCCGGGCGAACCGGTACCACTCGGTCGACTCGAACCAGGCCGGGTCGACGGAGTTGACGCCGAGCATGGCGCGGGCGCGCGGGAACCAGGTGCCGTACATCTCGTCGGCGTCCACGGCCGGGAACTGCTCGGCGAAGTAGGACCGGGGCGGGGTGACCGCCATGCCGCCGTTGACCAGGGAGCCGCCACCGACGCCCCGGCCGACGTAGACGGACATGTGGTCGTAGTGCACGCGGTCCAGGACGCCCGGGTAGGGGGTGATGGCCCGGTTGACCACGTCCAGCCACAGGAAGGTGGCGAGCGGGGCCTCGGTGCGGGTGCGGAACCACATGGAGCGCTGGTCGGGGGCGGTGGTGGAGCAGAACACCTTGCCGTCGGCGCCGGCGGTGTTCCACAACCGGCCCATCTCCAGGACGAGGGTGCGGATGCCGGCCTGGCCGAGGCGGAGGGCGGCGACCGCGCCGCCGTATCCGGAACCGACCACGATCGCCGGGGAGTTGTCGACGGCGGCGGGTTCCGCCGCGCGGGCGGACTGGAGGGCGATGCGGGTGAAACCGAGGCCGGCCGCGGTTTGCAGTGCGGCCATGCCGAGGATTTGACGTCTCGTCAGATTTGCTGTCATGTGCGCAGCATCGGCGGACTTTCGGGTTCCGCCTAGTGGTGTGGCGCGCTGGACTACAGCAGTGTCTTCAAGCGCTCCGCCAGCAGGTCCCAGCGCCACCTCTCCTCGACCCACTGCCGGCCCCGCTCGCCCATCCTCCGGCGCAGTTCGGGGTCCTTGAGCAGAGCCACGATCCGTTCGGCGGTCTGCTCCGCCGAGCCGCCCCGGACCACCCAGCCCGTCTCGCCCTCCAGGACCGCGTCCGGGGCGCCGCCCGAGTCGCCTGCCACGACCGGCAGGCCGGTCGCCGACGCCTCCAGGTAGACGATGCCGAGGCCCTCCACGTCCAGGCCGCCGCGCCGGGTGCGGCAGGGCATGGCGAAGACGTCCCCGGCGCCGTAGTGCGCGGGCAGCTCGGACCAGGGCACGGCGCCCGTGAAGCGCACCGAGCCGGCGACCCCCGTCTCGTGCGCGAGGCGGCGCAGGTCCTTCTCGTACGGTCCGCCGCCGACGATCAGCAGGACGGTGTCCGGCTCGGCGGCGAGGACGCGGGGCATGGCCTGGATCAGGGTGTCCTGGCCCTTGCGCCGGACCAGCCGGGAGACGCAGACGACCACCGGGCGGTCGGTCAGGCCGAGCCGGGCGCGCACCTCGTCGCCGCCGGACGCCGGGTGGAAGGTCTTCTCGTCGACCCCCGGCGGCAGCTGCACCATCCGCGAGGCCGCCTCCGGGGTGAGCGCGGTCGCTATCCGGGAGCGGGTGTACTCGCCGAGGTAGGTGATCGTGTCCGTGGACTCACCGATCCGGCGCAGCAGCTGCCGGGCGGCGGGCAGCTGGGCCCAGCCGGCCTCGTGGCCGTGGGTGGTGGCCACCAGCCGCTCGGCGCCGGCCTTCCGGAGCGCCGGCGCCATCAGTCCGAGCGGTGCCGCCGCGCCGAACCACACGGACGCGCACCCGTGCTCCCGGAGCAGCCCGACCGCCCGCCGGGTGGCCTGCGGGGTGGGCAGCAGCATGGTCGTGCGGTCGCGTACGACGGTGAAGGGCTGCTCGGCGTCGAAGGCGGCGGTGGCCTCGGCGCCCTCCCGGCCGCGCTTCCAGGTGGAGGCGTAGACGACCAGCCGGCCGGGGTCCAGGCGCAGGGCCATGTTGTGCAGGAAGGCCTGGATGCCGCCCGGCCGGGGCGGGAAGTCGTTGGTGACGATCAGGGTCTTGTGCATCGCCGCCGACCCTACCGAATGGGGCGTTCCCGGTCGGGCGCGGCCGAGTCTGTGGCAAGCGCACAGGGACACACGACATCATGGTCGCTCGAAGCGGATTCGAACGGCACGGCAATCGACGCGGGAATCGGACGGCAGGGGATCACGTGGAGACGAAGGGTGCCGGGCGGTCCCTGGCGTGGCTGCTCGCGACCTGGGTCGTCACCCGTGCGGTGCTGCTGCTGTTCGTGTTCCGGGTGTTCGCCTTCCCCGGCCCGGACGTCACCTCGGACGTGTCGGTGATCTACCGCGGCTGGTACGAGGTCCTGCGGCAGGGAACGTTTCCGCTGGACGACGTGACCTGGCAGTACCCGCCCGCCGCGGCCCTCCCGGTCCTCTCCCCCGGCGTCCTGCCCTTCCTGTCGTACGCGCACGCCTTCTTCGTGCTGGCCTGCCTCGCCGACGCCGTCGTGCTGGCCCTGCTGCGGTACGCGGGCGGTCGGCCGGACCGGTCGCCGCGCGGGGCCTGGGTGTGGGTGGCGGGCGTGCCGCTGCTCGGGCCGACGGTGTACGCCCGCTACGACGTGATGGTGACCGCGGTGGCCGTGGCGGCCCTGCTGGCCGGGGCCCGGCACCCGCGGGTGATGGGCGCCCTGGCGGCCTTCGGGGCGCTGCTGAAGGTGTGGCCGGCGCTGCTGCTGGTCGGTGCCGTGCGGCGGCGGGCGTGGGCGTCGGCGGTGGTGACCGCGGCGGGGCTCGCGCTGCTGTTCGCGGTGTCCATGCCGGGCGCCTTCGCGTTCCTGACCTTCCAGCGCGACCGGGGCACCGAGGTCGAGTCACTGGGCGCCCTGGTCTTCCATGTGGCCCGGCACTTCGGCTGGCGGGGCGAGGTGCTGCTGAACTACGGCTCGATCGAGTTCCTGGGCCCGCACGTGGACCGGGTCAGCACGGCCGCGCTGGCGCTGACCGGGGCCGCGTTCGGCTGGCTGCTGCTGTGGCGGCTGCGCGCGGCCCGGTTCGCGCCGCACGCCCTCGCCGACGCCGCCCTGACGGCGGTGCTGCTGTTCACGGTGACCAGCCGGGTGATCAGCCCCCAGTACCTGGTGTGGCTGATCGGCCTGGCCGCCGTCTGCCTGTCGTACCGGGCGAGCCGCATGGGACCGCCCGCGCTGCTGGTCGTCCTCGCGTCCTTCGGGACGGTCCTGGAGTTCCCGCTGGGCTTCTCGCACGTGGTGGCGAGCGACTGGTACGGCGTGACGCTGCTGGTGGTGCGCAACGGCCTGCTGGTCGCGGCCACGGTGACGGCGGCCCGCCGACTGTGGGGCGCGACCGTCCCGCCGGCCCCGTCCACCCCCTTCCCGCCTCAGGCCACCCGCGCGAAGGAGACACCGGTCTCCTCCTGACGCCGGGCCCGCCGCAACAGCACCGCCACGGCCGCGCACTGCACGGCCGTCGCGACCGCCGACGCCAGGCAGACGCCGGGCAGGCCGAGGCCGGCCAGGGCGTACGCCAGGGGCAGCTGGACGGCGGTGCCGACGAGGGTGACCCGGAGCAGCGCGGGCGCTCCCCCGCTGCCCTCGAAGACCCCGCCGAGCGCGATGAAGCCGGCCATGAGCAGCAGACAGGGGCCGATACACCGGAGGAACAGCACGCCCTGGTGGGCGACCGAGGGTCCGGCGCCGAACGCGGCCATGATCCAGGGGGCCGAGGCGGCGAACAGCGCGGCGGCCGTGAGGCCCACGGCCCCGGCGACGAACACGGCCTGCCGGCCGATGTCCCGGCGGGCGTCCACGCCGGTGCCCCGGGTGTGCGCGGTGTGGATGGCGGCGGCCTGGCGTACGGAGTAGAAGGCCATGGTGGCGAGGTAGAGGACCTTGTAGGCGATGGAGTAGGCGGCCACGGCGGTGACGCCGAGCCGGGCCACGATCGCCACCAGGACCAGGGCGCCACCCTGCCGCACGGTGAAGTCGGCGGACATGGGCAGCCCGGTGGTGAGGGTGCGGCGCAGGGCCGCCGGGAGGGATGCGGCGGACCGGGTCCTGGCGGCCGTCCGCAACAGGGCGGTGCGGCGCAGGGCACGCAGACCGAGGGCGAGGGCGGCGCAGCGGGCCGGCACGGTGGAGGCGGCGGCGCCCGGGCCAGCGGCAAGGCTGAGCGGGAGTGGTTGCGGGAGGCCATCGACGTACTCAGCCGAGCCGGGTCGTGACGTAGTCGTGCCAGCGCGCGGTGAACTCCGCCGGTGTCGTCCCGAGCACCTTCTCCAGCGCCTCCTCCACCGCGCCCGCCCGCTTCCCGTGGGCGCCGACGGCCCGGTAGAAGGCGCCGAGCCGGGCCGCGCCCCACCGCTCGGCGATCATCCGGCAGGCCAGCCAGCCGCCCTCGTAGGCCCGCGCCAGCTGGGTCGCCTCGCGGGTGAAGGCGAAGTCCTCGTCACTGGGGAGCGCGTCGGGCATCTCGCCGTCGCTGACGGCCCGGGCGAGTTCCGGCGCGATCTCGGCCGGGGTGCGGCCGGTGCCCAGATAGCCGGTCCAGTCGGCATAGCCCTCGGAGAGCCACAGCGGGGTGGCGGCGGTGGTGTCCGCCCGGGTGGCGACATGGGTCGTCTCGTGGGTGAGGACGACCTGCTTGCCGGCGTCCCCGAGCACGGCGTACGCCTCCGGGTTGACCAGCACCCGGTCCGCCGGCGACCGGCCGGAGCCGCCGGTCTCACCCGTGGTGACGGCCGCGATGCCCCGGTAGCTCGTGGCGGGCGAGCCGAGCAGCGCCGCCATGCCCTCCAGGGACCGGGGGACGAGGACGACGATCCGGCGGCTCCAGTCCCGGCCCCACACCCCGGAGACGGCCGGGACCGCCCGGTCGGCCAGCCGCGCGTACGACCTCAGGTCGGCGGCGGACCCCCCGGTGCCCAGCACCAGGCTGTGTGCGCCCTTCACGGCGGTCACCGTGCCCTGGTCCCACAGCTGCTGCCCGGCCTTCCGGGCTGGCTTGTCGGCGGTGACGTACCAGTGGCCGTCGGCGGCGCGGCCGAGGGTGAGGGTGCGGCGGGCGTCGACGGGGGCCTTGTCGTAGCCGGCGACGCGGTAGCGCAGGTCGGCGTCGGCGGTGGCGCCGGAGGCGGTGCGGCGCAGGGCCGTGACCCGGTAGCTCCAGGAGGCCAGCGGGAGGGCGCGCAGCCGGGTGTACTCGGTGCGGGTGCCGGTCACGCCGTACGCCGTCTCGTCGTGACCGAGCAGGGCCGCCGCGCGCCGGTCGAGCACCCGCTGCACCTCGGCCCGCGCGGAGTCGGTCACCGTGGGCCCGCCGCACCCGGTCAGCGGCAGCAGCAGACCGAGCCCCACGGCCCCGATCTCCCACGCCCGCCTGCGACCAGCCATTTCCCGATCGTACGGCGAGGAGGGCGGTCAGGGCCGGGTGACCGAGGAGACCGGCATCATCCCGACCGGGTCGTAGCGCACCGGAGCGCCGGGATAGGGGGCGTGGATGACCTGGCCGTTGCCGGCGTACATCGCCACATGGCTGGCGTCGGAGCGGTAGACGACCAGGTCACCGGGGCGGGCCTGGGAGAGCGGCACCTGCCGGCCGGCGAACCGCTGCTCCTGCGAGGTGCGCGGCAGATGGACGCCGGCGTGCGCGTACGCCCACTGCATCAGGCCCGAACAGTCGAAGCCCGAGGGCCCGTTGGCGCCCCACACATAGGGGCGGCCGAGGGCGGAGCGGGCGGCGGCCAGGGCCGCGGCGGCGCGGCCGTCGGGGGCCGGGACACCGGTCAGGTCGGGCAGGTCCGTGCGGCCGTCGCGGGAGGCCCGGGCGTAGGCGGCGCGCTCGGCGTCGGGCAGGGCGTTGATCAGCCGCCGGGCCCGGGCCAGCTTCTGCTCCACCGTCCGCTTGTGCGCGGCCACGGCCTTGCGGCTCTTCTCCAGCTCGGAGAGCTTCCCGGCCGCCTCCGCGCGTTCCTGGGCGAGGTCGCGCAGCGCCGACCGCAACTCCCCCAGCCGGCCGGCCTGCCGGGCGCCGATGCGGTCGAGCGTGGCCGCCTTGTCCAGGTAGTCGGCGGGGTCGGCGGTAAAGAGCAGGGCGACCGTCGGGTCGATGCCGCCGGAGCGGTACTGGGCGCCGGCCAGCGAACCCAGCTGCTCCCGCAGGTCGTTGACGCGCTGCTGCTGACGGGCGATGTGGTCCTGGGCGTCCCGGACCTCCCGGCGCAGCGCACCGGCGCGCTCGTCGGCCTTGTCGAAGGCCTGGGTCGCCTTCTCGGCCTCCTCGTACAGGCGGTCCACCTCGGCCCGGGTGTCGGCGTCCGGTGCCGCCTGCGCCGGTACGGCGCCGAGCGCGGCGGCGGCCGACAGCACGCACAGGGCGGTGGCGCCCCGGTCGAATCCGGACGGGGCAAGGCGGCGATGGGACCCCACGGCAGTCCTAACTGCTGGCGGACACAGACCGTTTCCCCGGCGCCTGGGGACGGGGAGGCCCCTGCGCCGGGGAAACGCGGCAGACAGTAGCCGCGCGGACGGGCCCGGACCAAAGACCTCGGAGTCAACGCAGACTGACGCCCCGCCGCTGACGCAGGTCAACGGCGGGGCGTGGAGTCAGTTCCGGTCCCGGGGATTCGCTCGTTCGGGCGCCACCGTGTCCGCGTGTCGCCGGGTGTCGGACGCCGGTGTCAGACCCGGACGCCGAACATGAACGGACCACCGATGGTCGTCATGGACTCGTACCGGACGACCGTGCCGGTGCGCGGGGCGTGCAGGATCTGGCCGTTGCCCGCGTAGAGGCCGACGTGGTGCAGGTCGTTGAAGAAGAAGACCAGGTCGCCGACCTTGAGGTCGCTCTGGTTGTAGATCCTCGTGCCGATCTGCGCCTGCGCCTCGGAGGTGCGCGGTATGGAGACGCCGGCCTGGGCGTAGGCCCAGGAGGTCAGGCCCGAGCAGTCGAAGGAGGAGGGGCCGGTGGCGCCGTAGACGTAGGGCGAGCCGAGCCGGGTCTGGGCGGCGGAGAAGGCCGCCTGGGCGCGACCGGAGGCGGGCGGGGCGTCGCCGAGGTCCACGCGCTCGGTGGAGGAGCGGTTGGCGCGCTGCTGCTCCTCGGCGAGCTGCGCCTTCTCCTTGGCGGTCAGGGAGTTCAGGAGCTTCTGCGCCTCGGCGAGCTTGCTCTGGACTTCCTTCTTCTTGTTGCCCAGCTCGGTGCGGGTGGCGGAGAGGTCCTTGAGCTTCTCGGTGGCCTCCGCCCGCTCCTGGGCGAGTTCGCGCTGTTTGTCCTGGATCTTCTTCAGCGCGTCGACCTGCTGGCTGCTCAACTGGTCGAGCGTGGACGCCTTGTCGAGGTAGTCGTCCGGGTTGGACGACAGGAAGAGCTGGACCGAGGCGTCGATGCCGCCGGAGCGGTACTGGGCGGTGGCCAGCGAGCCCAGGCCGTCGCGCAGCTTGTTCAGCTCCTCCTGACCACGGGCGACGTTGTCCTGGATCGTGGAGATTTCCTTCTGGAGCTTCTGCTGCTTCTCCTTGGCGCCGTTGTACTTCTCGGTCGCCTGCTCGGCCTGCTCGTAGAGCTTGTCGACCTTCGCCTTCACCTCGTCCTTGCTCAGCTTCTCGCTGGGGGCGGCGTTGGCGGCGTTCGCGCTCAGCGCGACGGCAGCGGCGGCTGCGGTGGTCAGCACGGTCACACGGGTGCGACTCGGCTGCTTGGGTCGACGGTGGGACGCCACGGAGGACGAACTCCTTCTTGTGAGTGATCACCCGTTCGGAGGTTCGAGCCCAGACCCTAGTGACCCAGTTGTGATCAGTTCAAATCCCACAGCAAAAAATCTCGTCACACCGCGCATTCTTTGCACGCAACTCACATGCAGTGAGAGTCGATTGACACTACGTTGCGCGACGATACGGCCAATTCGGGCATTGCCTACGCCCGTTGGACCTTCAGGACAGTCGCTTCAGAAGCACCGCAGAAGCCACCGGTCGGGCACCCGCCTTCGCGACCCCGTCGGCCACCTCGCGGTCGGTGGAGGCGACGATGACCGGACGCCCCGGCGGCTCCGCGCGCACCAGTTGGCGGATCAGCTCGTCGGCGGTGACGCCCGGCTTGGAGAACAGCACCCGTACCCCGCGCGGCGGCGCGAGCAGCACCGGCGCGGCCAGTTCGGCGCCGTCGAAGACACACGTCACCTCGGCCCCGGTCTGCGCGGCGAGCGCGGAGAGCTGGCCCAGCAGCCGCAGCCGCTGCTTCTCCAGCGGCATCTGCGGATAGCCGGTCTTGGTCACGTTGTAACCGTCGACGACCAGATGAGCCTGCGGCAGGGCGAGCAGTTGGTCGAGAATGGCCGGATCGTTCTCCGACAGGGCGCGCGCCGCGATGTCCTTCGGTGTCATCCGGCCCGGTTCCACCGCGTCCACGGTCTCGGCCGGGCGCACGGACACCGGGGGCAGGGCGAGTTCGCGCCGCAGCCCCTGGGTCGCGTCCAGCAGGGTGTCGAGCAGCAGCCGCACCCGCATGTCCTCCACGCTGCGGCCCTCCCGGGCCGCCCGGCGGGTCGCCTCCAGCGCGGCCTCGGCCTCGCCCAGGCGGGCCTTGAGCCGCCGGGACTCGCTCTCCGCGGCCGACACCTGCGCCTGCGCCTCGGCGCGTGCGGCGTCCATCTCTCTCTGCGCCTTGCGCAGCGCGGCCTCGCCCCGCTTGACGTCACTGAGCGCGGCACGCAGCTTGCGGTGGAGCGATTCCGCTTCCTTCTTCGCCGATTCGAGTTCCGTGCGCAGCCGTTCGGTCTCGGCGCGGGTGTGGTCGCGGGCCTGCGCCAGCTCGGCGCGCAGCCGCTCCAGCTCGGCCCGGTTCTCCTCGTCGGCGCGCTCGGCGTCCGCGCGCTGGGCCTCCTCGCCGGCCGCGGTGACCAGCTTCACCCAGCCCGCCGGGCGCAGCACATAGGCCGCGGCCGCCACGTCGAGCGGGTCCGCGGCCGGGGGCGGGGCGCCGGCGTCGAGGGCGCCGGCGAGTTCCGGTTGCCCCTCTCTGAACCGCTCCCCGATCCGCTGCCGGAACAGGGGATCGGTCTCCAGCGCCGCCGCCATCGCGTTCCCGGCGAACTTCGCCCGACGATTGGGGGCGAACCGGGCGTACTGCCTGAGCTGGGCGGGCAGTTCCGCCACGGTCAGCCCGCCGAAGCCGTCCGACACGATCTGCACGACCCGCCGGCGCACGCCGTCGGGCAGCGGACGGTCAAGCACCTCAGCGGTGCCGTCGCCCGGCCCCCCGCCTGCGGTCTCCACCATCCGTCACACCCCAATACCGGAATAAGCCTCTCCGGGGCCGCTCCGCTCAGGAGCCGGCGCCCGGCCTGTCCACGAGTTCCACCTGGTCCACCGCGTTGCACCAGCGGCAGCGCACTGATTCGATGGTCTCACTGACCACCTCGCGCTCCTCCACCGTCGGCTCGCCCGCCAGGTCGAGGTGGACGTACTCGACGACCTTGGACGAGCGGGTCACGTCGAAGCGCGTGAGGTTGCCGCACAGCGCGCAGCGCCATCGTGTCGTGGCCGTCGGCAGGGGAACCGTCATGGTGACTGTTCTCTTCCTTCTCGTGTCGGTCCGCGCCGTCCCCCGACGCGTGTGGCTCGTAACCCTACGGCCTGGCGGGTGCCCGCCGCCCGTCCGTCCGCGGCGGCGAGGCGGTCTGTCAGCAAGCGTCCCGTTACGTCATGCTCTGTAGTCATGATCAGCACCTGGAGCACGGCGGCCGGCAGGACACTCAGAGCGGTCCGGGGCACCTCGGCACCGATGACATACGGCCTCATCGTCCTGTGCGGTCTGATCTTCGCCCTCGGCCCGGCCTCCGGGCTGGTCCCCGGGTACGGCTCCGGGGACGCGCTGCTCACCGCGCAGCGGGCGTACTTCCGGCACTGGGGCGTGGTCCCGGCCGAGCTGTTCGACGGCCCGGCCGGGGCCGCGCTCACCCCGGCCACCGCGCTGTTCGTGCACGGCAGCTGGGTGCATCTGCTCGGCAACATGCTCTTCCTCTTCGTCTTCGGGGCGATGACCGAGGAACGGATGGGCCGGGTGGAGTTCACCCTGTTCTACGTCGGCTGCGGCTATCTCGCCCTGCTGGGATACGCGGCGGCCAACGCCGCCTCCGAGCAGTCGCTGGTCGGCGCCTCCGGGGCGATCTCGGCGGTTCTCGGAGCGTTCCTCTACCTTTTCCCCCGCGCGCGTGTGACCAGTCTCCTGCCGTTCCTGTTCTTCCTGCCGCTGCGCTTCCCGGCCTGGGTGGTGCTGCCGTGCTGGGCGGCCCTTCAGTGGCTGGCGGCGGGACGCGCGTCCGACGGGCCGGGGGTGGCGTATCTGGCGCACCTGGTGGGGTTCGGGCTCGGGTTCGGCTACGCGTGGGTGCGTTATGGCCGTACGACTAAAGTGAAACCCTCCGCAGTTCCGGTCACCGAGGGAGAGAAACAGCCGTGATCACCGCGATCGTTCTGATCAAGACCAGCGTGGACCGGATCCCCGAGATCGCGGAGCAGATCGCTTCGCTGGATTCGGTGAGCGAGGTGTTCTCCGTCACCGGTACGTACGACCTGATCGCGATGGTCCGGGTGCGGGAGCACGAGGATCTCGCCGAGATCATTCCGGGGCGGATCAGCAAGATTCCCGGGGTGGAGGCCACGGACACGCACGTCGCCTTCCGCACCTACTCCCAGCACGACCTGGAGGCCGCGTTCGCGATCGGCCTCGACAACTAGGGACGACCGCGGACGACGCCTAGGCGCTGACGTCCACCGCGGCGATGCCGGTGCCCGAGGGGACGTAGAGCCGGCCGCCGCGCGCGACCGGGGCGTGCTGGTCGTCGCCCGCCTCCCGGCCGAGGGCCGCGCTCCAGCGCTTCTTCCCGTTCAGGTCCAGTGCCCACACCGTCTCCCCCGCACGCGCGTACACGGTGCCGTCGGCCACCACCACGCGGGGATCGGACGAGCCGCTTTCGACGCGGTACGTCCAGGCCCGGGAGCCGTCGGCCGCCCGGACGGCGTACACGGCGCCCGGTTCCATGCCGACGGCCAGCGTACGGCTGCCCGCGGTCAGCGCCCCGGCGCCGTCCTCCCTGCGCCACAGCCGCCGGCCGTCCGTGACGCGGAAGCCCTGGTTCTCGGCGGCGGAGTCCGTGAACAGGGTGGTGCCCGCGAGGGCGAGGGCCGTGACGTCGGCGCCCGCGGCCACCTGCCACTTCGGCGAACCGTTCCGCGCGTCCAGCGCGAGCAGGGTGTCGCCGTAGCTGCCCGTACAGACCGTCCCGGCCGAGACGAGCGGGGTGCCGGTGGGGCCGGCCGGGGTCTTGGCGGTCCAGTTCTCGCTGCCGTCGGAGGCGTAGCAGCGCAGCCCGCCCTCGTCCGTGCCGCCGACGGAGACGAGCACGTCCTGGCCGAGCAGGACCGGGACGGCGTGGCGCTGGCCACCGAGGGTGCGGGTCCACAGGGGGCTGCCGGACGGGCTCACCGCGGTCAGCCGGCGCGTGTCCTCGGAGTGCAGGCCCACCACGCAGTACACGGCGTCCCGGGTGACCACGGGGGTGGAGACGTCGTCGCCGAGCCTGACCTTCCAGCGCTTGGAGCCGTCCTGGGAGATCGCGTGCAGGACGCCGCCGGAGGTGCCCGCGTAGACGACGGAGCCGTCCGGGGAGGGCGCGCAGCAGGCCCCGTCCAGACCGCCGATGCCGCCGAGGTCGTACTGCCAGCGCAGCACCGCCGGCCGGGCCGTGTGGGCCGACGGGGTCGGTGAGCGGTCGCTTCCGCCACTGCTCTCGGTACGGAACCCGTACTCCCACAGCCAGCCACCGGCCCCGACCCCGGCCACGGCCACGGCACCCCCGGCGAGGGCCTTGAGCAGCCGACGACGACCGGGGGCGACGGGGCCCAGGCGACGGCTTGGGGCGTCGGCACCGGCCGAGCCGGCGAGGGTGGCAGGGCTGACCGAGTCGTCGGGTACGGCAGGGGCCGCCGAACCGCTCGGGACCGCCCGGGTCTCCGAACCGATCGTGGCGGCAGGGGTGGCCGAGTCGCCCGGGATGGCGTGCTCGTCCGAGCCGGTCGGGACCGCAGGGGCCGGGCCGGTCAGGATCGAAGGGACCGCCGAACCGCTCTCGGCCGCCCCGGTCTCCGGACCGCTCGGGGCCGCAGCAGTCGCTGAGTCGCCCGGGGTGGCCTGGTCCGCCGAGCCGGTCGGGACCGCAGAGGCCGGGTCGGTCAGGATCGAGGGGACAGCCGAACCACTCGGAGTCACCCGCGTCTCCGAACCCATCGGGGCAGCAGGAGTCGCTGAGTCGCCCGGGGTGGCCTGGTCCGCCGAGCCGGTCGGGACCGCAGGGACCGGGCCGGTCAGGATCGAGGGGACCGCCGAACCACTCGGAGTCACCCGGGTCTCCGAACCCATCGGGGCAGCAGGAGTCGCTGAGTCGCCCGGGGTGGCCTGGTCGGTCGAGCCGATCAGGGCCGCAGGGACCGGGCCGGCCGCCGAACCACTCGGCGTCGCCCGGGTCTCCGAACCCATCGGGGCAGCAGCAGTCGCCGAGTCGCCCGGGGCGGCCTGGTCCGCCGAGCCGGCCGGGGTCGCAGGGGCCGGGTCGGTCGGGATCGAAGGGACCGCCGAACCACTCTCGGCCGCCCCGGTCTCCGAGCCCGTAGGGCCAGCAGCAGTCGCCGAGTCGCTCGGGGTGGCCTGGTCGGTCGAGCCGGCCGGGGCCGCAGGGTTGGCCGGGGAAGTGGGTGTGGTGGGGGCCGGGGGCAGGTATTCCACGCCGCTGGGGCGGTCGTCGGGGGTCGGGTGGGGGCGGGTCGCGGGGCCGTACCAGCCCGGGCGGGCGGCGGCGCGCAGGGTGTCCGGGGTGAACCCGGCGCCCGCCACCACCTCCGCCGGCTCCGGACGCTCCAGCGGGTCCTCGCGCAGACAGGCCGTCACCAGCGGGCGGATGTCCTCCGGCACGCCGGACAGGTCGAAGTCGCGGGTCAGGATGCGCAGCAGCACCACCGAGTCCTGGCCCTCGCCGAACGGCTCCCGGCCGGCCGCCGCGTAGGCGAGGACCGCGCCGAGGGAGAAGACGTCGCTGGGCGGGCCGACCTGGCCGCCGTTGCGGATCTGCTCCGGCGAGACATAGCCGACCGAGCCGACGACCGCGCCGGTGCGGGTCAGCGCGGTGGCCTCCAGCGCCCGGACGATCCCGAAGTCGATGACCCGGGGCCCGTCCGGGCCCAGCAGGATGTTCGACGGCTTCAGATCTCGGTGGACCAGCCCCTTGGCGTGGATGGCGGCCAGCGCCTCGCCGAGCGCGGCGGCGAGGACACGGACCGCGGGCCCGGGCAGCGCGCCGTGGTCCAGGACGGCGTCCCGCACATTCGGCCCGGACACGAACTCCGTTGCCATCCAAGGTCGTTCGGCCTCGGTGTCGGCGTCCACGACCCGTGCGGTGTAGGTGTCCGCGCCGCCGACGGTCTGGGCGGCGCGGACCTCGTGGCGGAAGCGGGCGCGGAAGGTGCGGTCCTCGGCGTGCTCGGCCCGTACGACCTTCACCGCGAGCCTGAGGCCGGTACGGGACTCGGCGAGGTAGACCTCGCCCATGCCGCCCGCGCCCAGTCTGTGCGTGGTGGTGTACGGGCCGATGTGGCGCGGGTCTGTTGCGCGCAGCGGCTGCACTCCGGGCTCCCCCTGTCCAACGTGTCGTCAGGGGGAGGTTATACGGCGCTCCTCACACCGCCGGCACGCAGCGGCCGTCCTCCGTGCGGTACTGCCACTTCGCGCCCTCCGCCACCAGTTCCCTGACGGCGTTCACGAAGCGCTCCACGTGCTCGTCCGGCGTGCCCGCGCCGAAGCTGACGCGGATGGCGTTGAGGGACTTCTCGCCCGGGGCCGCCTCGGGGGCACCGCACTCGCCCTGGGCCTGCGGGTCGCTGCCGAGCAGGGTGCGGACCAGGGGGTGGGCGCAGAAGAGGCCGTCGCGGACGCCGATGCCGTACTCGGCGGAGAGCGCGGCGGCGAAGTGGGAGCTGTTCCAGCCGTCGACGACGAAGGAGATCACGCCGACGCGCGGGGCGTCGTCGCCGAAGAGGGACAGCACGCGCACCTCGGGCACCTCGGCCAGGCCCTCGCGGACCTTGGCGATCAGGTGCCGCTCACGGGCGACGAGGGTGTCCCAGCCGGCCTCGGTGAGGGCCTTGCAGGCGGAGGCGACGGCGTAGGCGCCGATGACGTTCGGGGAGCCGGCCTCATGGCGGGCCGCGGTCTCGTGCCACTCGACGGCGACGCCGCCGTCCTCGCGCCGGGTGACCTTGCGGCTGGCGCCGCCGCCCGCGAGGTACGGCTCGGCCGCCTGGAGCCAGTCGGCGCGGCCGGCCAGGACTCCGGAGCCGAAGGGGGCGTACAGCTTGTGGCCGGAGAAGGCGACCCAGTCGACGTCCAGGTCACGGATGTCCACCGGGTGGTGCGGGGCCAGCTGGGCGGCGTCCAGGACGATGCGGGCTCCGTGGGCGTGCGCGACGGCGGCCAGTTCGCGCACCGGCCACAGCTCGCCGGTGACGTTGGAGGCGCCGGTGACGCAGACCAGGGCCGGGCCCTGGCCCCCTTCGATGGACGCGGTGCGGTCGGCGAGGGCCCGCTCCAGGGTCTCGACGGCCTGCCGCGGGGTGCGCGGGGCGTTGAGGCAGGTGACCCGCGCGTCCCGCCAGGGCAGCAGGGAGGCGTGGTGCTCGGTCTCGAAGACGAAGACCTGGCAGTCGGCCGGGAGCGCCCGGGCCAGCAGGTTGAGGGAGTCGGTGGTGGAGCGGGTGAAGATCACCTGGTCGTCCGGACGGCAGCCGAGGAAGTCGGCGACCGTCGTGCGGGCGTTCTCGAACAGGTCGGTGGAGAGCTGGGAGAGGTAGCCGGCGCCCCGGTGGACGCTGCCGTAGTACGGGGCGTACGCGGCGACGTCGTCCCAGACGCGCTGGAGGGCGGGGGCGCTGGCCGCGTAGTCCAGGGCGGCGTAGGTGACTTCGCCGCCGGTGACCAGGGGGACGGTGACATCTCGCCCAAGGACGGACAGAGGGGCGCAAACGGACTGGTCGGCGGCAGCGGTGGAGACAGACATGGCGGAACTCCCGTGACAGGAATGCGGAGAAGAGAGAAAAGGGGTGTGCGGAGGCGGGGCTCTGCGGCCCTAACGCATTCGCTTGCTCACGGAAGGCTCCCTCGAACGACCAGGACCCCTGGTGTGTGAGGGGTCCGCGCTTGCCGTAGGCCTTGCTGCCGTACGGCCTGGTCTTCACCCGGGGCACCCCGCCACGGACGGAGGGTTGCCGGACAGTCGGCCGGGGCCTCATGACTGTCACTCATGACCTGGTACAGGAACGTACTGAAGTGATCGTCGTCCCGCAACCCGTGTCCGGATCGCGGGACGACTCCCGGGGCGCTAGGCGTTGCTGACGGCCACCCAGCGGTCCAGGGTGCGCTTGGCCGCGCCCGAGTCGATCGACTCCGCGGCCCGCGCCATGCCCGCGCGGATCTGCTCGGTGAGCGGCGCGTCCGTCGGCTCGAGGGCCACCAGCGCCGCCGCCGAGTTCAGCAGGACGGCGTCCCGTACGGCCCCTGTCTCACCGTCGAGCAGGCGGCGGGCGACCTCGGCGTTGTAGGAGGCGTCGGCACCGCGCAGGGCGTCCACGGGGACGAGGTCGATGCCGACCTCGCGCGGGTCGAAGGTCTCCTCGGTGACCTTGCCGTCCCGGACCACCCACACCCGGGAGGTAGCGGTCACGGTCAGCTCGTCGAGGCCGTCGTCGCCCCGGAAGACCAGCGCCGAGTTGCCGCGCTCGGCGAGGACGCCGGCGACGATCGGCGCCATGCGGGGATCCGCGACACCGACGGCCTGCGACCGCACCTGCGCGGGGTTGGTCAGCGGGCCCAGCACGTTGAAGGTGGTCCGGATGCCCAACTGGCCGCGCGCGGGGGCGACATGGCGCAGGGACGGATGGAACCGCACCGCGAAGCAGATGGTGATGCCGGCTTCCTCGGCCACCTCGGCCACCCGCTGCGGGGTCAGGTTCAGGTTGATGCCGAGCTTCTCCAGGACGTCGGAGGAGCCGGAGGCGGAGGACGCGGCGCGGTTGCCGTGCTTGACGACCTTGGCACCCGCGCCCGCGACGACGATCGAGGACATGGTGGAGATGTTCACCGTCTTGGCGCCGTCCCCGCCGGTGCCGACGATGTCGACGGCCGGGCCGGGCACCTCGATGACGTTCGCGTGCGCGTACATCGTCCGGACCAGTCCGGTGATCTCCTGGACCGTCTCGCCCTTGGCCCGCAGCGCCACCATGAACCCGGCGATCTGCGCGTCGGTCGCCTCCCCGCGCATGATCAGGTCCATGGCCCAGGCGGTGTCGTCGGCGGACAGGTCCCGGCCGTCCAGCAGACCGTTCAGCAGGGCGGGCCAGGAGCGGCCCGCCGCGGTGTCGCCTCCAGCGGGGGTCACAGCGCTCATCAGCCGCTCCTTGAACAGATTCCTGCTACGTCGTACACCACCCTATCCAGCCGGAGGCACGGCGAAGGGCCCCGTCCGGGTTACGGACGGGGCCCTTCGGAGTGGCGTGGCGACGCGGGGATCAGTGGTGGCCGTGGCCGCTCGTGATCTCCTTGTACTCCTCGACGGTCGGCTTCGGGATCTGGTTGTCCTCGCCGTAGTAGGCGTTGGACAGCTTCACCCGCAGCTTCTCCGAGGCCGGGACCTTGCGCTCGACCCCGTTCTCGTCGACCGTCGGACCGATCTCGGCCGGCGTGTACTGCTCGTGCGAGGTGAGCGTGTGCAGCTGCTCCTGGCTGAGCGGCTCGTGCACCTCGATGAACTCACCGTGCGGCAGCCGCTTGATGATGCCGGTCTCGCGGCCGTGCAGCACCTTGTCGCGGTCGCGGCGCTGGAGGCCCAGGCAGATCCGCTTGGTGACGATGAACGCGATGACCGGGGCCACGAAGTAGGCGATCCGGACGAACCAGGTGACCGCGTTGATCGACAGGTGGAAGTGCGTGGCGAAGATGTCGTTGCCGCCACCGATCAGCATCACGAAGTACACGGTCAGCCAGGCGACACCGAACGCCGTACGGGTCGGAGCGTTGCGCGGGCGGTCCAGGATGTGGTGCTCGCGCTTGTCGCCGGTGACCCAGGCCTCGATGAACGGGTACGCCGCGATCGCGCCGAGGATCACGCCGAACAGCACCAGCGGGATGAACACGCCCAGGACGAGCGTGTGGCCCCAGAAGTCGATCTCCCAGCCCGGCATGGCACGGATCAGACCCTCGGCCATGCCCATGTACCAGTCCGGCTGGGCGCCGGTGGACACCTGGTCCGGACGGTAGGGGCCGATGGCCCAGATCGGGTTGATCTGCGCGATCGCCGCGAGGGCCGCGAGCACACCGAAGACCAGGAAGAAGAAGCCGCCGGCCTTCGCCATGTACACCGGCAGCAGCGGCATGCCGACGACGTTCTTGTTCGTCTTGCCGGGACCCGTGAACTGCGTGTGCTTGTGGTAGAAGACCAGGATCAGGTGGCCCACCACCAGGCCCAGCATGATGCCCGGGAGCAGCAGGATGTGGATCGAGTAGAAGCGGGCCACGAAGTCGCCGCCCGGGAACTCGCCGCCGAAGAGGAAGAACGAGATGTACGTGCCGACGATCGGCACGGACAGGATCGCGCCCTCCATGAAGCGGACACCGGTGCCGGAGAGCAGGTCGTCCGGGAGCGAGTAACCGGTGAAACCGGTGAACATGCCCAGGACGAGCAGCAGGAAGCCGAACAGCCAGTTGACCTCACGCGGCTTGCGGAACGCGCCGGTGAAGAACACGCGCATCATGTGCACGAACATGCCGGCGATGAAGACGACCGCGCCCCAGTGGTGGATCTGCCGCATGAGCAGACCACCGCGCACGTCGAAGGAGATGTGCAGGGTCGAGCTGAACGCCTCGGACATCATCTGCCCCTGGAGCGGGACGTACGAGCCGTGGTACTCCACCTCGTTCATCGACGGGTGGAAGAACAGCGTCAGATAGACACCCGTCAGGATGATGATGATGAAGCTGTAGAGGCAGACCTCACCCAACATGAACGACCAGTGGTCGGGGAAGATCTTGCGCATGTTGGCCTTGGCGAGGGAGTAGATCCCGAGCCGGCCGTCGGCCCAGTCGGCGAGACGCTCGCCGGCCGGTGCCTTCCCGCGAGAGCGGGGGGTCTCGTTCGCTGAAGTACTCATCCGCGCTCCCAGAATGCAGGACCGACGGGCTCCTCGAAGTCGCCGAGCGCCTGGAGGTAACCCTCACTGTCCACACCGATGCGCAGCTGCGGCAGGGCGTGGCCGGCGGGGCCGAAGATCACTCGGGCACCGTCGGAGAGGTCGAAGGTGGACTGGTGGCACGGGCACAGCACGTGGTGCGTCTGCTGCTCGTACAGGGAGATCGGACAGCCGACGTGGGTGCAGATCTTCGAGTAGGCGACGATGCCCTCGTGCGACCACTCCAGCTCGCGCTTGTCCTTGATGTTGCCCGGCTGGAGCCGGACGATCATCAGGGCGGCCTTGGCGATCTCCGTCTGGAACTCCTCGGAGTGCTCCTCCAGGCCGTCCGGCTTGGCGAAGGTGAGCGAGCCGACGGAGACGTCCTCGGGACGCAGCGGCTGGTTCGTGTTCACGTTGACCAGGCGCTTGCCCTTGGCCCACATGGTGTGGCGGAGCTTGGTCCCCGGCGCCGGGCCGAGACCGCCGAGCAGCATGACACCGGAGAGCGGCACCAGGGCCAGCGCGCCGAACATCGTGTTGCGGATCAGCTTGCGGCGGCCGAGCGCCGACTCCTTCGCGCCCTGGCGGAAGTCCGCGTGCACCTTCGCCCGGACGTCGGCGGGAGCCTCGATCGGGTGACGGTCGTCGGCGACCTCCACGTCGGACATCAGGGTGCGGGCCCAGTGGACCGCGCCCGCGCCGATGCAGAACAGCGCCACACCGAGGGTCAGACCGAGCGCGAAGTTCAGCGCGTTGATGTGCCCGATCGGGAAGACGAAGATCTGCTTGTCGTGCGGGACCGCCAGGTACGCGACGATGAAGCCGATGGTGGCCAGCATCGACACCGTGAACAGCAGGGCGACGTTGCGCTCGGACCGCTTGGCGGCCCGCTCGTCGACGTCCTGGATCCGGTGCTCGTGCGGCGGCAGCCCCGGGTCCGCGAACGGGTTCTCCTCGTCCGCGATCCCTACCGCGCCGTGCGCGTGGTCCTGCTCAGCGGGCAGGTTCTCTTCTGGAATGTCTTGGCTACTCATGACTTCTTGGCCTTTGCGGTCCGAGCGGCGACCCAGACGGCGACCACGATGAGCGTGCCGAGGCCGAAGATCCAGCCGAACAGACCCTCACTGACCGGCCCGAGGCCGCCCAGCTCCAGACCACCCGGGTTCTCGGTCTTGTCGCCGTTGACCGCGTTGAGGTACGCGATGATGTCCTTCTTGTTCTTCTCCGACAGCGTGGTGTCGGGGAAGGACGGCATGTTCTGCGGGCCCGTCTGCATGGCCTCGTAGATGTGCTTCGGAGCGACACCCTCCAGGTCCGGCGCGAACTTGCCCTTGGTCAGGGCGCCGCCCTTGCCGGTGAAGTTGTGGCACTGCGCGCAGTTGGTGCGGAACAGCTCGCCGCCCTTGGCGATGTCCGCGCCCGCGGGGCCGTACTGCTGCTTCGTGGGCACGTTCGGGCCGGCGCCCAGCGAGGCGATGTACGCGGCCAGCTGGTCGATCTGGGCCTGCGTGTAGATGTTCTTCTTGCGCGGGACCTGGGCGCCCTGCGAGGTGGCGGCGGGCATACGGCCGGTGCCGACCTGGAAGTCGACGGCCGCGGCGCCCACGCCGACGAGGCTCGGGCCGTCGGAGGAGCCCTGGCCACCGGTGCCGTGGCAGCTGGCGCAGCCGACCTCGTAGAGCTTCTTGCCCTCCTTGATGGTCAGGGACTGGGAGGTTTCATCGGCCTGCGCCTTGCCCGCGGGCGCGAACGCGGCGTACAGCCCCCCAGTGGCCGCCAGCGCGAGGAGTAGGACGACGACCGCCGCCAGCGGATGGCGTCGTCGTGCGGAGAGCTTTTTCACGGATTACCCCGGTGTCAGGATCTTCTGCGTCGGTGCTTCTGGATGTGCGGGAGCGGTCCCGGCTACTTGATCAGGTAGATCGTGGCGAAGAGGCCGATCCAGACGACATCGACGAAGTGCCAGTAGTAGGACACGACGATGGCGGCGGTCGCCTGCTCGTGAGTGAACCTCTTGGCCATGTAGGTGCGGCCGAGGACCAGCAGGAAGGCGATGAGACCGCCCGTCACGTGCAGGCCGTGGAAGCCGGTGGTCAGGTAGAACACCGAGCCGTACGGGTCGGAGGACAGCGAGATGCCGTCCTTCTTCACCAGCTCCGTGTACTCGTAGATCTGACCGCCGATGAAGATCGCACCCATGATGAAGGTGAGGATGAACCAGCCACGGAGCTTCTTCACATCGCCGCGCTCGGCCGCGAACACGCCGAGCTGGCAGGTGAGGGAGGAGAGCACCAGGATGGTGGTGTTCGTGGCGGAGAAGGGCACGTTGAGTGCCTCCGCCATCTCCTTCCAGTGAGCCGGTCCGGTCACCGACCGGAGGGTGAAGTACATCGCGAAGAGGGCCGCGAAGAACATCAGCTCGGAACTCAGCCAGATGATGGTTCCGACGCTGGTGAGGTTCGGCCGGTTGACCGACGGGTGCGCGTGCCCGGTTTCTACTGTCGTTGCTGTCGCCACGACCGACATTATGTCGGTCGCTTATCTCGCGCTCACTCCGGGGGGTGCCGTTCGGAGTGTTGCCACCCAGGAGACCGGTGTTGACGTGGTGTTCATGGGGACGATGGCGGGAGTAACATCCGCCCGAACGGGCCCGCCCGTCCTGTCCGTACGACGCTGACGTCTCGGAGGAACAATGCAGCCGACCGCCACGGTGCTGGTCTACAGCGACGACTCCAACACCCGCGAGCAAGTACGGCTGGCCGCCGGGCGTCGGCCGGCGCCCGACGTCCCCCTGGTCGAGTTCGTGGAGTGCGCGACTCCCGAGGCGGTGCTGCGGGAACTGGACAAGGGCGGCATCGACGTCTGCGTGCTCGACGGCGAGGCCGTGCCGATGGGCGGCATGGGGATGTGCCGGCAGATCAAGGACGAGGTCTTCAACTGTCCGCCGGTGCTGCTGCTCATGGGGCGGCCGCAGGACGCCTGGCTGGCCACGTGGAGCCGGGCCGACGCGGCGGTCACCCTGCCGGTGGATCCGGTGGAGTTCGCCTCGGCCCTGGCCTCCCTGCTCCGTCAGCAGCGGTTGGTGGGCGCCTAGCGGGGAGGGGCGCGAGGTGCGTGCGCGAGTGCGGTCCGGTGGGGCCTTCTCGCGCCGTTCCCCGCGCCCCTTCATCACGCGGCTGCCGGCTGGACGCGTAGCGCGTCTCCCGGGGCCGGGCCCTCCGGTTTGCCGTTGAAGAGGGCACTGCCCTGGCGCCACTTCTGCCAGTCGACGTTCCAGTCGCCGAAGCCGTTGCCGAAGGGCTCCATGTCGTCGCCGTTGGAGTTGACGACCTTGACGATGTCGCCCTCGCGGACGGTGTCGAAGAACCACTCGGCGTTGGACGTGCTCATACCGGTGCAGCCGTGGCTGACGTTGGCGTACCCCTGGGAGCCCACGGACCAGGGGGCGGCGTGGACGTACTCGCCGGACCAGGTGACCCGGGTGGCGTAGTAGACCGGCAGGTCGTAGGAGTCGGCGCTGCCCTCGGCGATGCCGACCGTGGTGCCGCGCATGCGTACGAAGTACTGCTTGGCCAGGACGACCTTGACGCCGTTGCGGGTCTCGAAGCCGGGCTTGCCCGTCGTGACGGGGATCTGGTTGATCTCCTCGCCGTTCTTGTAGACCGTCATCTGGTGCGTGGCGGCGTCCGTGACGGCCTCGATCCTGTCGCCCGTGGTGATCTTCAGCGGCTTGGACGGGCCGCCCCACAGCCGGTCGCCGATCTTGACGCCCTCCAGGTTGCTGTGCACCTGGATGGTGGCGTGAACGGGCCAGTAGTCCTTGGGCCGGTAGTGGAGTTCCTTGTTGTCGACCCAGTGCCAGGCGCCCTGCACGGCCGGCGTGGACTCCACCCTCAGGGCCCGCTCCACGACGGCGCGCTGCGCCTTGTCCTTGATCTCGTGGTCGAGTTGGGCCGTGATCGGCTGTCCGACGCCGTAGGTGCCCTTCTCCGGCCCGAACGTGACGTTCAGGCGCTGCTTGGTCGTCGGCCCGCTGGTGTCGAACGTGAGGACCTTGCGGCCGGGCGCGCCGTCCTCGTCCTCGGTGCTCACCGTGACCGTGTAGTGGGCGTTGGCGGCCAGCGGGGAGGTGCTGTGCCAGCGGCTGCCGTCGGCGGCGAGTTCGCCCGCCACGTGGCGCCCTGTGGAGTCCTGGGCGGTGACGTCCGTGATACGGCCGTCGTCGCTGTTGGCGGTGACCTCCAGGGGCTTGTCCGGATCGGCCCGCTTCCCCGCTTCGGTGGGGCCGTTGAAGGAGATCAGGCCCGCTGCGTCGTACGGCCTGGCCGACAGGGGGTTGCCGTCCGAACCGCAAGCGGTGACGCCCGCGCCGAGGGCGGTCACCAGCAGCGCGCAGCTGACGACGGTGCGGGTCCGCGGAGTGTGGTTCATATGATCACGCTATGAGGTGGAGAGCTTACCGGCACGGCGGGTAACTCGTACGAGTGAACGACACTGCGGCAAAGGAAGGACACGCCGAAGCGGCCGGAAAAGCCCGGAGCCCGGACCCCCCTGATGGAGGGTCCGGGCTCCCGGTGTGTTCCGTGAGTGCTACTGGGTGCGGTTCTCACCGTGGTAGTACTCGAACACCCAGCCGAAGATGCCGACCACGATGAACGGGGCGGCGAAGTAGATCAGCCACCAGCCGACCGCGATGCTGAGGAAGGCGACGGCACCGCCGAAGCCCAGCATGAGCGGCTGCCAGCTGTGCGGGCTGAAGAAGCCCAGCTCGCCCGCGTCGTCCGCGACGTCGGCCTCCTTGTCGTCCTGGGCGCCCGCGTCGACCCGCCGGGCGGTGAAGCCCAGGTAGAAGCCGATCATGACGCTCAGGCCGAAGGCCAGGAAGAGAGCGGTGGTACCGGCCGGCTCCTTCGACCACACGCCATACACGATGGCCATGATCAGGATGAAGACGCTCAGCCAGATGAACATCCGACCCTGGATCTTCACTTGCCGGCCTCCTTGCTGCCCGCGACGGCGGTGCCGTGACCGGCGTGCTCGAGCTGTTCGAGCGCGGCGATCTCAGGGTGGTGCAGGTCGAACGCCGGGGATTCGCTGCGGATCCGCGGCAGGGTGAGGAAGTTGTGCCGGGGCGGCGGGCAGGAGGTCGCCCACTCCAGCGAACGGCCGTAGCCCCACGGGTCGTCCACGCCGACCGGCTTGCCGTACTTGGCCGTCTTCCAGACGTTGTAGAGGAACGGCAGGATCGACAGGCCGAGCAGGAAGGAGCTGATGGTCGACACCGTGTTCAGCGCGGTGAAGCCGTCGGCGGCCAGGTAGTCGGCGTAGCGGCGCGGCATGCCCTCGGCGCCCAGCCAGTGCTGGACGAGGAAGGTGCCGTGGAAGCCGATGAACAGCGTCCAGAAGGTGATCTTGCCGAGCCGCTCGTCGAGCATCTTGCCGGTCCACTTCGGCCACCAGAAGTGGAAGCCGGAGAACATGGCGAAGACGACCGTGCCGAAGACCACGTAGTGGAAGTGGGCCACCACGAAGTACGAGTCGGAGACGTGGAAGTCCATGGGCGGCGAGGCCAGGATGACACCGGTCAGACCACCGAACGTGAAGGTGATCAGGAAGCCGGTCGCCCAGAGCATCGGCGTCTCGAAGGACAACGAGCCCTTCCACATGGTGCCGATCCAGTTGAAGAACTTCACACCGGTCGGGACGGCGATCAGGAAGGTCATGAAGGAGAAGAACGGCAGCAGCACACCACCGGTGACGTACATGTGGTGGGCCCACACCGTCACGGACAGACCGGCGATCGCGATGGTCGCGGCGATCAGACCCATGTAGCCGAACATCGGCTTACGGGAGAACACCGGGATCACTTCGCTGATGATGCCGAAGAACGGCAGCGCGATGATGTACACCTCTGGGTGGCCGAAGAACCAGAAGAGGTGTTGCCAGAGCAGGGCTCCGCCGTTGGCCGCGTCGAAGACATGGGCACCGAACTTGCGGTCCGCCTCCAGGGCGAACAGCGCGGCGGCCAGCACCGGGAAGGC